>NZ_JAELTO010000008.1 GCF_016428875.1 Xylophilus sp. ASV27
CCCCCCCCCCCCCCCCCCCCCCCCCCCCCCCCCCCCCCCCCCCCCCCCCCCCCCCCCCCCCCCCCCCCCCCCCCCCCCCCCCCCCCCCCCCCCCCCCCCCCCCCCCCCCCCCCCCCCCCCCAAACCCCCTTTTTTAGATGTGTATAAGAGACAGCCGCCAAGGCCGCGGCCCAGCCGGCCCCGCCGGCGCGCCGCGCCCGCAGCCGATGAAACTCTTTCCCTACGCCCACGCCACGCATCCCCAATGGCGCATGGCCGTCGGGCTGGTGCTGGCGCAACTGCGCGCGCGGATGGCGCTGCCCGACCACGCGGCGGCGCCCCCGCTGGGCATCGTCTACATCACCGACCACTACGTGGCCGAGGCCGAGGCCATCCTGGAGACCCTGGGCGCCGAGCTGCCCGAGGTGATCGACTGGGCCGGCACGGTGGGCATCGGCGTGTCGGCCAACAACGCCGAGTACTTCGACGAGCCGGCGCTGTGCGTGATGCTGTGCGACCTGCCGCCCGAGCACTACCGCGTGTTCTCGGGCGTGGCGCCGCTGGGCACGCTCGCCACCGGCAGCTTCCAGGCGCACACCGCGCTGCTGCATGCCGATCCGCAACTGCCCGACCTGCCCGAGCTGATCGCCGAGCTGGCCGAGCGCACCGCCACCGGCTACCTGTTCGGCGGCCTGGCCGCCAGCCGCCAGGGCAGCGTGCAGTTCGCCGTCGGCGGCAACGGCAACATCCGCGGCCATGGGGGCGCCAGCGGCGTGTTCCATGGCGGCCTGAGCGGCGTGGCATTCGGTGAGGGCATTGCGCTGGTATCGCGCGTGACCCAGGGCTGCCGCCCGGTCGGCGCCGTCCACCGGATCACCGGCGCGCAGGACAACGTCATCACCGGGCTCGACGGCGAGCCGGCGCTCGACGTGCTGCTGCGCGAGCTGGGCGTGTCGCTCGAGCGCTCGCAGCAGGCGCTGGCCGCCGTGCGCAACACCCTGGTCGGCCTGCAGTCGGCCGAAGACGGCGCGGCCAGCGATCTGGTCGGCCGCACCGGCCACTTCGGCGTCGATACGCGGGTGCGCCACATCATCGGACTCGACCCGGCGCGCCACGGCGTGGCGGTGGCCGAACGCGTGGCGCCCGGCATGCGCATGGCGTTCTGCCAGCGCAATGCCCAGGCGGCGCGCGCCGACCTGGTGCGCATCTGTGCCGAGATCCGCGAGGAGCTGGAGCCCGAGGAGATGCCGCTGGCCACCGCCGCAGCGCTCGCGGCGCCGCAAGCCGAGTCCGCCCCGCACCTGGCGCGGCGCATTGCCGGCGCCCTCTACGTCAGCTGCGCCGGCCGCGGCGGCCCGCACTTCGGCGGCCCGAACGCGGAGTTGCAGATCGTGCGGCATGCGCTGGGGGACGTGCCGCTGGTCGGCTTCTTCGCCGGCGGCGAGATCGCGCGGCACCACGTGTATGGATACACGGGGGTGCTGACGGTGTTCGCGCGCGGGTAGGTGTTCGCCTTCAGGCCGCTGCGGCGGCGATGCGCGGCAGTGCGCTCTGCATGCCGGTGAAGGCGAAGTCCACTTCCGGCGACAGCCCGCTCACGATGCGCGCGATCGACTTGCCCGAGCCGCAGGCGTGCGTCCAGCCCAGCGTGCCGTGCCCGGTGTTGAGGAACAGGTTGCCCAGTTTCGTGCGGCCGATCAGCGGCACGTTGCTCGGCGTGGCGGGCCGCAGGCCGGCCCAGAACTGGGCCTGCGACGTGTCGCCGGCGCCGGGGAACAACTGCTCCACGCGGCGCACGATGGCCTCGCAGCGCACCCGGTTGAGGTTGCGGTCGTAGCCGTTGAGTTCGGCCGTGCCGGCGATGCGCAGGCGGTCGCCCTCGGGCGTGGTCAGGCGCGAGAACACCAGCTTGAATTCGTCATCCGTGAGCGAGACCTGGTGCGCGCGCGCGGCGTCGAGCACCGGCATGGTGACCGAGTAGCCCTTGGCCGGGTAGATCGGCAGGCGGATGCCCAGCGGCGCGGCCAGCAGCGGGCTGAACGAGCCCATGGCCAGCACGAAGGCATCGCCTTGGATGCGTTGGAAGCGGCCTTCGGCATCGGTCACCTCGACGTGGTCGATGCGGCCGCCGGCCTCGCGCAGCGCGGTGATGGTGTGGCCCATGCGGAACTGCACGCCGGCCTCGGCGGCGCGCCGGGCGAGCGCGCGGGCGAACTGGTTGGCGTCGCCGGATTCATCCTCGGCGGTGAAGGTGGCGCCGGCCAGCTGCGGGCGGATGTGGGCCAGCGCGGGCTCCATGCTCACCGCCTCGTCGGCCGAGATCACGCGGCGGTCGCAGCCCAGCTCGCGCATCTGGCGCGCCGGCGCTTCGGCGCCGTCGAATTCCTTCTGGCTGGTATAGAAATGCAGGATGCCTTGCGTGCGCTGGGCATATTCCAGGCCGAGTTCGGCGCGCAGCTGCTGCAGGGTCTCGCGGCTGTAGGTGCCCAGGCTGACGATCTGCTCGATGTTGTGGCGCGTGCGCGCCGGCGTGCATTCGCGCAGGAACTGCAGACCCCAGAGCCACTGGCGCAGGTCGGCGCGGATGCGGAACAGCAGCGGCGCGTCTTCCCGCGCCAGCCATTGCAGCACCTTCAGCGGCGCGGAAGGGTTGGCCCAGGGCTCGGCGTGGCTGACCGAGATCTGGCCGCCGTTGGCGAAGCTGGTTTCGGCCGCCGGCGTGGGCTGGCGGTCGATGACCGTGACTTCGTGGCCGAGCTGCTGCAGGTAGTGGGCGGAGGTGATGCCGAGAAGGCCGGAGCCGAGGACGATGGCGCGCATGGCGAAATCCTTTCAGGGTTTCTGCAAGGGCTGTGCGCGCACGGTTGCGGGAGGAATTGAAGCAACCGGACGCACGCATCCCGTTGCCGCTCCCCCTGTCCTCGGTACCTGAGAGATTCACCCCGCAACGGTTGCGGGGCTTGCTCCTTCGGTGCGTGGCGGGCGGCCCCCATGGGACATGGGGCGCGCCGCGACGTCTCTCCAGACGGCATGTGACTGATGTTGCAGTACCAGACCGTTGTCGGGACGGCCCACCTGAGCGTTCATGGGAGTTTGCGCCTTCGGTGGAATGGCGTGGCCGCCATTCGCTCTCCTGCTGCCCGCGATTCTACGGTGCCGGCGGCGGCGCTGCCAAGCCGGCGCGGATCAGCCGCGTTCGTCCGGCCACCGCGTGCCGTTGCGCATCGCGGCCAGCGCCTGGGCCTTGACCTCGGCGCGGGTCAGCGTCGAGGGCGCGCTCTGCGGCGGCTGCACGGGATAGACGTCGTCGAATGGCAGTTCGCCGGCCGCGCGTGCACGCTGCAGTTCGGCCACCACCTGGGCACGGGTCAGGCCCGAAGCGGGCGCCTGGATCGCAGGCATGCCGTAGGCTTCGCCGGCTTCGAGTTCGCCTGCGGCTCGGGCGCGCTGGAGTTCCGCGACGACGCTGGCGCGGGTCACCGGCGCGGCGGCCACGGCCTCCTGGGCGAAGGCGGTCTGGCCGGCAGCCAGGGCGATCAGGGAAGCGGCGAGGAGGGTACGGGTGTTCATGGCAGTGTCTTTCAAGAAAGGTTCAACGGGCGGGCCGTATCGGGTGAGGCGGTCCGTTTTCGCCGAGGGCTCGAAAGCGATGCGGCGATGGATGCACTGTAGGAGTCGCCGCGCGTCGGATAAACAGCGTTGCGGGCCATGCATCGTTGCGGATTCCGTAACAAAGCCCGTACCCGGAAGGCCTTCCTGCACAATGTTTTGATCGTCAGGAGCCCGTGCATGCCCGATTCGCTTTCCGTGCCGGCCGACACGCCGGTGCATCCGAACCAGTTCGCACTGCTGCGCCAGCGCCGCTTCGCGCCCTTCTTCTGGACCCAGTTCGCGGGCGCGGCCAACGACAACCTGTTCAAGTTCGCCTTCACGGTGCTGGTCACCTACCAGCTCAGCGTGTCGTGGCTGCCGCCCTCCATGGCCGGGCTGGTGATCGGGGCGCTGTTCATCCTGCCCTTCCTGCTGTTCTCCGCCACCTCGGGGCAACTGAGCGACAAGTACGACAAGACCCGCATGATCCGGTTCGTCAAGGACCTGGAGATCGGCATCATGCTGCTGGCGGCTGCGGGTTTCCTGCTGGGCCAGGTGCCGGTGCTGCTGGCCTGCACCTTCCTGATGGGCCTGCATTCCACGCTGTTCGGGCCGGTGAAGTTCGCCTACCTGCCGCAGGTGCTGCATGCGCGCGAGCTGACCGGCGGCAACGGCGTGGTCGAGATGGGCACCTTCGTCGCCATCCTGCTCGGCAACGTGGCGGGCGGCCTGCTGGTGGCCGTGCCGCAGGTCGGGCCGGCCTGGGTGGCGGGCGCCTGCGTGGCGCTGGCGCTGGCCGGGCGCGCGGTGGCACAGGCCATCCCCCCGGTGCCGGCCACGGACCCGCAGCTCGTCATCAACTGGAATCCGCTGAGCGAGACCTGGCGCAACCTGCGGATCGCGCGGCGCAGCCCGGTGGTGTTCCGCTCGCTGCTGGGCATCAGCTGGATGTGGTTCTTCGGCGCGGTGTTCCTGAGCCAGTTCCCGAGCTTTGCCAAGGAGGTGCTGCACGGCGACGCGCACGTGGCCTCGCTGCTGCTGGTGCTGTTCTCGATCGGCATCGGCGTGGGCTCGCTGCTGTGCGAGGTGCTGAGCCGCCGCCACGTGGAGATCGGCCTGGTGCCGGTGGGCGCCATCGGCATGAGCGTGTTCGCCGTGGACCTGTACTTCGCCTCGCGCGCCCTGCCGCCTGCGGCGGAGATGGGCGTGGCGGATTTCATCGCCCGCCCCGCCCACTGGCGCGTGATGGCCGACCTGGCGCTGCTGAGCCTGTTCGCGGGGCTCTACAGCGTGCCGATGTACGCGCTGATCCAGTTGCGCAGCCAGCCCACGCACCGCGCGCGCATCATCGCCGCCAACAACATCCTCAATGCGCTGTTCATGATCGCCAGTGCGATCATCGCCGGCGGCCTGCTGGCGGCGGGCTTCAGCGTGCCGCAGATCTTCCTGTTCACCGGCCTGGCCAACGCCGTGGTCGCGGCCTACGTCTTCCTGCTGGTGCCCGAGTACCTGCTGCGCTTCATCGCCTGGGTGGCGACGCATTTCGTGTACCGCTTCCAGATCCGTGGCGAGGAGCAGATCCCGGCGCACGGCCCGGCCGTGCTGGTGTGCAACCACGTGAGCTTCGTCGACCCGGTGCTGCTGATGGCGGCCAGCCCGCGCCCGATCCAGTTCGTGATGGACCACCGCATCTTCGCCACGCCGGTGCTGGGGTGGTTGTTCCGGCTGGTCAAGGCGATCCCGATCGCGGCGCGCAAGGAGGACGCGGCCGTCTACGCCGCCGCCTTCGAGCGCGTCGCGCAGGCCCTGCGCGATGGCGAGCTGGTGGCGATCTTCCCGGAAGGCGGCATCACCGAGGACGGCGAACTGCAGCCCTTCAAGGGCGGCATCATGAAGCTCCTGGAGCAGGCCCGGGCCGACGGCCTGCAGGTGCCGGTGGTGCCGATGGCGCTCGGCAACCTGTGGGGCTCGTTCTTCAGCCGCATCGAGCTGCGCGGCGGACGGCGCGCCGCCATGGTCAAGCCGTTTCGCCGCGGCATTTTCAACCGCGTGGCGCTGGAGGTGGGCATGCCCGTGCCGCCCGACCGGGTTCAGCCCGCCGCGCTGCAGGCCGACGTGGCGCGGCTGCTGCGCCGGGCCGCGGCCTGATCACTCGATCGTCGCGCCCGATTCCTGCACGATGCTGCGCCACTTCTGGTAGTCGTTGCCCAGCAGCTGCGAGAACTGCTCGGGCGTCATCGCCTGCGGCTCCGCGCCCTGGCCGTGGATCGCGGACTGCACCTCCGGCATGGCCAGCAGGCGGTTCACCTCCGCGTTCATGGTGTTCACGATCTCCCTGGGCGTGCCGGCCGGCATGAACAGGCCATACCAGGTGCTCACGTCGAAATCCTTGAAGCCGGATTCGGCCACCGTGGGCACGTCGGGCAATGCCGTGCTGCGGCGCGCCGAGGTGACCGCCAGCGGGCGCAGCTTGCCGGCCTTGATCTGGCCCATGGCCGAAGGCACCGAGGACACCATCAGGTCCACGTTGCCCGCCAGCACGTCCATCATGGCCGGGTTGGAGCCCTTGTAGGGCACGTGGCGGATCCTGATGCCTGCGGTGTTCTTGAAGATCTCGCCCGCCAGGTGGATGGTCGTGCCGTTGCCGGGCGAGCCGTAGGTGATGGTGTCGGGCGCGGCGCGCGCGGCGTTCACCACGTCGGCCAGCGTCTTGAAGCGCGAATCGGCGGCCGTGACGATGATCACCGGCGTATACGCCACGTGGGCCACGGCCACCAGGCTCCTGGTCGGGTCGTAGCTCAGGTTCTTGTAGAGCCAGGGCGCGACGACCATGTTGTCCTTCTGGCCCATCACCATGTCGTAGCCGGTGGGCGCGGCCTTGGCGGCCTCGGCGATGCCGATGGTGCCGCCCGCGCCGCCGCGGTTGTCCGGGATCACCGTCCACTTGCTGACCTCGGTGAGCTTGTTGGCGACCAGGCGCGACAGGATGTCGGTGCCGCCGCCGGGCGGGAACGGCACGATCAGCCGGATCGGCTTGCTGGGGTAGGTCTGGGCCTGCGCGGCCACGGTGAAGGCGAGGGCTGCGAGCGCCAGCATCTTGCGGATCATGGGAGAGTCTCCTGGGCGGGTTTTTCGGCTGTCGCGGGCCGACGGGCGGCCTGCGAGCCGGGCAGTGTGCCGCAAAACCGCCGGCGGGCGCCATGCCATTGCAAGACGGGGCACGGCTGCCGTGGGGCCTTGGGTATCGTTCGCCGTACATTTGGATGAAAAAGGCCTGTAGCCCTTGTATATCCTGGACTTATAGCTATCAAAAACGTAGTAAACGAAAAGAGGTGCACATGGGCAAGGCATTGCGGCTTTCCGAGAAGTGGTTCAACCGGGGCCTGTGGCTGGTGGCACTGGTGTTTGCCAGCTTCCTGATCGGGCTGGGCGGCACGCTGGTGGGCGACCTGCCGCGGGTGGAGCAGCGGCACACGCTGGAGGACTTCATGGACCCGGCCGCCACCGCCAGGCAGCGCGCGGCACAGGACGCCGCGCAGCTGGCGCAGCGCCAGGCCCAGGACGCGCTGGAGCAGGCACGGCTGCGGCAGAAGGTGGCGCAGTCTGATTCGCAGGCCGCGCGCGAGACCTTCGACAACTGGCTGGCCACGCGCAGCGTCACCCAGCGCTCCGAGCAGGACGCCGAGCTGCTGGCCCGCACCCGCGCGCTCGACGGCCTGCGGGTGCAGTAGCGTCTGGCCGAGCAGCAGGTGCAGGCCCAGCAGCAGAAGGCGCTCGACGCGCGCCAGGCCGAGGCCCGCGCGCGGGAAGGGCTGGCCGCTCTGCAGGAGGCGGCGCAGAAGCGGCTCGATGCCGAACTGCGGCGCGTGGAACTGCGCGTGTTCCTGTACCGGCTGTTGCTCACGCTGCCGCTGCTGGTGGCGGCCGGCTGGCTGTTCGCCAGGAAGCGCGGCAGCACCTGGTGGCCCTTCGTCTGGGGCTTCATCTTCTTCGCGCTGTTCGCCTTCTTCGTCGAACTGGTGCCCTACCTGCCGAGCTACGGCGGCTACGTGCGCTACCTGGTCGGCATCGTCGTCACGGTGCTGGTCGGGCGCCAGGCCGTGGTCGCGCTGCAGCGCTACCGCGAGCGCCAGTTGCTGGCCGAGCAGCAGCCCGATACGGTGCGCCGCGAAGAGCTGAGCTACGACACCGCACTGGGCCGCCTGGCCAAGGGCGTGTGCCCGGGCTGCGAGCGCACGGTGGACCTGAAGGCGCCCGACATCGACTTCTGCCCGCACTGCGGCATCTGCCTGCACGAGCACTGCGGCCGCTGCCAGGTGCGCAAGAGCGCCTTCTCCAAGTTCTGCCACGCCTGCGGCGCCCCGGGGCGGCTGCTGCCGGCCGCGCCGGGCGCGTCCGCCGCCACGACCGGCCCGCGCGGGCCGGCCGGGTAGCCCTGCCGTTCTCGGGCCGGGGCAAAGCGCGCTAGGATCGACCTGCGCCGCGCGCTCAAGACCGGCCGGAATGCTGCGGGGTGTGCCTGCGGCCATTCAAGGCAGGGCGCATTCCGTCCCCTCCCAAGCTCCAAGGACCCGACATGACCACCCCCAGCTATACCGACACCCGCCTCCTGATCGACGGTGTCTGGTGCGATGCCGCCAGCGGCAGGACGATCGACGTCGTCAACCCCGCCACCGGCAAGACCATCGGCAAGGTTGCCCACGCCGGCATCGCGGACCTGGACCGCGCGCTGGCCTCGGCGCAGCGCGGCTTCGAGGCCTGGCGCCGCATTCCGGCCAACGAGCGCGCCACGACCATGCGCAAGGCCGCCGCGCTGGTGCGCGAGCGCGCCGCCGACATCGGGCGCCTGCTGACCCAGGAGCAGGGCAAGCCCTTCGCGGAGGCGCGCGGCGAGGTGCTGGCCGCGGCCGACATCATCGAGTGGTTCGCCGACGAAGGCCGCCGCGTCTACGGCCGCATCGTGCCCTCGCGCAACCTGTCGGCGCAGCAAATGGTGCTCAAGGAGCCGCTGGGCCCGGTGGCGGCCTTCACGCCGTGGAACTTCCCGGTCAACCAGATCGTGCGCAAGCTCGGCGCGTCGCTGGCCAGCGGCTGCTCGTTCCTGGTCAAGGCGCCGGAAGAAACGCCGGCCTCGCCGGCCGCGCTGCTGCAGGCCTTCGTCGATGCGGGCGTGCCGGCCGGCACCGTGGGCCTGGTGTTCGGCGATCCGGCCGAGATCTCGGGCTACCTGATCCCGCATCCGATCATCCGCAAGGTCACCTTCACCGGCTCCACGCCGGTGGGCAAGCAACTGGCCTCGCTGGCCGGCCTGCACATGAAGCGCGCCACCATGGAGCTGGGCGGCCATGCGCCGGTGATCGTCGCGGCCGATGCCGACGTGGCGCTGGCGGTGAAGGCCTCGGGCGGCGCCAAGTTCCGCAACGCGGGCCAGGTCTGCATCTCGCCCACGCGCTTCCTGGTGCACAACAGCATCCGCAAGGAATTCGCCGAGGCGCTGGTCAAGCATGCCGAGGGCCTCAAGCTCGGCGACGGCCTGGCCGAGGGCACGACCCTGGGCCCGCTGGCCAATGCGCGCCGCATCACCGCCATGGCCAAGGTGCTGGACGACGCCCGCGCCAAGGGCGCCAAGGTGGCCACCGGCGGCGAGCGCGTGGGCACCGAAGGCAACTTCTTCGCGCCCACCGTGCTGACCGACGTATCGCTCGACGCCGACGTGTTCAACAACGAGCCGTTCGGCCCGGTGGCGGCGATCCGCGGCTTCGACACGCTGGAGGAGGCCATCGCCGAATCCAACCGCCTGCCCTACGGCCTGGCCGGCTATGCGTTCACGCAGTCGATCAAGAACGCGCACCTGCTGTCGCAGCAGATGGAGGTGGGCATGCTCTGGATCAACCAGCCCGCCGCGCCCACGCCCGAGATGCCCTTCGGCGGCGTGAAGGATTCGGGCTACGGCTCCGAAGGCGGCCCGGAGGCCATGGAGGCCTACCTGATCACCAAGGCCGTGTCGATCATGGCGGTGTAGCCGGCGGGTGCGCCGCTTGCGCGCACTTGCAGGTCGAAAGTGCCTCAAGCCCAGGTATTTCCTGGGCTTTTTGCTATATATTTAGTAGCACTCCCGCGCCGTATCCTGCGAGGCCCGCGGGCTGCGCAGCATGTGCGGCAGCGCCAAGGTATGGCGCGGCCTTGGCAGGCTCTTCCGCCCAGGCCATGAGGCCGCTGCCGGACCTGCCCGCCGGTCAGACGCCGCGTGCCCGGTCGGCCTTGAACTGCGCCCGGAACCCGGAGAAGCGCCCGGCGTCCAGCGCCGCGCGGATCTCGCGCATCAGGTTCAGGTAGTAGTGCAGGTTGTGCACCGTCGTCAGCATGGGGCCGAGCATCTCGCCGCAGCGGTCGAGGTGATGCAGGTAGGCGCGGCTGAAGCCTTCGCGGCCGCCGTCCTGCCACGATACGCCGGAGCTGCCGGCGCAGGCGTGGCAGGTGCAGGTGGCGTCCAGCGGCTGCGGATCGTTCTTGTGGCGCGCGTTGCGCAGCTTCAGGTCGCCATGGCGCGTGAAGATGGTGCCGTTGCGCGCGTTGCGCGTGGGCATCACGCAATCGAACATGTCCACGCCGTCGGCCACGCCCTGCACCAGGTCTTCCGGCGTGCCCACGCCCATCAGGTAGCGCGGCTTGTGCGCCGGCAGCCGGTGCGGCGTGTGCGCCATGATGCGCAGCATCTCGTCCTTGGGCTCGCCCACGCTCACGCCGCCCACCGCATAGCCCGGAAAGTCCATCTCGACCAGCGCCGCCAGCGACTCTTCGCGCAGGTTCTCGAACATGCCGCCCTGCACGATGCCGAACAGGGCGTTGGGGTTCTCTAGCCGCGCAAACTCGGTCTTGCAGCGCCGGGCCCAGCGCAGGCTCAGCTCCATCGAGCTGCGCGCCTCGCGCTCGGTGGTGACGTGGCCGTTCGTGTCGTAGGGCGTGCATTCGTCGAACTGCATGACGATGTCGCTGTTGAGCACGGTCTGGATCTGCATCGAGACCTCGGGCGTGAGAAACAGCTTGTCGCCGTTGACCGGCGAGGCGAACTTCACGCCTTCCTCGCTGATCTTGCGCATGGCCCCCAGCGACCAGACCTGGAAGCCGCCCGAGTCGGTGAGGATGGGTTTGTCCCATTTCTCGAAGCCGTGCAGGCCGCCAAAGCGCTGCATCACGTCCAGCCCGGGCCGCATCCACAGGTGGAAGGTGTTGCCCAGGATGATCTGCGCGCCCATCTCCTGCAGGCTGCGCGGCATCACGCCCTTGACCGTGCCATAGGTGCCCACGGGCATGAAGATCGGCGTCTGCACCACGCCGTGGTTGAGCGTGAGCGTGCCGCGCCGGGCGTGGCTGGCGGGGTCGTTGGCGAGCAGGTCGAAGCGCAACATGGGCGGCTCAGGCAGGCTTGTGGGCGATGACGCGGAAGCCGCGGATCGGCGCGCCGCGCTCCATGCGCAGGTCGACGAATTCGATGGCCACGTCGTCGAACCCGCTCTTCCTGCACAGCGCCTGGATCGCGCTGACCTTGTGCGCATAGCGCATGGAGTCGCGCAGCACCAGGTCCCGGCCGCTTTCGTCGGCTTGCTCGCAGGTGAAGATCAGGTTGCCGTCCGGGCGCAGCACGCGGAACGCGTCCGGAATGGCGCTGCCGAGGTCGCCGACGTAGATGAAGACGTCGCAGGCGGTGATGACGTGGTAGAGCGCGTCCGGCGTCTCGCGCAGCGCATCGAGCAGGTTGACCGCGTGGAAGCGGTCGTACACGTTGTGGCGCGCGGCCTGTTCCAGCATCTTGGTCGACAAGTCCACGCCGATCAGGAAGCCGTTGATGCGGCCCAGGAACACGCCCAGCAGGCCGGTGCCGCAGCCCAGGTCGAGGATGTTGAGTTCGAGCGTGGGGTAGCGGCCGCGGATCCATTCCGCCACCTTGCGCGGCGTGTCGTACTTCAGCCCGCGCACCAGGTGCAGGTCGAAGGCCGGCGCGTAGCTGTCGAACAGGCCCTTGACCATCTCCGGCGGTTGCGTCTCGGGCACGGCGCCGGCGATCTTCTGCCGCCAGAAACGGAAACTCTCGTTGTCCGGAGCCAGTTCCACCAGCCGGTCGGCGTCCTGCTGCGCACCCGCCGCGTCGCCTGACTGGTACCGGATCGTCATGCGCTCTGCCAGCAGCTCGACATTCCCGGGGGCGTTCGCCAGAAGCTTCTCCAGAATCTGCTTCGCTTCCTCGATCTGCCCCACCTGGCCCAGGTTGCGCGCGAGCAGGCGCCCCAGGGTCAGGTCGTCCGGCGCCAGGGCATGGGCCTTGCGCAGCCAGGGCAGGGCCGTCGCCGGACTGCGGGCGTGCGTTGCGATGTCGATCGCGCGGCTGAGAATGCCCAGATCCTCCGGCGCGAGGTCGATCGCCTTCTGCGCCTCGGCGAGGGATTCTTCCAGCGCGTTCTGCCGCGCCAGGCAGGCCGCCAGTTCGATCACGGCCACGGGCCAGCCCGGCGCGCACTCCACCGCGCGGCGCGCGGCCTGCAGCGCCGCCTTGGGGTTGCCCGCGGCCTCGCCCAGGCGCATGCCCAGGATGTAGACCGCCGGATGCTGCGGCGCCGCGCGGCCCAGCGTGTTGAGCTGTTCCGCGGCAGGCCGCAGGTCCTTCTTGGCGATCAGTTGCTCGACTGCCTGCAGCTGGCGGTTGAATTCATCCAGTGTCGACGGGAGTGTGCTCATGTGGTGTCAGGAAAGCGTGTGCCCGGGGCGCACGACGGCGTTGGCACGGGGGAATGAAGAGGTGAAGGACGCGGCGCGAAACCCGCCATTATCCCGCCACCACACCCGCCGGCGGCGCGCGCTCCAGCAGCATCGCATCCCCATAGCTGAAGAAGCGGTAGCCCTGGGCGATCGCATGCCGGTACAGCGCCATCACGTGCTCGTAGCCGGCGAAGGCGCTCACCAGCATCATCAGCGTGGAGCGCGGCAGGTGGAAGTTGGTGAGCAGCACGTCGACCACGCGGAACTGGAAGCCCGGCGTGATGAAGATGTCGGTATCGCCCGCGGCCTGGCCGCTGCGGGCCCAGGATTCGAGCGTGCGCACGGTGGTCGTGCCCACGGCCACCACGCGGCCGCCGCGGGCGCGCGCGCCGGCGATGGCCTGTTGTGTGGCGGCCGGTACCTCGTAGCGCTCGTGGTGCATGGTGTGCTCGGCGATGCGCTCGACCTTCACCGGCTGGAAGGTGCCGGCGCCCACGTGCAGGGTGAGGCTGGCGCGCTGCACGCCGCGTGCGTCCAGCGCGGCCAGCACGGCGTCGTCGAAGTGCAGCGCGGCGGTGGGCGCGGCCACGGCGCCGGGGGCGCGGGCGAAGACGGTCTGGTAGCGCCGCGCGTCCTCGGCCGAGTCGGCATGCGTGATGTAGGGCGGCAGCGGCACGTGGCCGTGGCGTTCCATCAGGTCGTAAGGGGTTTCGCCCGCAGCGCCCTCGAAGCGGAACAGGAACAGCGGCCCTTCCTCGCGTGGCCAGCGGCCGAGCAAGGTGGCGCCAAAGCCGCCGGCCATGGCGAGCCTGGTGCCGGGCTGCGGCTTCTTGCTGACCTTCATGTGGCAGACCACCTGGTCGCCCTGGAGCACGCGCTCGACCAGCAGCTCGACCTTGCCGCCGCTCGGCTTCTCGCCGAACAGCCGCGCCTTGACCACCTTGGTGTCGTTGAAGACCAGCAGGTCGCCCGGCCGCAGCAGGCCGGGCAGGTCACGGAAGACGCGGTCGGCGGGCGCCATGCCGGTGCCGTCGAGCAGGCGCGAGGCGCTGCGCTGCGCGGCGGGATGCTGGGCGATCAGCGCCTCGGGCAGGGCGAAGTCGAAATCGGCGACGCTGAAGTCGCGTGCGGGGGGGGAGAGGTCGGTCATGGCGCTTGAGGACGGGACGCGTCCGTACCAAGGAAGGGGAGGGCAGAATTCTCCCATGTCCGCGCTGCCTTCGCCCGCCCCCGCTCCCGCCGCCGCGCCACGGCCTGCGCCGGCGAAGAAGGCGGCCGCCAGCCCGGCGCGGCAGGCGCTGCTCAAGCTCGGCCTGCGCCGCGACATCGACCTGGCGCTGCACGTGCCGCTGCGCTACGAGGACGAAACCCGCATCCAGCGCATTGCCGATACCCGCCATGGCGAGACGGCGCAGGTGGTGGGCACGGTGGTGCACAGCGAAGTCGTGCTCCAGCCCAGGCGCCAGTTGAAGGTGCTGATCGACGACGGCAGCGACACGCTGGAGCTGCGCTTCTTCACCTTCTACCCCTCGCATCGCAAGGCCCTGGCCGAGGGCGCGCAGGTGCGGGTGCGCGGCGAGGTGCGCGGCGGCTTCGCCGGCCGGCAGATGCTGCACCCGGCCTTCAAGCCGGCGGATGCGCCGCTGCCCGCCGGCCTGACGCCGGTCTACCCGGCGAGCGCGCAACTGCCGCAGGCCTATCTGCGCAAGGCGGTGCAGACCGGGCTGTCGCGCGCCGACCTGTCGGAGACGCTGCCGCCCGGCGCGCCGCCGTATCCCGGCGGCCCCGGGATTTATGGCAAAAAAGGCCCGCAGCCCAGGTGGAGCCTGGGCGACGCGCTACGGTTTTTGCACTACCCCGCGCCCGATACCGCGCTGGCCACGCTGGAGGACCGCAGCCACCCGGCATGGCAGCGGCTCAAGGCCGAGGAACTGCTGGCCCAGCAGCTCTCGCAGCTCGAAGCCAAGCGCGCGCGCGACGGCCTGCGCGCGCCGCTGCTGCAGGCCGCGTCCGATGCCGATGCGCTGCCGGCGCAACTGCTGGCCGCGCTGCCGTTCGACCTGACCGCCGCGCAGCGCCGCGTGGTCGAGGAGATCGCGCAGGACCTGGCGCGCCCCGCGCCCGGCGGCGGCGCCGTGCCCATGCACCGCCTGCTGCAAGGCGACGTCGGCGCCGGCAAGACCGTGGTCGCGGCGCTGGCGGCCTGCATCTGCATCGAGGCCGGCCACCAGTGCGCGCTGATGGCGCCGACCGAGATCCTGGCCGAGCAGCATTTCCAGAAGCTGGTCGGCTGGCTCGCGCCGCTGCTCGCCGCGCGCGGCCTGCAGGTGGCCTGGCTCACCGGCAGCCAGAAGAAGAAGGAGCGTAGCGCCGCGCTGGAGCGGGTGGCCAGCGGCGAGGCCGCGCTGGTCGTCGGCACGCACGCCGTGATCCAGGGGTCGGTGCTGTTCCGCCACCTCGCGCTGGCCATCATCGACGAGCAGCACCGCTTCGGCGTCGCGCAGCGCCTGGCCCTGCGCGGCAAGCTGCAGGGCGGCATCGCCGCCGGGCCGCCCCAAGGCGATGCAGCCCCCTCGGGGGGCAGCGACCCGCGCAGCGGCGGAGCGTGGGGGCATAGCCTCGCCGCCGAGCCGCACCTGCTGATGATGACCGCCACCCCCATTCCGCGCACGCTGGCCATGAGCTACTACGCCGACCTGGACGTCTCCACCATCGACGAACTGCCGCCCGGGCGCACCCCCATCGTCACCCGGGTGGTGGCCGACAGCCGGCGCGACGAGGTGGTGGCGCGCATCGGCGCGCAACTGGCGCAGGGCCGGCAGGTCTACTGGGTGTGTCCGCTGATCGAGGAGAGCGAGGCGGTGGACCTCACCAACGCCACCCAGACCCACCAAGACCTGCAGGCCGCGCTGCCGGGCGTGGCCGTGGGCCTGCTGCATTCGCGCATGCCGCCGGCCGAGAAGAAGGCGGTGATGGCCGAATTCAGCGCCGGCCGCATGGGCGTGCTGGTCAGCACCACGGTGATCGAAGTCGGCGTGGACGTGCCCAACGCCTCGCTCATGGTCATCGAGCATGCCGAGCGCTTCGGCCTGTCGCAACTACATCAGTTGCGCGGGCGCGTGGGCCGCGGCGCGGCGGCCTCGGCCTGCGTGCTGCTCTACGCCCCGCACGAGGGCGGCCGCGTCAGCGAGGCCGCGCGCGAGCGCCTGCGCGCCATGGCCGAGACCCACGACGGCTTCGAGATCGCCCGGCGCGACCTGGAGATCCGCGGGCCCGGCGAATTCCTCGGCGCGCGCCAGTCCGGCGCCGCGCTGCTGCGCTTCGCCGACCTGCAGGCCGACGCCGACCTGCTGCAGTGGGCGCGCGAACTGGCGCCGCGCATGCTCGATCTGGACCCCGACCTGGCCCGCCGCCACGTCGAGCGCTGGCTCGGCGGCCGGGCGGAATTCCTGAAAGCCTGAGCGTCGGGTCAGACGCAAAAGGCCGTGGAGCAGGCCATGCGCGGACATCTGTCCCCTGCAAGGGGGTTGGCGAACACGCGCAGCGCGCGGCCGGGGGTGTTTCACTTGCGCTGCGGGACAATGGCTCCATGACCCTGACAGAACTCAAGTACATCGTCGCCGTCGCCCGCGAGAAGCACTTCGGCAAGGCGGCCGAGGCCTGCTACGTCTCGCAGCCCACGCTGTCCGTGGCGATCAAGAAGCTCGAGGAGGAACTGGAGGTCAAGCTGTTCGAGCGCAGCGCCAACGAGGTGGCCGTCACCCCGCTCGGCGAGGAGATCGTGCGGCAGGCGCAGAGCGTGCTCGAACAGGCCGCCGGCATCAAGGAAATCGCCAAGCGCGGGAAAGACCCGCTGGCCGGCGCGCTGACCCTGGGCGTGATCTACACCATCGGCCCCTACCTGCTGCCCGACCTGGTGCGCCAGGCCATCCACCGCACGCCGCAGATGCCGCTCATGCTGCAGGAGAACTTCACCGTCAAGCTGCTGGAAATGCTTCGCACCGGCGAGATCGACTGCGCCATCATGGCCGAGCCCTTCCCCGACACCGGCCTGGCCATGGCCGCGCTCTACGATGAGCCCTTCCTGGCCGCCGTGCCCAGCACCCACCCGCTGGCCGCGCGCAAGGAAATCACGGCCGAGGAGATCAAGAGCGAGACCATGCTGCTGCTGGGCACCGGCCACTGCTTCCGCGACCACGTGCTGGAGGTGTGCCCCGAGTTCGCGCGCTTCTCCAGCAACGCCGAAGGCATCCGCAAGAGCTTCGAGGGCTCCTCGCTGGAAACCATCAAGCACATGGTGGCCGCCGGCATGGGCGTGACCCTGGTGCCGCGCCTGTCGGTGCCCCGGGGCGCACTCGGACCCAAGGGCCGCCGCCGCAAGGCCGACGACGAGCCGCACGTGCACTACATCCCCTTCGCCGGCACCCCGCCCATGCGCCGCGTTGTGCTGGCCTGGCGCCGCAGCTTCACCCGCTACGAGGCGATCGCGGCGTTGCGCAATTCGATCTATGCCTGCGAGCTGCCGGGCGTGGTGCGGCTGTCGTAGCGACGCTCGCGCCTGCGCGATGGCCGCCCACTTCGAAGATCGTGGGCTAATCTTACTGTGTCATAAAAGATGCTTTGCGCTTGCCCTTCCGCAGCATGGGCACTGCCCGAGACGAGCGATCAGTTGGTAGCCCAGTCGATGACGCAGTGTCGTGATCGAAGTCGCCACGTGGCGTTGCGCGCGCAGGACTGCCTCGGGGGACGTAATCCTCGGGAACGGCAGGCACCTGGCGTTCGATGAAGTTTTTTTACCACCGACAGACTTGTCGGCGACGAGGCGCTCGGCCATGAGGAACCCGTAGGCCGCGATGCTCAACGCGGCGTGATGATGGAACCCGGTGTCGTCGATGATCCACCAGCCGCCCTGACTGAAGTCCATCTTGGGCATCACCCACTGGCACACGCGACGCAGCATCTGCGTGTCGGACCACTCGGCTTTGGCGACGAAGTGGTGCAGTGCTTGGTGCCGGGCGCTGGCGTGTGTCGGGTCCACTCGCGTGGCCATGGGCTCCACGCTCTTGCGCGACAGAGGAAGCATCAGGCCCGTGCAGTAACCGCGAAGGCCCGCGTGCCGGTCCACGTGACCCAGGCCTTCGCTCAGGTGCTCCAGATAGCTATCGAAGCGCTCGGCTGCATTCATCGATCCTCCAAATCGAGGTCCGGAAGATCAAATTATCACATTTATGACACAGTAAGATTAATTGGCTTGGGCATGTTTCTCCGTTCCAGGGCCAGTCAGGGCGTACATCGCGCAGCATCCCAACAGTCCTGCAAGCAGCAGATACATGCTTTCCAGCGGTAGGTTGGCGGTCTGCTGCGCCAGCCAAGGTCCGAGGCTGGCGCCTATGAAGAGAACGAAGGTGTAGAGCGCCACCGCCAACCCGCGTGTCGAGGCATTGCTCACACTGGCTACTTGGGCAATCAGGCTGGGCACACTGATGCCGATACCGGCAACGAAGAGAAAGCTGGCGCTCAGCAAGGCCATCACGTGTTCGCCGCCCGCAAAGCCGCTCAGTGCAAGACCGAGGGCGGCGCAAATCAGAGCAGACCTTGCTGCGCTATGTGGCCCCGTACCACCACCAGTTGCCGCAGTCAGCGCTCAAGAGCAAGACGCCATTGCAGGCAATGAAGGAATGGCATCAGACGCACCCGCACCTGTTCCACAAGCAGCCTATGATCGTCCGGGATGTGACATGTCAATAGCGCTTGGGAGGTACATCAATGAAATCAATCGTCTTGCAGTATCTTGTCGTTTTCGGGACCGTTTCTGCGCTTTTGGGCTGCGCATCTGGCAATAGCAAGCCGGAAGCTGCAAAGGTCGACAGCGATCCGGCAGCCTCCGCACGCATAAGGTTGTTTGGCAACAACGGAACGGGCGTTGTGTTCTACCGCAACCAGTCTTGCGTTCCCCAGAACAGGCAGGGGGGTGAACGGGTGTCTGGCGGTATGGGGCAGTCTTTCAAGGCCCTTGTGCAGGTGGACCAGACCGAGAGCATTGGCATGCCACCCAGCCAGCGCTCCACGCGGCGTCGCGATGGCATCCTGGCCAGGGAGTTCTCCAAGGAATACCACGTGAAGGCCGGCGAGCCGATCACCGTGACCATGGGGTTCACTGGTACGCCGCAGATGGTCACCATGAATGGCGTCACGCGGTCGGGACGGTCAGAGTCTTGCTCTGTTCCTGGTGGCACCTTTGTGCCAGAGGCGGGGAAGGACTATGACGTCTATCTGGACATCCGGCGCAGTGAGGGTATCTGTCTGGCAACGGTCGAGGCCATTGATGCTGCGGGCGGGTCGGTGCCAGCGCAGGTGCGGCCGGCTACGGTGTGCATGTAGATAGATCATTGCCGGCACCTGCCGGCCCCAATCTCCGCGATAGATTCACTCTGTTGCGCCGCGTCATCCCGCAAGGTTACAGTGCTTGGCACATTTTCTTGTATCAAACCAGCGGAGCTGACATGGCCAAGACCGATTCCAAGAGCGACAAGAGCAACAAGCACGACAAGCACAAATCCCCGATCACCGAAGCTCCGGCCGCTGCGGCCGGCAAGGTGCCGTCCAAGGGCGCGGCGCTGGTGGCGCCGTCCTCGGGCAGCAAGGGCGCGCCGGTGATCAACATCGGCATCGACGAGCGGGACCGCGCGGCCATCGCCGAAGGCCTGTCGCGCGTGCTGGCCGATACCTACACGCTCTACCTCACGACCCACAACTTCCACTGGAACGTGACCGGGCCGCACTTCAACTCGCTGCACGCCATGTTCATGGCCCAGTACACCGAATTGTGGAATTCGACCGACGTGATCGCCGAGCGCATCCGTGCGCTGGGCCATTACGCGCCGGGCTCGTATGCGGAGTTCAGCAAGATCGCCACCGTGGCCGATGTGCCGCAGACACCGCCCAAGGCGATGGAGATGGTGCGCATCCTGGTCAAGGGCCATGAGACGGTGTCGCGCATCGCGCGCGAATTCATCCCGGTCGCCGAGGAGGCCGGCGACGACCCGACCGCCGACATGCTGACCGCGCGCTGCACGGTGCACGACCAGACCGCCTGGATGCTGCGCTCGCTGCTGGAAGAGTGAGCTGCGCCGGCCGGCGCCGTGGAGCGGGTACGTTAAGAAGACCGAAAGGCGGCTGCGGGCACAATCCTGGCCTGTCTTTCCACCCTCGACCCCCGGGCGCATGCCCGCCTCCCCATGACCGCACTCGTGCCGCAGCGCGGCCGCCTCGGCCTCTACCTCGACCTGATTCGCTGGGACCGGCCCGCCGGCTGGCTGCTGCTGCTGTGGCCCACGCTGTCGGCGCTGTGGGTGGCCAAGGGCGGTTTCCCGGGCTGGCACCTGCTGAGCGTGTTCGTGGGCGGCACCTTCCTGATGCGCAGCGCCGGCTGCTGCGTCAACGACGTGGCCGACCAGGAGTTCGACCGCCACGTCAAGCGCACGGCGCTGCGCCCGGTGACCAGCGGAGCGGTGTCGGTGCGCGAAGCGCTGCTGCTGGCCGCGGTGCTGGCGCTGGCGGCCTTCGGGCTGGTGCTGACCACCAATGCGGCGACGGTGGTGTGGTCTTTCGCCGCGCTGGCGATCACGCTGATCTACCCCTATGCCAAGCGCCACGTGGCCATGCCGCAGGCGGTGCTGGGCGTGGCTTTCAGCGCCGGCATACCGATGGCCTTCACGGCGGTCCAGGGCAGCGAATCATGGCTGTTCACCGCCATTCCCGGCGACGACGGCCTGTGGCTGGCCGCGATAGAGGGCGGCGTGCCGGCGGTGGCCTGGTGGCTGGTGCTCGGCAACCTGTTCTGGGTGCTGGCCTATGACACCGAGTATGCGATGGTCGACCGGGACGACGACCTGAGGATCGGCATCCGCACCTCGGCCATCACCCTGGGCCGCTTCGATGTGCCGGCCATCGTGCTGTTCTACCTGCTGTTCCTGGGAATCTGGGCCGTGGCGCTGCACCGCTACGCGCTCGGCACGGTGTTTCATGCGGCCCTGGGGCTTGCGCTGGCGCAGGTGGTCTGGCACTGGCGCCTGATACGCAGCCGCACGCGCGAGGGCTGTTTCCGCGCCTTCCGCGTGAACCACTGGCTGGGGCTGACCGTGTTTGCCGGCATTGCCGCGGGCTTTGCACTTCAGAAGGGCTAAGGCAACGCTGAACAAGCCCCTCGCGTGCCGCGCTTCCCTGCCGTGGGCGGTCTGCGGCCTTGCAAATCCTCGCCATGGCGACGGCCATGGCTGCGGTGTGCGCCTTGCATCCCGTCCCACACCAGGGCGCGCGCCACCACGGGGATTTATTCAGCGTTGCCCTAACCCCTGCCGAACTCGTCGCCCAGTTCCGCCGCGCGGGCGCGCGCGGCCTCCATGGCGCCGACGAAGGCGGCTTTCACCCCCGCGGTTTCCAGCGCCGCCAGCGCCGCATGGGTGGTGCCGCCCTTGGAGGTGACGCGCTCGCGCAGCACGGCGGGCGGTTCGTCCGACTGGGCCGCCAGCGTGGCGGCGCCGGCGAAGGTGGCGGTGGCCAACTGCTGCGCCTGGGCCGCCGACAGGCCCATGCCGGTGCCGGCCTGGACCATGGCCTCGATGAAATAGAAGACGTAGGCCGGGCCCGAGCCCGACAGGGCGGTGACCGCGTCGAGCTGCGCCTCCGCCTCCAGCCACAGGGCCTGGCCGGTGGGGGCGATCACCGCGTCCACCAGCGCGCGGTCGGCGGCGCTGACGGCGCCGCGCGCGAACAGGCCGGTCATGCCCCGGCCGACCAGCGCCGGCGTGTTGGGCATGGCGCGCACGATGCGCTGGCTGCCGAGCCAGCCGGCGATGCTGTCGCTGCGGATGCCGGCGGCCACGCTCAGGTGCAGCGCCTGCGCGGCAAACGGCGCCACTGCCTGCGCTGCCTCACGCAAGACCTGCGGCTTGACCGCCCAGACCAGCAGGGCGCATTCGCCCAGGGCCGCGTCGGCCGTTGCCTGCGCCGCCACGCCGTGCTGCGCGAGCAGTTGCGCGCGGGTGGCCTCGAAGGGTTCGAGCACGCGGATGCGCGCGGCCGGCAGGCCCTGGCGCCGCAGCCCGCCGATCAGCGCGCTGGCCATGTTGCCGCCGCCGATGAAGGCGATGGACTGGTGCTGGAGGGCGGTGCTGGGGGCGGCGGCAGTCGTCATGGTGCGGAGGGCCTTTGGCAATGAAGGGGGCAGGGCGCGCATTGTCGCGCGGCTGCGTGCCGGCTTGGGCCGCCGTTCGTGGGAATATGAACGAAAAGTGCTTGTAGCCCAGGTGTTTCCTGGGCTTATAGCTATCATTTTTGTATCATGCCAAGGTGGCCTGGCGGACCGCGTGCTCCCAGTGCTGCATGCGCTCCTGCGCCAGGGCCGGCGCCAGGGCGGGCTCGAAGCGCTTCTCGGCGCGCCACAGCTCGGACAGCTCGGCGGTGCTGCCGAACACGCCGCACGACAGCCCGGCCAGGTAGGCCGCGCCCAGCGCCGTGGTTTCCACCACGGCCGGCCGCACCACGGGCACGCCCAGCAGGTCGGCCTGGAACTGCATCAGCAGGTCGTTGACGCAGGCGCCGCCGTCCACGCGCAGCTCGCGCACCGCGGGCACGCCGGCGGCGGCGGCGTCGCGCGCCATGGCCTGCAGCAGCGCGGCGCTCTGGAAGGCGATGCTCTCCAGCGCGGCGCGGGCGATGTGGGCCACGGTGCTGCCGCGCGTCAGGCCGGTGATGGTGCCGCGCGCATCGGGCTGCCAGTAGGGCGCGCCCAGGCCGGTGAAGGCCGGCACCAGCATCACGCCGCCGGCGTCGGGCACGCTCTCGGCCAGGGCCTGGACCTCGGCGCTGCCCTTGATCGCCTTGAGGCCGTCGCGCAGCCACTGCACCACGGCGCCGCCGACGAACACGCTGCCTTCGAGCGCGAATTCGGGCTGCGCCGTGGGCTGCGCGGCGCTGGTGGTGACCAGGCCGTTCTGCGAGGTCTGGAACACGGTGCCGGTGTGCATCAGCATGAAGCAGCCGGTGCCGTAGGTGTTCTTGGCCATGCCGGGCGTGAAGCAGGCCTGGCCGAAGGTGGCGGCCTGCTGGTCGCCCGCCACGCCGCCGATGGGGACGGCGCGGCCCAGCAGGTCGGCCCGCAGGTCGCCAAACTGCGCGCTGGAGGGCAGCACCTCGGGCATCAGCGCGCGCGGGATGTCCAGCGCGGTCAGCAGCTCGTCGTCCCAGGCGTTGCGGTGCACGTCGAACAGCATGGTGCGCGAGGCGTTGCTCACGTCGGTCACGTGCCGCGCGCCGCCGGTGAGCTGCCAGATCAGCCAGCTGTCGACGGTGCCGAAGGCCAGCTCGCCGCGCGCGGCCTGTTCGCGCGCGCCGGGCACCTGGTCGAGCAGCCACTTGAGCTTGGTGCCGGAGAAGTAGGCGTCTATGCGCAGGCCGGTGCGGGCCTGGATCTTCGGCTCCCAGCCGGCCTGGCGCAGGCGCGCGCATTCGGGCTCGGCGCGGCGGTCCTGCCAGACGATGGCGCGGTGGATCGGCTGGCCGCTGCGGCGGTTCCAGACCACGGTGGTCTCGCGCTGGTTGGTGATGCCGATGGAGCGGATGGCGTCGGCGCCGATGCCGGCCCGCTGCAGCGCCTCGCGCGCGGTGTCGAGCTGGGTCTGCCAGATCTGCGCCGGCTCGTGCTCGACCCAGCCGGGCTGCGGATAGTGCTGCGGCAGCTCGCGCTGGGCCTGGGCGACGATGCGGCCATGCTCGTCGAACACGATGCTGCGCGAACTGGAGGTGCCCTGGTCCAGGGCAAGCAGGTAGGTCATGGTGGGAAGGAGTGTGCCCAAAAGGGCCGCGCGCGGCGGCGGGAGTTGCCCGGTGGCGAGGATCAGGCCCGCGCCGTATCCCAGCGCACCTGGGCGTCGGCCAGCAGCGCAGGAAACGGATCTGGCGGCACCACGTCGGTGAACAGCCGGTCGATCTGCGACAGAGTCGCCAGCTCGACCATGGCCGGGCGATTGAACTTGCTGCCGTCGGCGGCCAGCCAGACCTCGCGCGCCTGGCGGATGATGGTTTGCGCCACCTTCACCTCGCGGTAGTCGAAGTCGCGCAGCGTGCCGTCGGACTCGATGCCGGAGATGCCGATCAGCGCGATGTCCACGCGGAACTGGCGGATGAAGTCCACCGCCGCCTCGCCGATGATGCCCAGGTCGCGCGCGCGCACTGCGCCGCCGGCCACGATCACCTCGCAGCCCGGGTTGGCGCTGAGGATGGTGGCCACGTTCAGGTTGTTGGTGATCACCCGCAGCCCGCGGTGCTGCAGCAGCGCCTTGGCGATCGCCTCGGTGGTGGTGCCGATGTTGAGGATCAGCGAACAGTCGTTGGGCACCTGCGCCGCCACCGCGCGCGCGATGCGCGCCTTGCCCTCGGCGTTCAGCGCCTCGCGCTGGCGGTGGGCGATGTTCTCGATGGTCGAGCCCGGCATGCGCACGCCGCCGTGGAAGCGCGCCAGCAGTTGCGCCTCGGCCAGGCGCTGCACGTCGCGCCGCACCGTCTGCAGGGTGACGCCGAGCATTTCGGCCAGTTGCTCCACCGTCATGGAGCCGCGTGCGCGCACGGCGTCCAGCAGGCGGATCTGGCGCGGATTGGTGTTCACGTGGGGAGTGGCCATGGTGCTGTCGGACAAGGTGCTTGACTCTAAATCGAACCAAAGCGAGCGAATTAAGGGAAAACTCTAGGTCTAAACGAAAATAAACGAACAAGAATCGCAACACTTCATCACAAGCAGCCCCGGGCTGCGAGGAACGCGGCCAGATGGGCATGGGCGAACACACAGTGCTTGGTGGAAAAAGAAAGCGCACGCATGGCAAATGCCGTGCGGTGGCGGGGGGGCAGGCCGTGCAACTGAGCCTGGAGGGCGTGGGCAAGACCGTCGGCGCCGAAACCTGGCTGCGCGGCATCACGCTGGCGCCGGTGCCGGGCGCCGTCACGGTGCTGCTGGGCGCCACCCAGGCCGGCAAGACCAGCCTGATGCGCATCATGGCCGGGCTTGATGCGCCCAGCAGCGGCCGTGTGCGGGTCGATGGCCAGGACGTCACCGGCATGCCGGTGCGCGAGCGCAACGTGGCCATGGTCTACCAGCAGTTCATCAACTACCCGACGCTGACGGTGGCCGACAACATCGCCTCGCCGCTCAGGCTGCGCGGCGACAAGGACATCGACGCGCGCGTGCGCGCCCTGGCCGACAAGCTGCACATCGGCATGTTCCTGGACCGCCTGCCCTCGGCCCTGTCGGGTGGCCAGCAGCAGCGCGTGGCGCTGGCGCGCGCGCTGGCCAAGGGCGCGCCGCTGATGCTGCTGGACGAGCCGCTGGTCAACCTCGACTACAAGCTGCGCGAGGAACTGCGCGAAGAACTCTCGCAACTGTTCGCAGCGGGCGACTCCACCGTCATCTACGCCACCACCGAGCCGGCCGAGGCGCTGCTGCTGGGCGGCCATACGGTGGTGATGGACGCTGGCGAGGTGCTGCAGTACGGCCCCACGCCCGAGGTGTTCCACCTGCCCGATTCGCTGCGCGTGGCGCGCGCCTTCAGCGATCCGCCCATGAACCTGATCGATGCCCGGGTCACCGCGGCCGGCGTGCAGGGCCCGGGCGGCCTGCTGCTGCCGCGCGCCGAGCCGCTGGCGGCGGACCGGGTCACCATCGGCCTGCGCGCCGGCGCCCTGCGGCTGACGGCGTGCCCGGGCGACGTGGCGCTCGCGGGCAAGGTCGAGCTGGCGGAAATCTCCGGCTCCGACACCTTCGTGCACGTGGCCACGCCGGCCGGCGAGCTGGTGGCGCAGTTCACCGGCGTGCACCATTTCGCGCTGGGCGAGACGATCACGCTGCAGCTCGACCCGGCGCAGGTCTACCTGTTCGATTCCGATTCCGGTCGCCGGCTGGCAGCTCCGCGCCGCGCCATGGAGCACTGACATGGCCCGTATCGACCTCGACCTGGCGCATGCCTACCAGGACAACCCGCAGCAGGACAGCGACTACGCGCTGCTGCCACTCAAGATGGCGTTCCGCGACGGCGGCGCCTATGCGCTGCTGGGGCCTTCGGGCTGCGGCAAGACCACAATGCTCAACCTGATGTCGGGCTTGCTCGTGCCCTCGCACGGCACGGTGAAGTTCGACGGGCGCGACGTCACGCGGCTGAGCCCGCAGCAGCGCAACATCGCCCAGGTGTTCCAGTTTCCGGTGATCTACGACACCATGACGGTGGCGCAGAACCTGGCCTTTCCGCTGCGCAACCGCAAGGTGCCCGAGGCGCAGATCAAGGCGCGCGTCGGCCAGATCGCCGAGATGCTGGAGATGAGCCACCAGCTCGACCAGCGCGCCGCCGGCCTGTCGGCCGACCAGAAACAGAAGATCTCGCTCGGCCGTGGCCTGGTGCGGCCCGACGTCTCGGCCGTGCTGTTCGACGAGCCGCTGACCGTGATCGACCCGCACCTGAAGTGGCAGCTGCGGCGCAAGCTCAAGCAGATCCACCATGAGCTCAAGCTCACGCTGATCTACGTCACCCACGACCAGGTCGAGGCGCTGACCTTCGCCGACGAGGTGGTGGTGATGACGCGCGGCCGCGCCGTGCAGGTCGGCACCGCCGACGCGCTGTTCGAGCGGCCCGCGCACCGCTTCGTCGGGCACTTCATCGGCTCGCCGGGCATGAACTTCCTGCCCGTCACGGCCGACGCGCAAGGCCTGGCCCTGGCCGGGCGCCGCCTGCCGCTGGCGCGCAGCCTGCCGGAAGGCCCGCTGCTGCTGGGCATCCGTCCCGAGTACCTGGCGCTGGTGGCGCCCGACGCCGAAGGCGGCATGCCGGCCGTCGTCGAGCGGGTGCAGGACGTCGGCACCTACACGCTGCTGAGCGCGCGCATCGGCGAGCATGCGGTCAAGGCGCGCCTGCCGGCGGGCAGCGCCGCGCCGCGGGCGGGCGACACGGTCGGACTGCAGGTGCTGGGCGCGCATACCTGCTTCTACAAGAATGAGGAGTTGGTGCCGTGAGTGCCACCACCAAACCTGTCAACCAGAAGGCCTGGTTCCTGATCCTGCCGGTCATCGTCTGCGTGGCCTTCTCGGCCATCCTGCCGCTGATGACGGTGGTCAACTACTCGGTGCAGGACATCATCTCGCCCGAGCGGCGGGTGTTCGTCGGCACCGAATGGTTCGCCTCCGTCATGCGCGACAGCGAGCTGCACGAGGCGCTGCTGCGGCAACTGCTGTTCTCGCTGTCGGTGCTGCTGGTGGAGATTCCGCTGGGCATCTGCCTGGCGCTGGCCATGCCGGCGCAGGGCTGGAAGTCCTCGGCCGTGCTGGTGCTGGTGGCGCTGTCGCTGCTGATCCCATGGAACGTCGTGGGCACCATCTGGCAGATCTTCGGGCGCTCGGACATCGGGCTGTTCGGCCGTGCCATGGTGTGGCTGGGAATCGACTACAGCTATACCGGCAACGCCGCGCAGGCGTGGCTCACGGTGCTGCTGATGGACGTCTGGCACTGGACGCCGCTGGTGGCGCTGCTGGCCTTCGCCGGCCTGCGTTCCATTCCGGACGCGTACTACCAGGCCGCGCGCATCGACGGCGCGAGCAAGTTCGCGGTGTTCCGCTACATCCAACTGCCCAAGATGCGCGGGGTGCTGATGATCGCGGTGCTGCTGCGCTTCATGGACAGCTTCATGATCTACACCGAGCCCTTCGTGCTCACTGGCGGCGGTCCGGGCAATGCCACCACGTTCCTGAGCCAGTACCTCACGCAGAAGGCGGTCGGCCAGTTCGACCTGGGGCCTGCGGCGGCGTTCTCGCTGATCTACTTCCTCATCATCCTGCTGCTGTGCTTCATCCTCTACAACTGGATGCAGCGCGTGGGCACCGCCAGCCAGGAAGGAGCCGGCCATGAATGACACGCGCCGCTTTCGCAAGCGCACCCTGTTCCTGATCGCCTACCTGGTGTTCGCCCTGCTGCCCATCTACTGGATGGTCAACATGAGCTTCAAGACCAATACCGAGATCCTGGCGAGCTTCTCGTTCTTTCCCCAGCATTTCACCTGGGACAACTACAGGACCATCTTCACCGACGAGTCCTGGTATTCGGGCTACATCAACTCGATGATCTACGTGGCCATCAACACCGTGATCTCGGTGTCGGTGGCGCTGCCGGCGGCCTATGCGTTCTCGCGCTACAGCTTCTTCGGCGACAAGCACGTGTTCTTCTGGCTGCTGACCAACCGCATGACGCCGCCGGCGGTGTTCCTGCTGCCCTTCTTCCAGCTCTACACCACCGTGGGGCTGATGGACACGCACATCGCCGTGGCGCTGGCGCACCTGCTGTTCAACGTGCCGCTGGCGGTGTGGATCCTGGAAGGCTTCATGAGCGGCATCCCGCGCGAGATCGACGAGACGGCCTACATCGACGGCTACTCCTTCCCGCGCTTCTTTCTCACGATCTTCCTGCCGCTGATCAAGGCCGGCGTGGGCGTGGCGGCCTTCTTCTGCTTCATGTTCAGCTGGGTCGAGCTGCTGCTGGCGCGCACGCTGACCAGCGTCAATGCCAAGCCGATCGTCGCGACCATGACGCGCACCGTGAGCGCCTCGGGCATGGACTGGGCCACGCTGGCCGCCGCCGGCGTGCTGACCATCGTGCCAGGCGCCATCGTGATCTGGTTCGTGCGCCACTACATCGCCAAGGGCTTTGCCATGGGGCGCGTATGAAACACCCCCGAAGCGCTTTCGGCGCCTTCCCCTCAAGGGGGCGCCACCAGCGGCCCGGCAAAGCCGGTTCCGGGGTGGCCCGCGCATATGCCTCTTGCGCGCACACACCGCGGCTGCGGCCCGTACCCTGGGAGAAGACAGATGTTTGATTGGATGGCCTGGACCACTCCGGTGGCGGTGTTTTTTACCTGCATCGTGCTGATGCTGGCGGGCATGACGGTCTGGGAGATCAAGTCGCCCACCACGCTGCGCCGCGGCTTCCTGCCGATCGCCACCACGCGCGGCGACCGCCTCTTCATCGGCCTGCTGGCCGCTGCCTATCTCAACCTCGCCTTCGTCGGGCTGGCCCCGAACATCGAGGGGTGGCTCGGAATGGCAGAGCCGCCGTCGATCTGGATCAGCTTCGTGGCATCGATGCTGCTGCTGGTCGTCGTGATGCGCAAAGGCTAGTTTTCTTGGCCCCCCGCTCCCCGGGGCCTTCGGCTGCGCAAAGTCGTGAGGGGACGTCCACCAACAAGGAGATTCGTGATGAAGATGCGTTACACAGCCCTGGCGTTTGCCGCGGCGGCGATCGTGGCGGGCCAGGCGGCCTGGGCCGGTGAGCCCGAAGCGAAGAAGTGGATCGACAGCGAGTTCCAGCCGTCGACCCTCAGCAAGGACCAGCAGATGGCCGAGATGAAGTGGTTCATCGAGGCGGCCAGGAAACTGCAGGGCAAGGGCGTGAAGGAAATATCGGTCGTCTCCGAAACCCTGACCACGCACGAGTACGAATCCAAGACGCTGGCCAAGGCCTTCGAGGAAATCACCGGCATCAAGGTCAAGCACGACCTGATCCAGGAAGGCGACGTGGTCGAGAAGCTGCAGACCTCGATGCAGTCGGGCAAGTCGATCTACGACGGCTGGATCAGCGACTCGGACCTGATCGGCACCCACTACCGCTACGGCAAGATCATGTCCCTGACCGACTACATGGCCGGCGCGGGCAAGGAATGGACCAACCCGGGCCTGGATCTGAAGGACTTCATCGGCACCAGCTTCACCACCGCGCCCGACGGCAAGATGTATCAGTTGCCGGACCAGCAGTTCGCAAACCTGTACTGGTTCCGCGCCGACCTGTTCGCGCGCCAGGACTTGAAGGACAAGTTCAAGGCCAAGTACGGCTACGACCTGGGCGTGCCGCAAAACTGGAGCGCCTACGAGGACATCGCCGAATTCTTCACCAACGACGTGAAACAGATCGACGGCAAGCCGATCTACGGCCACATGGACTACGGCAAGAAGGACCCGTCGCTGGGCTGGCGCTTCACCGACGCCTGGCTGTCCATGGCCGGCGCCGCCGACAAGGGCATTCCCAACGGCATGCCGGTGGACGAATGGGGCATCCGCGTGGCCGACGACAAGTGCACGCCGGTCGGCGCCAGCGTCGCGCGCGGGGGCGCCACCAATTCGCCCGCCGCCGTCTATGCGCTCACCAAGTACATCGACTGGATGAAGAAGTACGCGCCCAAGGAAGCCATGGGCATGACCTTCGGCGAGTCCGGCCCGGTGCCGGCCCAGGGTCATATCGCCCAGCAGATCTTCTGGTACACCGGATTCACGGCCGACATGACCAAGGCCGGCCTGCCGGTGGTCAATGCCGACGGCACGCCCAAGTGGCGCATGGCGCCCGGCCCCAACGGCCCCTACTGGAAGGACGGCATGCAGAACGGCTACCAGGACGTGGGCTCCTGGACCTTCTTCAAGGACCATGATCCGAACCGCACGGCCGCCGCCTGGCTCTACGCCCAGTTCGTCACGGCCAAGACCACCAGCCTCAAGAAGACCGTCGTCGGCCTGACGCCGATCCGCGAAAGCGACATCCGCTCCAAGGCCATGACCGACATGGCGCCCAAGCTCGGCGGCCTGGTTGAGTTCTACCGCAGCCCGGCGCGCGTGGCCTGGACGCCCACCGGCAACAACGTGCCCGACTACCCCAAGCTCGCGCAGCTCTGGTGGAAGAATGTGGCCACCGCCGTGACCGGCGAGAAGACGCCGCAGGCCGCCATGGACAACCTGGCCGACGAAATGGACCAGGTCATGGCCCGTCTGGAGCGTGCCGGCATGGCCCACTGCGCCCCCAAGCTCAACCCCAAGAGCGACCCGGCCAAGTGGCTCAGCGACCAGCATGCCCCCTGGAAGAAGCTGGCCAACGAGAAGCCCAAGGGCGAGACGGTCGCCTATGACAAGCTGCTCCAGGCCTGGAAGGATGGCAAGGTCCGGTAATACCACTTGCTCGCGGCGCCGTCCCTCCCGTGGACGGCGCCGCGGCCGGAACAATGGCGCCTGACCGCGCGCGGCGAGCCCAGGGGGCCCGCCCGAGCCGCGGCGCCAGGATGCGACAAGCCCAAGATGACCGACGCTTCACCTCTCCCCACCCCGCGCGCGCCCTTGCTGGCGCAACTCGCCGAGGACCGGCGCTATGACCTGGCCGTGGTCGGCGGCGGCGCCACCGGCCTGGGGGTGGCGCTGGACGCGGCTGCGCGCGGCTTCTCCGTCGTGCTGCTGGAGTCGCATGATTTCGCCAAGGGCACGTCCTCGCGTGCCACCAAGCTGGTCCATGGCGGTGTGCGCTACCTGGCCCAGGGCAACGTGGCCCTGGTGCGCGAGGCGCTGCACGAGCGCGCCACCCTGCTGGCCAACGCGCCCCATCTGGCGCAGCCGCTGCCATTCGTGATGCCTTCCTACAGGCTGTGGGAGGCGCCGTTCTACGGCATTGGCCTCAAGCTCTATGACGCGCTGGCCGGCAGGAGCGGTCTCGGCGCAACCGAATTCCTGGGCCGCGACGCCACCTTGACGCGGGTGCCGGGCGCCCAGCCCGCCGGCCTCAAGGGCGGCGTGCAATACTGGGACGGCCAGTTCGACGACGCCCGTCTGGCGCTGGCGCTGGCGCGCACCGCCGCCGCGCGCGGCGCGCTGGTGGTCAACTATTGCGCCGTCAAGTCGCTGGTCCATGAAGGCGGCAAGGTGGTCGGCGTGGCCTGCGAGGACCGGGAAACCGGGCGCGTTTTCACCGTGCGCGCCGGCTGCGTGGTGAACGCCACCGGCGTCTGGGTCGATACCCTGCGCCAGCAGGACGGCGCCGACACCGGCCGCCCGGTCAGGCCCCTGGTGGCGCCCAGCCAGGGCGTGCACCTGGTCGTGGACCGGAGCTTTCTGCCGGGTGACCACGCACTGCTGGTACCCAAGACCACCGATGGCCGTGTGCTGTTCGCCGTGCCCTGGCTCGGCAAGGTCATCCTCGGCACCACCGACACCCCCCGCGAGGACCTGGCGCTCGAGCCGCGTCCGTTCGAAGAAGAGATCGCCTTCATCCTCGGCGAGTCGGCGCGCTACCTGCGGCGAGCCCCGACCCGGGGCGACGTGCGCAGTTGCTGGGTCGGGCTGCGTCCGCTGGTCAAGCCGCAGGGCGACGACGGCGAGAACACCAAGGCCATCAGCCGCGAGCACACCGTGCTGGTCAGCCCCAGCGGCCTGGTGACGGTCACCGGCGGCAAGTGGACCACCTACCGTGCCATGGCCGAAGACGTGCTGCAGCGCTGCTTCGACGCCCGGCTGCTGGCGGCGCGGCCGGCAGGTGCCACGGTGCATCTGCCCTTGGTGGGAGCCCCTGCGGCGGCGCAGGTCCGCCAACGGATCAGCGATGCTCCCGGCCTGCACAGCTATGGCGCCGAGGCGGCCGCAGTGGCGGCCCTGCCTGGAGGCGAGACCGAGCTGGCGCCCGGCCTGAGCGAGGCGATGGTGCGATTTGCCGTGCGGCACGAGTACGCGCGCACCGTGGAGGACGTGCTGGCGCGGCGCTCGCGGCTGCTGTTCCTCGACGCGGCGCTGGCCCAAGGCCTGGCGCCGCGCGTGGGGGCGCTGCTGCAGGAGGAGGGCATCGGCGATCCGGGCGTGGCCGCCTTCGAGGCATTGGCGCAACAGTACGCCCATCCGCAACCGTCTGCTTGACAGACCCTGATCTTTTTGCAAGAATCGCTGGCTTCGCTCTAAAAGGGTGAAGTATCTGCCCAGCTCAAGCGCCGCGAAAATGGTTTTTCGGCGTGGACGACGGGCCCAAGACTGACCGGATTTTCGGCGTGCCTTCGTGGTGCCGGGCTTCCTGTACAAGTTGGGAATATTGAAATGATCCAGACAGAATCCCGGTTGGAAGTCGCCGACAACACCGGCGCGAAGTCCGTGCTGTGCATCAAGGTGCTCGGCGGCTCCAAGCGTCGCTACGCGAGCGTGGGCGACATCATCAAGGTGAGCATCAAGGAAGCTGCTCCGCGCGGCCGCGTCAAGAAGGGCGAGGTCTACAGTGCAGTGGTGGTGCGTACCGCCAAGGGCATCCGTCGCGGCGACGGCTCCCTCGTCAAGTTCGACGGCAATGCCGCCGTGCTGCTCAATGCAAAGCTGGAGCCCATTGGCACCCGCATCTTCGGACCGGTGACGCGCGAACTGCGCACCGAGAAGTTCATGAAGATCGTGTCCCTGGCTCCCGAAGTTCTCTAAGGACACGCCATGAACAAGATTCGCAAGGGCGACCAAGTCATCGTGCTCACGGGGCGCGACAAGGGCAAGCGCGGCACGGTGTCGCTGCGCAAGGATGATTCGCACGTGATCGTCGACGGCATCAACCTGGTGAAGAAGCACACCAAGCCGAACCCCATGAAGGGCACCACCGGCGGCATCGTCGAGAAGGCCATGCCCATCCACCAGTCCAACGTGGCGATCTTCAATGCCGCCACCGGCAAGGCTGACCGCGTCGGCATCAAGCTGCAGGCTGACGGCAAGCGCGTGCGCGTCTTCAAGTCCAGCGGCGAAGAAATCAAGGCCGCCTGAGGGGTATACAAATGGCACGTCTCCAACAACACTACCGCGAGAAGGTCGTTCCCGAACTCACCGAGAAGTTCGGCTACACATCCCCGATGCAGGTTCCCCGTCTCACCAAGATCACACTCAACATGGGCGTGTCCGAGGCGGTGTCCGACAAGAAGGTCATGGACAACGCCGTGGCCGATCTGACCAAGATCGCCGGCCAGAAGCCGGTCGTGACGAAGGCCAAGAAGGCCATCGCCGGTTTCAAGATCCGCGAAGGCCAGGCCATCGGCTGCATGGTCACCCTGCGCGGCGTGCAGATGTATGAATTCCTGGACCGTTTCGTCACCGTGGCCCTGCCGCGTGTGCGTGACTTCCGTGGTATCTCCGGTCGTGCCTTCGACGGCCGCGGCAACTACAACGTCGGCGTCAAGGAACAGATCATCTTCCCCGAGATCGAGTACGACAAGGTCGATGCCCTGCGCGGTCTCAACATCAGCATCACCACGACGGCCAAGACCGACGAAGAAGCCAAGGCGCTTCTCGCCGGCTTCCGTTTCCCGTTCAAGAACTGAGGTGTCGTGTGGCTAAAGTAGCTTTGATCCAGCGCGAACTCAAGCGCGAAAAACTGGCAGCCAAGTACGCGACCAAGTACGCCGAACTGAAGGCCATCGCCGGCGATGCCAAGCGCAGCGACGAAGAGCGTCACGCAGCCCGCCTGGGCCTGCAGAAGCTCCCGCGCAACGCCAATCCGACCCGTCAGCGCAACCGTTGCGAACTGACCGGCCGCCCGCGTGGCACCTTCCGTCAATTCGGCTTGGCACGCGCCAAGATCCGTGAACTGGCTTTCGCCGGCGACATCCCCGGTGTCACCAAGGCCAGCTGGTAAGCAGGCAGGAGAGATTCGACATGAGCATGAGTGATCCCATCGCCGACCTGCTGACCCGTATCCGCAATGCGCAAATGGTGGCCAAGGCCACCGTTTCCGTGCCGTCTTCCAAGGTGAAGATCGCCATCGCGCAAGTGCTCAAGGATGAGGGTTACATCGACGGCTTCCAGGTCAAGACCGAGGGCAACAAGTCCGAGATCGAGATCGCCCTCAAGTACTACGCCGGTCGCCCTGTGATCGAGCGCATCGAGCGCGTGAGCCGCCCCGGCCTGCGCGTGTACAAGGGCCGTGATTCCATTCCCCAGGTCCAGAACGGCCTGGGCGTCGCCATCGTCACCACTCCGCAAGGCGTGATGACCGATCGCAAGGCGCGCGCTACCGGTGTCGGCGGCGAAGTGCTTTGCTACGTGGCTTAAAGCAGGCATTGAGGAGAAACTGAAATGTCCCGCGTAGGAAAAATGCCAGTCGCCATCCCGCAAGGCGTGGATGTGTCGATCAAGGATGACCAGATCCACGTCAAGGGTACGGGCGGCTCGCTGTCGCTCGCGTCCCATGCACTGGTCAAGGTCTCGAACCAGGACGGCAAGCTCAGCTTCGTCCCGGCCAACGAGTCGCGCGAAGCCAATGCCATGAGCGGCACGCTGCGCCAGCTCGTGAACAACATGGTGGTGGGCGTGAGCAAGGGCTTCGAGAAGAAGCTGTCGCTGATCGGTGTGGGCTACAAGGCCCAGGCCCAGGGCGCCAAGCTGAACCTTCAGGTCGGCTACTCGCACCCGGTCAACGTGGACATGCCTGCCGGCATCACCGTTGCCACGCCGACCCCGACCGAAGTCGTGATCAAGGGCGCCGACCGCCAGCGCGTCGGCCAGATCGCAGCGGAAATCCGCGCGATCCGCCCGCCCGAGCCCTACAAGGGCAAGGGCATCCGCTATGCGGATGAAAAGGTCACGATCAAGGAAACCAAGAAGAAGTAAGGAGCTGCACCATGTCTTTGACCAAAAAAGAGCAGCGTCTTCGTCGTTCGCGCCAGACCCGCATCCGCATCGCGACGCAGGGTGTGGCTCGCCTGACGGTGAACCGTACCAATCTGCACATCTACGCCAGCGTGATCTCCGGCGACGGCACCAAGGTGCTGGCAAGCGCGTCCACGGCCGAGGCCGATGTGCGCAAGTCGCTCGGCGGTGCGGGCAAGGGCGGCAACGCCGCTGCTGCCACCGTCATTGGCAAGCGCATCGCTGAAAAGGCGAAGGCTGCCGGTGTCGAGAAGGTCGCTTTCGACCGCGCCGGTTTCGCCTACCACGGCCGCGTGAAAGCGCTTGCCGATGCCGCCCGCGAAGCGGGTCTGCAGTTCTAAGCGCAGGACGGAATACATCATGGCTAAATTTCAACCCAAGGTGCAAACCGAAGGCCAAGACGACGGTTTGCGCGAGAAGATGATCGCGGTCAACCGCGTGACCAAGGTCGTCAAGGGCGGCCGTATCCTCGGTTTCGCTGCACTGACCGTGGTCGGCGACGGCGATGGCCGCGTCGGCTTCGGCAAGGGCAAGTCCAAGGAAGTGCCCGCTGCCGTGCAGAAGGCGATGGAAGAAGCTCGCCGCAACCTGAAGAAGGTCGCGCTCAAGAACGGCACCCTGCACCATCAGGTGACGGGACACCACGGTGCTGCCAACGTGTTCCTGGCGCCGGCCCCCAAGGGTACCGGCATCATCGCCGGCGGCCCGATGCGCGCCGTGTTCGAGGTGCTGGGCGTGACCGACGTCGTTGCGAAGAGCCATGGCTCTTCCAACCCTTACAACATGGTCCGCGCGACCTTCGACGCTCTTACCAAGGCAACGACTGCCTCGGAAGTGGCGGCCAAGCGCGGCAAGTCGGTCGAAGACATCTTCGCCGCCTGACCGGAGTATCGAGATGACGACGCAACAAACCGTCAAGGTGCAGCTGGTGCGCAGCCCCATCGGCACCAAGGAATCGCACCGCGCCACCGTCCGTGGCCTGGGCCTGCGCAAGCTCAACAGCGTGAGCGAGCTGCAGGACACGCCCGCAGTGCGCGGCATGATCAACAAGATCAGCTATCTGGTCAAAGTGCTCTAACAGAGGCAAGACATGGAACTCAATGGCATCAAGCCGGCCGAAGGCGCCAAGCACGCGAAGCGTCGCGTCGGCCGCGGCATAGGCTCCGGCCTCGGCAAGACCGCTGGTCGTGGTCACAAGGGTCAGAAGTCCCGTGCGGGCGGCTACCACAAGGTCGGCTTCGAAGGCGGTCAAATGCCGCTGCAGCGCCGCCTGCCCAAGCGGGGCTTCAAGTCGCAGACGCTGAAGTTCAACGCCGAAGTGACGCTGACGGCTCTCGAACAGCTCGGCCTGGCCGAGGTGGACATGCTCGCCCTCAAGCAAGCCGGCCTGGTGGGTCAACTGGTCAAGGTGGTGAAGATCATCAAGACCGGCGAACTGACCAAGGCGGTGAAGCTGACCGGCGTCGGCGCTACCGCAGGTGCCAAGGCTGCCATCGAGGCAGCCGGCGGTAGCCTGGCCTGAGCCTTCCTTCCCTTTAGCAACCGTTGAAAGACATCCGCAGTGGCTACTAGCGCAGCAACTCTCGCAAAGACCGGCAAGTTCGGCGACCTGCGTCGTCGGCTGGTGTTTCTGCTGCTTGCGCTGGTCGTCTACCGTGTCGGCGCGCACATTCCGGTTCCCGGCATCGACCCGGCGCAACTCCAGCAGTTGTTCCAGGGCCAGCAGGGCGGCATCCTGAACCTGTTCAACATGTTCTCCGGCGGTGCGCTGTCGCGCTTCACCGTGTTCGCCCTCGGCATCATGCCGTATATCTCGGCCTCCATCATCATGCAGCTGCTGGGCTATGTACTGCCCAGCTTCGAGCAGTTGAAGAAGGAGGGCGAGGCCGGCCGGCGCAAGATCACGCAGTACACCCGCTACGGTACTCTGGGCCTCGCGCTGTTCCAGTCCTTCAGCATCGCCGTGGCGCTGGAAAGCTCTGCCGGTCTGGTGCTGAACCCGGGCTTCGGCTTCCGCCTGACCGCGGTCTTCAGCCTGACGGCGGGCACGATGTTCCTGATGTGGCTGGGTGAGCAGATCACCGAGCGTGGCCTGGGCAATGGCATCTCGATCCTGATCTTTGCAGGTATCGCGGCGGGCCTGCCCAATGCCGTAGGCGGGCTGCTGGAACTGGTGCGCACCGGTGCGATGAGCGCGATCGTGGCGATCTTCATCGTGCTGGTCGTGGCGCTGGTCACCTACTTCGTGGTGTTCGTGGAGCGGGGCCAGCGCAAGATCCTGGTGAACTACGCGCGGCGCCAAGTAGGCAACAAGGTGTACGGTGGCCAATCTTCGCATCTGCCGCTCAAGCTGAACATGGCTGGCGTGATTCCGCCGATCTTCGCATCGTCGATCATCCTTCTGCCCGCCACCGTGGCGAACTGGTTCAGCACGGGTGACTCCATGCGCTGGCTCAAGGACATCTCCGGTGCCCTGACGCCTGGTCAGCCGATCTACGTGCTGCTCTATGCGACGGCGATTGTTTTCTTCTGCTTCTTCTACACGGCCCTGGTGTTCAACAGCCGGGAGACCGCGGACAACCTGAAGAAGAGCGGTGCGTTCATCCCGGGCATCCGCCCTGGAGACCAGACCGCACGCTATATCGACAAGATCCTGGTCCGGCTGACGCTGGCCGGTGCGGTGTACATCACCTTTGTCTGTCTGCTGCCCGAGTTCCTGATCCTGAAGTACAACGTGCCGTTCTATTTCGGCGGCACCTCACTGCTGATCATCGTCGTGGTGACCATGGACTTCATGGCCCAGGTTCAGAACTATCTGATGTCCCAGCAATATGAATCGCTACTGAAGAAGGCAAATTTCAAGACTGGCGGTTGATTTTGCATGGCGAAAGACGATGTCATTCAGATGCAAGGGGAAGTGGTCGAAAATCTGCCAAACGCAACTTTTCGCGTGAAGCTGGAAAATGGCCACATCGTGTTGGGTCACATCTCGGGAAAGATGCGCATGCACTACATACGCATCCTGCCCGGCGACAAGGTGACGGTGGAGTTGACGCCCTACGACTTGTCGCGGGCCCGTATTGTGTTCCGCGCCAAGTAAGCCGGAACGAACCATGAGTTTTAGGAGAATGCAATGAGAGTTTCGGCTTCGGTCAAGAAAATCTGCCGCAACTGCAAGATCATCCGCCGCAAGGGTGTGGTACGCGTGATCTGCACCGACCTGCGCCACAAGCAGCGTCAGGGTTGAAGAGTTTTAGAGGACGAACATGGCACGTATTGCTGGCATCAACATCCCGCCGCACAAGCACGCTGAGATTGGCCTGACCGCCATTTTCGGTATCGGTCGCACCCGCGCCCGCAAGATCTGCGAAGCGAGCGGCATCGCTTACTCGAAGAAGATCAAGGATCTGACCGACGCCGATCTCGAGAAGATCCGTGACCAGATCGCGCTCTTCACGATCGAAGGCGACCTGCGTCGTGAAACGACGATGAACATCAAGCGCCTGATGGACATCGGCTGCTACCGCGGTTTCCGTCACCGTCGCGGCCTGCCGATGCGCGGTCAGCGTACCCGTACCAATGCCCGCACCCGCAAGGGTCCGCGCAAGGGCGCGGCGGCTCTGAAGAAATAACCGGGACTGAAAGAGAAACATGGCCAAGTCTCCTGCCAATAACGCCGCGCAGCGCGTTCGCAAGAAGGTCCGGAAGAACGTTTCGGACGGCGTTGCACACGTGCACGCTTCGTTCAACAACACCATCATCACGATCACCGACCGCCAGGGCAATGCCCTGTCGTGGGCTTCGTCGGGTGGCCAGGGCTTCAAGGGTTCGCGCAAGTCGACTCCGTTCGCCGCTCAGGTCGCTTCGGAAGTCGCCGGCCGTGCCGCGATCGAACAAGGCATCAAGAACCTGGACGTCGAGATCAAGGGCCCGGGCCCAGGTCGCGAATCCTCGGTGCGGGCCCTCGGCGCGCTGGGCATCCGCATCACCTCGATCTCCGACGTGACGCCGGTGCCGCACAACGGTTGCCGTCCCCAGAAACGCCGCCGTATCTGAGCGTTCGCGCTCGATGATGAGCCTGCGGCTACAATCGCAGGCTTTTTTCCGCTTTTTTCCATAAGCCCACCGCTAGCCGCAACTGACGGCTAGCTCCCGCATCCTGCATGCGGAAGATGACACAAAGGACGCTCAAGTGGCACGCTATCTCGGCCCCAAGGCCAAACTTTCCCGCCGTGAAGGCACCGACCTGTTCCTCAAGAGCGCACGCCGCTCCATCGCGGACAAGGCCAAGTTCGACTCCAAGCCCGGCCAGCATGGCCGCACTTCCGGTCAGCGCACGTCCGACTACGGCCTGCAGTTGCGCGAGAAGCAGAAGGTCAAGCGCATGTACGGCGTGCTCGAGAAGCAGTTCCGCCGCTACTTCGAGCAGGCCGATCGCCGTAAGGGCAACACCGGCGCCAACCTGCTGTTCCTGCTCGAGTCGCGCCTGGACAACGTGGTCTACCGCATGGGCTTCGGCTCCACCCGCGCGGAAGCACGCCAACTGGTGTCGCACAAGGCGATCACGGTGAACGGCCAATCGGTCAACATCGCGTCCTACATGGTCAAGACCGGCGACGTGGTGGCCGTGCGCGAGAAGTCCAAGAAGCAGAACCGCGTCGTCGAGGCCCTGCAGCTGGCCCAGCAAGTCGGTCTGCCGGCCTGGGTGGAAGTCCAGATCGACAAGGCCGAAGGCGTCTTCAAGAAGGTGCCCGACCGTGACGAGTTCGGTGCCGACATCAACGAATCGTTGATCGTCGAACTGTATTCGCGCTAATTCATTTCTGCGCTGCTCCAGCGCGAGGCGCCTTCGGGGCGCCTCTTGTTTCACTCCTTGGCGCGCGGGGCACCGCCTGCCAGGGCTTCACAGCCTTACCGGTGTAACGAGCTGGGGGTATTGAGAGGAAGTCCGCATGCAAACCAATCTGCTGAAACCCAAAGCCATCAACGTCGAGCAACTTGGTCCCAATCGCGCCAAGGTGGCTCTGGAGCCCTTCGAGCGCGGCTACGGCCACACGCTGGGCAACGCGATCCGTCGCGTGCTGCTGTCGTCCATGGTGGGTTACGCAGCGACCGAGGTCACGATTGCAGGCGTTCTGCACGAGTACTCGTCGATCGACGGCGTGCAGGAAGATGTCGTCAACATCCTCTTGAACTTGAAGGGCGTGGTGTTCAAGCTCCACAACCGCGATGAAGTGACGCTGTCGCTGCGCAAGGATGGCGAAGGCGTGGTCACCGCCGGCGACATCCAGACGCCGCACGACGTCGAGATCATCAATCCCGATCATGTCATCGCGCACCTGTCGCAAGGCGGCAAGCTCGACATGCAGATCAAGGTGGAGAAGGGCCGCGGCTATGTGCCGGGCACGATGCGCCGCTACGCCGACGAAGCGACCAAGTCGATTGGCCGCATCGTGCTGGATGCGTCGTTCTCGCCGGTCAAGCGCGTGAGCTACACGGTCGAAAGCGCCCGTGTCGAGCAGCGTACCGACCTGGACAAGCTGGTGGTCGAGATCGAAACCAACGGTGCCATCTCGGCTGAGGACGCCGTGCGCGCATCGGCCAAGATCCTGGTGGAGCAACTGGCGGTGTTTGCCCAGCTCGAAGGCGGCGAACTCGCCGCGTTCGACGCTCCTGCACCGCGCGGTGGCAACACGCCGTTCGACCCGATCCTGCTGCGTCCCGTGGATGAGCTGGAATTGACGGTGCGTTCGGCCAACTGCCTGAAGGCCGAGAACATCTATTACATCGGCGACCTGATCCAGCGCACCGAGAACGAGCTGCTCAAGACCCCGAACCTGGGCCGCAAGTCGCTCAACGAAATCAAGGAAGTGCTGGCATCCCGCGGCCTCACGCTCGGCATGAAGCTCGAAAGCTGGCCGCCGGCAGGGCTCGACAAGCGCTGATAGAATTTGCGCCCCCGCTTGCGAGGGCGTTCTCGAGAATTTCGGTCCCCTCTGGATCGAGTGCCACGGGCAGTACCTGATACGGCTGCCTGTTTTTATAACGAAAGGAAAGCACCATGCGCCACGGACACGGTCTCCGTAAACTCAACCGCACCAGCTCGCACCGCCTTGCGATGCTGCAGAACATGATGAATTCGCTCATCGAGCACGAAGCCATCAAGACCACGGTCCCCAAGGCCAAGGAACTGCGCCGCGTCATCGAGCCGATGATCACGCTCGCCAAGGAAGACACGCTGGCCAACCGCCGCCTGGCCTTCAACCGCCTGCGTGACCGCGACAGCGTCACCAAGCTGTTCACCGTGCTCGGCCCGCTGTTCAAGGCGCGTCCGGGCGGCTACACCCGTATCCTCAAGATGGGTTTCCGCGTGGGCGACAATGCTCCCATGGCGCTGGTCGAACTGGTCGAGCGTTCTGCCGCAGAAGAAACTTCCGCCGAAACCGCAGCGGCCGAATAAACAGGCTATAATCTACTTCTTGTCGCGCGATGGAGCAGCCTGGTAGCTCGTTGGGCTCATAACCCAAAGGTCGCAAGTTCAAATCTTGCTCGCGCAACCACACAATCAGTGATTCCTTTTGGGAGCCACTGTTCAAAAAGCCCACTCTCCGGTGGGCTTTTTTTTGGCCTTTCCGCATGCAGCTTTCTTCCTCGCTACGTGCGCTGTCGTGGTGCCTGGTCCTGTCGCTGTCGGCATGCGCGCCGGTGGCGCGGGCGCCGGTTCCGCGGACACCGCCGCCATGCGCGCAGGCGTCGCAATGGCCGCCCATGGATCCGCGCGTCGCGACCTTGGTGGCCGAGGCCCGGCTGCAGCACCGGCTGTTCGGTGGGCAGACCATCGATCCCCAGGGGCATCTGGTGCAGGCCGGTTTCTACGAGGCCGAGACCGATCGGCCGCCGGGTGAGTCAACGCCCACCTGGCGTCGCGTACTGGGTTTCTGGCAGTCTCTCGATCCCGGCAAGCCGCGCGAGGTGCGCGGCGAGAACGGCCGCTTCACCCCTGTCGCTCCCTTGCTGGAAGCGCTGCAGGCGCAGGAGGACTCCGGCGCGCTCGACGAGCCGCAGCGCGCGGCGTTGGCGAACTCCGTGCTGCGCGTGGCCCTGGTCGACAACCCCTGGTCGGCCGCCTTCATCAGCTACCTGGAGAAGACCGCCGGCCTGGACGAGCAGGAATTCGCGTTCTCCGACGCCCACCACGTCTACGTGGAGCAGGCCTTCCGCACCGCAGCCGCCGAGCCGTCGGCTGCCGGTGCCGTGGCCGGCGCCTACCGCGCCTGCGACATCGCGACGACCACGCCCCGTGCTGGCGACCTGATCTGCCACACGCGCGGCGCGAGCGCCGGCCTCGACGGCTTCGAGTCGCTGCGCAGCGCTCTGGCGGCGCGGCGTCTGCCGCCGCTGCCGGGCCTGCCGATGCATTGCGATCTGGTGGTGGCGGTCGACCGCGAACACGGTCTGCTGGAGAGCATCGGGGGCAACGTGCTGCAGTCGGTCACGCTGCGGCAGATGGCGCTGGACCCCGCCCCTGTGTCCGCCGTGAGCCAGCGCTACTTCACCCGCCTGCCCGAGGACGACGCCGCATCCTGCACCGGCGGCAGCGCCTGCGCGCCGGCCGGCAACTTCAACCGCCAGCCGTGGGCCGTGCTGCTGCAATGGCGCAACTAGGAGGCCGTCACACCGGCGCCACCTCGACCAGGCAGTCGTAGAAGGTTGGCGCCCGGCCCAGGTCGGTCAGGCGCTGGCTGGTCAGCTCGTTGACGTTGGTGCCATCCAGGCCCGACTTGCGCCACCAGATGCCCAGGCCGTGCACCACGCCGGCCCGGGCGCGCGCGCTGACCTCGGCCTTGCAGCGGTATTCGCCGCGCGCGTTGAAGACGCGCACCACGGCCCCGGTGGCGATGCCGCGCGCGGCGGCGTCGGCGGCGTTGATCTCCAGCAGCGGTTCGCGCTCCATGTCGCGCAGGCTCTTTACGTTGACGAAGGTCGAATTGAGGAAATTGCGGGCCGGCGGCGAGATCATGGCCAGCGGGTAGGGCGAACCGGCTTCGGCCACCTCGTAATTGGGCAGGTGGTCGGGCAGGCCGTCCTGGCCCTGCGCGGCCAGGCGCTCGCTGAAGAATTCGCAGCGGCCCGATGGCGTGGGGAAGCCGCCCTGGGCGAACGGCGCCTCGGGCAGGTCCAGCGGCGCGAAGCCGTCCTGCAGCAGGCGCTCGAAATCGACCTGCGGGCCATACGCCTGCCGGCACAGCGCCTCGTCGTCGTCGCGAAAGCAGTCCTCGTCGAAGCCCATGCGCTGGGCCAGCGCGCGGAACACGGCGGTGTTGGGCCGTGCCTGGCCCAGCGGCGCGATGGCCGGGCGGTTCAGCAGCACGTCGGTGTGGCCGTAGGCGATCTGTATGTCCCAGTGTTCGAGCTGGGTGGTGGCGGGCAGCAGGTAGTCGGCGTAGTCGGCGGTATCGGTCTGGAACTGCTCCAGCACCACGGTGAACAGGTCCTCGCGCGCGAAGCCGGCGGCCACCTTGGCCGATTCCGGCGCCACTGCCACCGGGTTGCTGTTGTAGACCACCAGCGCCTCGACGCGCGGGCCGAAGCCGGGGGAGGCTTCGCGCAGCAGTTCGTCGCCGATGGTCGACATGTTGAGGGTGCGCGGCCGGCGCCCGGCCAGCAGATCGGGCCGCTGCAGCACGGCGCGCTGCACCGGGAAGGCGCCGGAGCTGCTCAGCAGCATGCCGCCGGCCCGGTTCCGCCAGGCGCCGACCAGCGCCGGCAGGCTGGCGATGGCGCGCGTGGCGTTGCCGCCGCCGCGCACCCGCTGCATGCCGTAGTTCAGGCGGATCGCGGCCGGGCGGGTGGTGCCGTAGGCGCGCGCCAGTTCGCGGATCTGCGCCTCGGGCACGCCGCAGACGGCGGCGGCGCGCGCCGGCGGCCATTGCAGGGCGCGCTCGCGCAGCGCGGGCCAGCCGAGCGTGTAGCGCTCCAGGTAGTCGTGGTCCAGCCAGTCGTGCACGATGCATTCGTGCATCAGCGCAAAGGCCAGCGCCGCGTCGGTGCCGGGCAGCAGCGCCACGTGCTCGTGGCATTTGTCGGCGGTCTCGGTGCGGCGCGGGTCGATGCAGACCAGTCGCGCGCCATTGCGCTTGGCCTCCAGCGCCAGGCGCCAGAAATGCAGGTTGCTGCCGATGGAGTTGCTGCCCCAGATCAGGATCAACCGCGCCTCGGCGAAGTGCTGCACCCGCATGCCGAGCTTGCCGCCGAGCGTCTGCACCAGGCCTTCGCCGCCGGCCGAGGAGCAGATGGTGCGGTCCAGCAGCGAGGCGCCCAGTCGGTGGAAGAAGCGCCGGTCCATGCTCTCTGCCTGCACCAGCCCCATGGTGCCGGCGTAGCTGTAGGGCAGGATGGCCTGCGGGTCGCGCGCGGCGATGGCCGACAGCCGCGCCGCGATGTCGTCCAGCGCCTCGTCCCATCCGACCGGCTCGAAGAGGCCGGCGCCCTTGGGGCCGGCGCGGCGCATCGGCTGCAGCAGGCGCTCCGGGTGGTAGGTGCGCTCGGGGTACTTGGCCACCTTGGCGCACAGCACGCCGGCGGTCATGGGGTGCGCCGGGTTGCCCTGCACGCGCACGGCCACGCCGTCCTGCACCGTGGTCAGCAGGGCGCAGGTGTCGGGACAATCGTGCGGGCAGGCGCCGCGCACCGGGGGGGTGGAGGGGGCTGGCTGGGACATGGCCTGGCTTTCCTGTAGGGGCTGTGCCGCATTGTCCACCGAGCTGCGGGGTTAGACTGTGCCGCACCACCGGCGCGCAGCCTCCGCGCGGGCGCGCCGCAGGAGCTCCACATGCCAAGCCTCGTTGAACCCATCGCCGCCGACTCGCCCGAGATCGCCGCCATCGTCGGCATCCGACGCGACATCCATGCCCATCCCGAACTCGGTTTCGAGGAGGTGCGCACCGCCGATCTGGTCGCGCAGAAGCTCACCGAATGGGGCATCCCCGTGCACCGCGGCCTGGGCCGCACCGGCGTGGTCGGCGTGCTGCGCGGAGCGCGCGACAGCAGCGGCCGCACGCTCGGCCTGCGCGCCGACATGGATGCGCTGCCGCTGCAGGAGTCCAACACCTTCGCCCACGCCAGCCGCCACCCCGGCCGCATGCATGCCTGCGGCCACGACGGCCACACCGCCATCCTGCTGGCCGCGGCGCAGCACCTGGCGCGGCACCGCGACTTCGACGGCACCGTCTACCTGATCTTCCAGCCGGCCGAGGAGGGCGGCGGCGGCGGCCGGGTGATGGTGGAGGAGGGCCTGTTCGAGCAGTTCCCGGCCGAGGCCGTGTTCGGCCTGCACAACTGGCCGGGCCTGCGCGCCGGCCAGCTCGCCGTCAGCGCCGGGCCGGTGATGGCCTCGTCCAGCGAATTCAGGATCACCATCCACGGCAAGGGCGCGCATGCGGCCCTGCCGCACCTGGGCATCGACCCGGTGCCGATCGCCTGCCAGATGGTGCAGGCCTTCCAGAGCATCGTCAGCCGCAACAAGAAGCCGCTGGACGCGGGCGTGATCTCGGTCACCATGATCCATGCCGGCGACGCCACCAACATCGTGCCCGACCAGTGCGTGCTCGAAGGCACGGTGCGCACCTTCTCGCTCAAGCTGCTGGACCTGTTCGAGCGCCGCATGCGCCAGGTGGCCGAGCACACCTGCGCCGCCTTCGACGCCCGCTGCGACTTCGTCTTCGAGCGCAACTACCCGCCCACCATCAACCACGCCCACGAGGCCGAGTTCCTGCGCCGCGTGGCCTGCGAGGTGCTGGGCGCGGAGAACGTGCTGGAGCAGGAGCCGGTCATGGCCGCGGAGGACTTCTCCTTCATGCTGCAGGCGCGCCCCGGCGCCTACGCCTTCCTGGCCAGCGGCGACGGCGCCCACCGCGACGCCGGCCACGGCATGGGGCCCTGCATGCTGCACAACCCGAGCTACGACTTCAACGACGCGCTGATAACGCCGGGCGCCAATCTGTGGGTGCGGCTGGTGCACGAGTGGTTCGCCGCGCCACGGCGCCACGCGGCCCCTTGATCCACAGCGGAAAATGCTCCAATCCCAGATTCCGCCTGGGCCATTAGCTCTACTTTCAATAGCAAAAAAGGATTGCCACCATGACCGACCTCACCGCCGCCTTCGAAACCGCCGTCGCCCAGTCCAAGACCCTGCCGGCGCGCCCTGACAACCCGACCCTGCTCAAGCTCTACGCGCTCTACAAGCAGGCCACCGAGGGCGACAACACCGGGAAGAAGCCCGCCTTCAGCGAGATCGTCGAGCGCGCCAAGTGGGACGCCTGGAGCAAGCTCAAGGGCACCGCACCGGACGCGGCGCGGCAGCAGTACATCGACCTGGTGGAGGCGCTGAAGGCCGCCTAGCCTTAGTCGCTCGGAGCCGCCGGCGCCGTGGCCTGCTGCTGCGGCAGCTCGGTCTCCAGCGCCGCGCGGCGCTCGGGTGGGGGCAGGGCCGCCAGGCGCCGCACCTCGGCGTAGAAGCGCGGCCACGGGTCGCCCGGCTGGCGGGCGAGGCGGGCGAACAGCGCCTCGAAGGCCGGCACCAGCGCGTCGTAGGCGGCTTGCGCGCCGAAGGCGGCATTGTTGGCGCGCGCCACCCAGTCGTCGTAGCCCGCGTACTGGCGCGGGTCACCGCCCCAGCCCGCGCGCAGGCGCGCATAGCGCGCCCGGAAGTCGTCCATTGCTTCTTTTTTCATAGCTAGAAGCCCAGATATGTCCTGGGCTTCAGGCGTATTCTGTGCATAAATGGCGGTCAGGCGCGCGCGCGTCTGCTGCACCAGGGCGCGGAAGGCGCTGCGCGCGCCGGCAAAGCGGGCGTATTCGGCGCGCGCCGCGTCCGAGGCCTCGCTGGCGAGCCAGCGCTGCTGGCCCATGCGTTCCACCGCGGTGGCGAAGGACTCGTTGAAGGTGGTGTCGTCCTTGGCGTAGGCCACCTGGTGCGCCAGCTCGTGAAAGATGATGCGCGCCAGCTCGCCCTCGGGGTAGCCGATGAAGGTGTTGAGCAGCGGGTCGCCGCCCAGCCAGTTGGTCCAGCCCAGGGTGGAATAGGCCGGCACGCCGTACACGGTGGTCTCGAAGTCCTCGGCCCGCATGCGCGCGGCCTCGGCCCGCGCCTGCGCTTCGTCGTAGTAGCCGCGGTAGCCGATGCAGCCGGCCACCGGGAAGCACCAGGTGTGCAGCGTCAGCGACAGCGGCGGCGCGGCCACCACGTTCCACAGCGCGGCACTGCGGTGCAGGTCGGCGTAGCGCCGGTAGCTGGCGTTGTCGGGCAGCCCCAGTTCGCGCGAGGCGTAGCCGCGGATGCGCTGGGCCAGCCGCAGCCGCTGCTTGAGCGCGGCGGGCGTGCTGGCGTCGGCCAGCCATTGGTCGACCGGCCGGGCCGCCTGCATCAGGCGCAGGTGGCCGCTGACCGACTGCCAGTAGTAGCCGGCGGTGCTGCGCGTGTCGGCGCAGCCCGACAGCGCCGCGCCCAGCAGCAGGGCGCTCAGGCCGCGCGCAAGCTGCGCTCGCCGGGCGCGGCGGGGAGGCGGGGAAGGGGGCACGGTCAGCAGAGCGGCGTCAGCGAAGTTTCGGCTGGAAGTGTAGAGTTCCCAGGGCGTGCGGTCATCGGCGGTGCCAGCGATTGCGCTCTTGTCCGACACCCGCATGGTTGACGCCCGGCATCAGTGGCAGAAAACTCCCAACCCATGGATTCCCTCACCGGCAAGATCGAACGCGAACTCCGTCAATTGCCCGTGCCCGTGGCATTGCGGCTTCCGTCGGGCCAGCGCGTCGGCCCGGACCCGGCCTCGGTGCTGCTGAGCTTCCATGACGCCATCGCCCTGGCCCAGCTCGCCAACCGTCAGATCGGGGCGGTGGGCGAGGCCATCGTCGAAGGCCGGGTCGACGTGCAGGGCCGCATGTCCGACCTGATGGCCGCCGTGGCCGGCCTGCTGCCCGGCAACCCGACCGCCAGCAACACCTCCTGGTGGACCCACATGCTGCGCCGGGCCAAGTCGCTGACCCAGCACACGCGCGAGCGCGACGCCGCGCAGATCCAGTTCCACTACGACATTTCCGACGACTTCTACGCCCTCTGGCTGGACCCGCGCCGCGTGTACTCCTGCGCCTACTACCGCGACGAGGGCATGACCCTGGCCCAGGCGCAGGAGGCCAAGCTCGACCTGATCTGCCGCAAGCTCGACCTGCGCGCGGGCGAGCGCTTCCTGGACATCGGCGCGGGCTGGGGCGGCCTGCTGCTCTGGGCCGCCGAGCACTACGGCGTGGACGCCACCGGCATCACGCTCTCGCGCAACCAGCATGCCTACGTCAACCGCCTGATCGAGGAGCGCGGCCTGTCCGGCCGGGTGCGGATGGAACTGCGCGACTACCGCGACATGGACACCGGGCAGCCGTTCGACAAGATCGCCTCGGTCGGCATGTTCGAGCACGTGGGCCGGGTCAACATGGTGCGCTACTTCCGCACCGTGCAGAAACTGCTGCGCCCGGGCGGGCTGATCATGAACCACGGCATCACCGCCGGCGGGCTCACCAACGCGCAGCTCGGCGCCGGCATGGGCGACTTCATCGAGAAGTACATCTTCCCCGGCGGCGAACTGCTGCACGTGAGCCAGGTCATGCACGACCTGGCCGAGGTCGGGCTGGAGATGGTCGATACCGAGAACCTGCGGCCGCACTACGCGCGCACGCTCTGGGCCTGGTCGGACGCGCTGGAGTCCCGGCTCGACACCGCGCGCGAGATTCTGGCCGCCACCGGCGACGCCACGCGCGCCGAGAAGGTGCTGCGCGCCTACCGGCTCTACCTGTCGGGCTGCGCCATGTCCTTCGAGCAGGGCTGGATCTCGCTGCACCAGATCCTGGCGACCCGGCCCAACCACCAATTGGAAGGCGGCGCCATCCGCGCGGCCCAATCGGACTATCCGTTCCGGCGCGATTACATTTACGGAGAAAAAAGCACACCATGTTCAAATTCAAATCCCAAGCCACCGCAGAAGTCATCCTCCTCGAAGCCAGCGCCCAGCAGGTGCTGAAGATCATCGGCAAGGAAGCGTTGCCGCAGGGCATCGTCACCGTCGCGCAGATCCCCGCGGCCATCGCCGCGCTGGAAGCCGCGGTGCGGCATGACGAAGAACAGCCGCACCAGCTCGCCGACGAGAACGCCGACGGCGCAGGCCACCATGCGCACGGCGAGAACAGCGTCACCCTGCGCCAGCGCGTGGCGCCCTTCATCGACATGCTCCGGCGCAGCGCCGCCGAGAAGAAGGACGTGGTCTGGGGCGTGTGAAGCGCCCGGCAGTCCGGTCGGTGCTATGTAAGAAGTAGCATGTAGCCCTGGAAGCATCAGTGCTTCAGTGCTCGAAGTGTCTGAAGTCCTTTTTCAACCAGGGCTTCATGCTATATTTTTTGTGGCTATCCTCAATCCACCGTAGCGCCCGAGGTCTTCACCACCTTGGCCCACTTGCGGTGTTCGCTGTCGATCAGCGCGGCGAATTCCTGCGGCGTATTGCCACCGGGAATGGCGCCCTGAGCTTGCATTTTCTCCTTCAGGGCCGGCGACTTCAGCGCCTTGGCCAGCTCCTGCTGGAGGCGGTTGACGATCTCCGGCGCGGTGCCCGCCGGCGCCAGCAGCCCGAACCACGAACTGGCCTCGAAGCCCTTGAGCGCCGGGCCGCCGGCCTCTTCCACCGTGGGCACGTCGGGCAGGGCGGGCGAGCGCTGCGCGCTGGTCACTGCCAGCGCCACCAGCTTGCCGGCCTTGATCTGCTGCATGGAGGAGGGCAGGTTGTCGAACATCACGTCCATGTTGCCGCCCACCAGGTCCAGCAGCGCCGGGCCCGAGCCGCGGTACGGGAAGTGGACCATGTAGATGCCGGTCATCGACTTGAACAGCTCGCCGGCCAGGTGGATCGAGGTGCCGTTGCCGCTGGAGGCCATGTTGAGCCTGCCCGGCCGCTCCTTGGCCACGCGGATGAAGTCCTGGACGTTGTGGATGCCCATGGCCCTGGCCTTCTCGGCGTTCATTTCCATCACGTTGGGCACGGCGGCCACCAGCGTGACCGGGGCGAAGTCCTTGATCGGGTCGTAGGGCAGCTTGCCGTAGAGCGCGCGGTTGATGCCGTGCGTGCCCACCGTGCCCATCAGCAGCGTGTAGCCGTCCGGCGCGGCCTTGGCCACCGCCTCGGCGCCGATGTTGCCGCCCGCGCCCGGCCGGTTGTCCACGATGAACTGCTGGCCGAAGGCCCTGGACAGCTCGGGCGCCACGGCGCGCGCGAGGATGTCGGTGGTGCCGCCCGGCGCAAAGGGCACGACGATGCGCACCGGCTTGCCCGGCCAGGCGGCCTGTGCCAGCGCCGTGGCCGAGCACAGCGCGCCCACGGCCAGCGTGGCGGCGGACAGCAGGGTGCGCAGGGCGCGTCTCCGGGGGAAATGCATGCGGTTCTCCTTGGTGCAGATGGCGCGAGCTTGGCAGCGGCCCATGGCCTTGGCAGCACGTGAAAACCCGCAGCCATGGCACCGGCGCAAAAAAGCCGCCCGGAGGCGGCCGAACGAAACCTGCGGCCTGGGCCGCGCGTGCCGATCAGTCGGCGTAGGCGCCGGCTTCCTTGATGATCGGGGTCCACTTGGCGATCTCGGCCAGCACGAACTCCTTGTGGCCGGCCGGCTCGATGCGCTTGTCGTGCGCGATCACGGCGCCCAGGGCCTCTTCCTTCTTGATGAATTCAGGGTCCTTCAGGGCGACCTTCAGCGCGTCGTTGAGCTTCTTCAGCACGGCCGGCGGCGTGCCCTTGGGGGCGTACAGGCCGTGCCAGATCGTGACCTGGAAGTTGGGCACGCCCACTTCCTGCATCGTCGGCAGGTCCTTCAGGGCCGGCGTGGTCAGGCGCTGGGGCGTGGTCACGGCATAGGCCTTGACCTTCTTGGCCTCGATCTGCTGCGTGGTGTTGGTGGTCTGGTCGCACAGCAGGTCGACCTGGTTGCCCATCAGGTCGGCGATGGCCGGCGCCGCGCCCTTGTAGGGCACGGGCGTCATTTCCGTCTTGAGGGCGCTCTGGAACAGCAGGCCGCACAGGTGCGAGGCCGAGCCGACGCCGGCATTGGCCAGGTTGATCTTGCCCTTGTTGGCCGCGATCCAGCCGGTGAGCTCCTTGTAGTTGTTGGCCGGCAGCGTGGGCTTGCCGACCAGCGTCATGGGCACGTCGTTGATGATGCCCAGGTATTCGAAGTCGCTCTCGACCTTGAACGGCAGCTTGCGGTACAGGCCGGGCATGGTGGCCATGCCGATGTGGTTGAGCAGCAGGGTGTAGCCGTCCGGGTTGGCGCGGGCGACCTTGGCGGTGCCGATGGAGCTGCCGGCGCCGGCGGCGTTGTCGATGATCACGCTCACTCCGCCCAGCGGCTTGCGCAGTGCCTCGCCCAGGTCGCGCGCCACGCGGTCGGTCGGGCCGCCGGCGGTGAACGGCACCACGATGGTGATCGGCTTGCCGGCGGGGAATTCCTCGGCCTGCACACCGAATGCGCCGAGCGCGGCGGCCGCCAGCACGGAGAGGGAGAGCAGTTTACGCATGGAAGAAGAATCCTCAGAAAAGTAACAGGATGAAATCGCGCGATCCTCGCACACCGGGGGGAAGCCGGCCAGAGGGCAAACACTTAAAACGCCCGGCCCCGGGCCCGCTCACTGGTAGCTGCGCGCGTCCTCGATGAGCTTGCCGTCGTTCGGCAGGCTGCCCGGCGGGCGCAGTTCGACCTCGCCGCGCAGCTTGGTGACTTCGCGGATCGCCTGGCCCAGGTGCTGCGCCAGGCCGGTGTCCGGGGCGGCGCATTCGGCCAGCAGCAGCAGGCGGTCGTCGGCCATTGCGCCGGAGACCACGAGGCGCAGCCGGCCCAGGTCGGGGAAGCGGCGGCCGATCTCGGCCACCTGGGCCGGGTGCACGAACATGCCGCGCACCTTGGTGGTCTGGTCGGCGCGGCCCATCCAGCCGCGGATGCGGGTGTTGCTGCGGCCCGTGGGGCAGCGGCCCGGCAGCACGGCCGAGAGGTCGCCGGTGCCGAAGCGCACCAGCGGGTAGGCCGGGTTGAAGCTGGTGACGACCAGTTCGCCGACCTCGCCCTCGGCCACCGGGTCGCCGGTGCCGGGAGTGACGATCTCGACGATCACGCCCTCGTCCAGCACCAGGCCTTCGCGCGCGGCGGTCTCGTAGGCGATCAGGCCGAGGTCGGCGGTGGCGTAGCACTGGTAGGCCTCCACGCCGCGCGCGCGCACCCAGTCGCGCAGCGAGGGCGGAAACGCCTCGCCCGAGACCAGCGCGCGGCGCAGCTGCGGCAGCGCGGTGCCGCGCTCGGCGGCCTTCTCCAGCAGGATGCGCAGGAAGCTCGGGGTGCCGACGTAGCCGCTGGCGCGCAGTTCGGCCAGCGCCTGCACTTGCTGCTCGGTCTGGCCGGTGCCGCCGGGGAAGACGGTGCAGCCCAGCGCCTGCGCGCCGCTCTCCATCATGGCGCCGGCGGGCACGAAGTGGTAGCTGAAGCTGTTGTGCAGCAGGTCGCCGCTGCGAAAGCCCGCGGCGAAGAAGGCGCGCGCCATGCGCCAGTGGTCGCCGCGCTGCGCGTCGGGCTCGTAGAGCGTGCCGGGGCTGGCGAAGATGCGCGGCATGCCGGGCCCGTAGCCGAATGCGCCGAAGCCGCCCATGGCGTCGCCGCCCTGCGCGCGCGCGGCCTGCTGCTGCTCCAGCAGTTCGTGCTTGCGCGTCACCGGCAGCCGCGCCAGCGCGGCGCGGCTGCGCACCGCGGCGGCGTCGATGCCGTGCAGGATGCGCGCGAAGGCCGGCGCCCGGGCCTGGGCGTAGGCGATCTGCGCCGGCAGCGCGGCGAACAGGGCGGCCTCGCGCGCCTCTGGGTCGCGCGTTTCCAGCGCGTCGTAGTGCTCGGTCATGGGCGGCTCCCTCAGGCCAGCCAGCGCTTGCGGCGCTTGTAGCTCTTGACGTCGCGAAAGTTCTTGCGCGCGGCGCCGCCCATGCCCAGGTAGAACTCCTTGACGTCCTCGTTGCCGGCGAGCGTGGCGGCGCTGCCGTCCATCACCACGCGGCCGCTTTCCAGGATGTAGCCGTAGTCGGCATAGCGCAGCGCCATGGCGGTGTTCTGCTCGGCCAGCAGGAAGGTGACCTTTTCCTTGTCGTTGAGGTCCTTCACGATGCCGAATACTTCCTCGACGATCTGCGGCGCCAGGCCCATGGAGGGCTCGTCGAGCAGCACCATGCGCGGGTTGGCCATGAGCGCGCGGCCGATGGCGCACATCTGCTGCTCGCCGCCCGAGGTGTAGGCGGCCTGGCTGCCGCGCCGCGTCTTGAGCCGCGGAAAGTAGGCGTAGACCTTCTCCAGGTTGGCCGCCACCTCGCCCTTGTCGTGGCGGGTGTAGGCGCCGGTCAGCAGGTTTTCCTCGATGCTGAGGTGGGCGAAGCAGTGTCGGCCTTCCATCACCTGCACCACGCCGCGCTCCACCAGCGCGGCGGGCGAGAGCTTTTCGATGCGCTCGCCGCGCAGCTGGATGCTGCCCTTGGTGACCTCGCCGCGTTCGCCGGCCAGCAGGTTGGAGATGGCGCGCAGCGTGGTGGTCTTGCCCGCGCCGTTGCCGCCGAGCAGCGCGACGATGGCGCCTTCGGGCACGGCCAGGGAGACGCCCTTGAGCACCAGGATCACATGGTGGTAGATGACCTCGATGCCGTTGACGTCGAGCAGCGGGGGCGGCGCGGCGGCGGCCGTGGCGGCGGGGAGCGGAGCGTTCATGGGCGCTTTCGGTCGAAGACTGGATTTGCTATCGAATAAATAGCTAGAAGCCCAGGTGATTCCTGGGCTTCAGGCACTTTTGGCTCGATTTTTACATGCAGCTGCGCACGGTCACGTTCTTGTCCTTGGCGTACTTGGCCGCGTACTCCTGCACCAGCGGGGTGATGTGGGTCTTGTCCGACTGGTACCAGTCGGACTTGATCTCCCACTTGCCGCCGTCCCACTGCACGATGCGCGCCCAGTCGTCGCCCATGTGGTTCTGGCAGGAGGTCTTCACCGGCCGCATCAGCTCGCCAAAGCCCAGGGCCTTGAGCTTGTCGGCGGTCAGGTCGAGGTGTTCGTAGCCCCAGCGCACCTGCTCGGACGCGAGCGCCTTGCCCTTGCCGTACTTCTCCTGCGCGGCGCGGATCGCCTCGACCTGGAGCATGGAGATCATCATGCCGCGCGTGTGCGCGATCGAGCCGATGCTGCTGGGCGCGCCAGTGCCCTGGCCCTTGTCGTAGACGTACTTCTTCAGCTCGTCGTGGACCTTGTCCTTGGCGGCGCTGTTGTGGATGGTGATCGCGTTGTAGCCCTTGGCGCCGGCGCCGATGTCCTTCACGTCGTGGTCGGAGCCGGCCCACCAGATGCCGTAGATCTTCTCGCGCGGGTAGCCGCTGGCCTGCGCCTCGCGGATGCCGGCGGGCGTCATCACGCCGGCCGACCAGAAAAGCACGTAGTCGGGCTTCTGCTGGCGGATCTGCAGCCAGGTGCTCTTCTGCTCCACGCCGGGCGGCGTCACCGGGAACAGGCTCACCTCGAAGCCCTCGGCCGCCGCGCGCCGCTGCAGCAGCGGGATCGGCTCCTTGCCGTAAGGGCTGTCGTGGTAGACCAGCGCGATCTTCTTGCCCTTCAGGCTGCCCTTCTCCTTCTTGGCGATGTCCTGCAGCATCACGTCGGCGGCGGTCCAGTAGGTGCCCAGCAGCGGGAAGTTCCACTGGAACACCGTGCCGTCCACCGACTGCGACAGGCCATAGCCCGGCGTCTCGATCGACACCTTGTCGGCATAGGCCTTGTCGGTCACGGCGAAGGTGATGCCGGTGGACTGCGGGTCGAAGCCCGAGGCGCCGGTGCCCTTGGTCTTCAGGCGCTCGTAGCACTCCACGCCCTTGGCCGCGTCATAGGCGGTCTCGCACTCCTCGTAGGCCAGCTTCACGCCGTTGACCCCGCCGTCGCGCGCGTTGATCAGCTTCAGGTAGTCCTGCTTGCCGTCGGCCCACGGAATGCCCAGCGGCGCGAACTGGCCGGTGCGGTACACCAGCAGCGGAATGAACTGCTCGGCCGCCTGGGCCTGCGCCAGCGTGGAGGTGGCGAGCGCCGAGAGTCCGGCGGCAGCGACGGCCGCAGCGAGCGCGATCTTCTTGAGTTGCATGCTTGTCTCCTGTTGATGGGCACATAGTGCGTGGTTGAGGTGAAACGACGGTAGAGAGGGGCGGTTGTTCATTCGAGGGCGCGCCGCGCCGCCCCCTGAAAGAAGCAGGCGAAGACACGCAGTGCGAAGCCCGGGGGTGTGCCATGGTCAATGCGGGAAGGGCCAGAGGCGGAGCTTTTGGCGGGCCGTAGACCACAGGCGTGCCAGGCCATGCGGCTCGACGATCAGGAAGAACACGATCAGCGCGCCGAAGATCATGTGCTCCAGCTGCGAGGCGGTGGCGGTCGAGATGTTCAGGCCCAGCCAGTGCGGCACGTAGTTCAGCAGCAGCGGCAGCAGCACGATGAAGGCCGCGCCGAAGAAGCTGCCGGCGATCGAGCCCAGCCCGCCGATGATGATCATGAACAGCAACTGGAAGGACTTGTCGATGCCGAAGGCCGCCGGCTCCCAGGCGCCCAGGTGCACGAAGCCCCACAGCGCGCCGGCCACGCCGACGATGAAGCTGCTCACCGCGAAGGCCGAGAGCTTGGCGTACACCGGCCGGATGCCGATCACGCTGGCGGCCACGTCCATGTCGCGCATGGCCATCCACTCGCGGCCGACCGCGCCGCGCACCAGGTTCTTGGCCAGCAGCGCGAACACCGCGACGATGGTCAGGCACAGCAGGTACTTCTGCACCGGCGAATCGAAGCGGTAGCCGAACATCTCCAGCGCGCCCACGCTGACCGAGCCCGAGGACGAATCGTTGGTGACCCACTTCATGCGGTTGGTGAACCAGTCCACGAAGAACTGCGCCGCCAGCGTGGCCACCGCCAGGTACAGCCCGCGGATGCGCAGGCTGGGAATGCCGAACAGCACGCCGAACACCGTGGCGCACAGCCCGCCGCCCAGCAGCGACAGCAGCAGCGGCATGCCCTCGATGCGCGCCTGCAGGTTGTAGGCCGCATAGGCGCCCACCGCCATGAAGGCGCCGGTGCCCAGCGAGATCTGGCCGCAGTAGCCCACCAGGATGTTCAGCCCGATCGCCGCCAGCGCCAGGATCAGGAACGGGATCGCCACCGCACGGAAGAAGTAGTCGCTGCCCAGCGAGGGCACGGCGACGAACGCGACCAGCAGGAAGGCCAGCATCGCCCACCGATCCTGCGCCACGGGGAACAGCGCGAGGTCGGCCCCGTAGCTGCTCTTGAATTGGCCATTCTCTCTATAGAACATTGCGCTCCCCCAGGCTTGCCCACTGCGTGTGGCCGCCAACCCCCCGCCGGGGGCGGCACCGGCGGCCCGGCAAAGCCGGCTCCGTGGTGTCACCGGCAGGGCGGCAGCACAGCCTCGATGTTTGTCTGCTTGTCATACGCGGTCGATGATCTTGTCGCCGAACAGGCCCTGCGGCCGCACCAGCAGGAAGGCCAGCGCGAGCACGTAGGCGAACCAGTTCTCGATGCCGCCGCCCACGAACGGGCCCAGGTAGATCTCGGAGAGCTTCTCGCCCACGCCGATGATCAGCCCGCCCAGGATGGCGCCCGGCACCGAGGTCAGGCCGCCCAGGATCACCACCGGAAACGCCTTGAGCGCGACCAGCGAGATCGAGAACTGCACGCCCAGCTTGCTGCCCCAGATCACGCCGGCCACCAGCGCCACGATGCCGCCGACCGACCAGACGATGACCCAGATGCGCGCCAGCGGAATGCCGATGGACTGCGCCGCCTGATGGTCGTCGGCCACCGCGCGCAGCGCGCGGCCGGTGCGCGTCTTCTGGAAGAACAGCGAGAGCGTGGCCACCAGCAGCGCCGCGATCAGCGCCGACACCAGGTCCTCCTGGCTCAGCAGCAGGCCGCCGGGGAAGGTGTTCTCCAGCACGATCAGCGGGTCCTTGGGCATGCCCACGTCGATCTTGTAGGTGGCGCTGCCGAACAGCAGTTGGCCCGCGCCGTCGAGGAAGTAGCTGATGCCCAGCGTGGCCATCAGCAGCGTGATGCCCTCCTGGTTCACCAGCCGGCGCAGCGCCAGCCGCTCCACCAGCCAGGCCACGACCACCATGCACAGCACCGCCGCGACGAAGGCCAGCAGGTTGCTCAGCAGCCGGTTGTCGAAGCCCAGCCATTGCGGGATCCACTCGGAGAAGCGGGCCATGGCCAGCGCGGCGAACAGCACCATGGCGCCCTGGGCGAAATTGAAGACGCCCGAGGCCTTGAAGATCAGCACGAAGCCCAGCGCCACGAGCGCGTAGAGCATGCCGGCCATGAGCCCGCCGAAGACGGTTTCGAGAAAAAATCCCATATCAGTGTTCTCCCCCCAGATAGGCGCGAATGACCTCGGGATTGCTGCGCACTTCCTGCGGCGTGCCGTCGCCGATCTTCTTGCCGTAGTCCAGCACCACCACGCGGTCGGAGATGTCCATCACCACGCCCATGTCGTGCTCGATCAGCACGATGGTGGTGCCGAACTCGTCGTTCACGTCGAGGATGAAGCGGCACATGTCCTGCTTCTCCTCCACGTTCATGCCGGCCATGGGCTCGTCCAGCAGCAGCACCTGCGGCTCCATGGCCAGGGCGCGGCCCAGGTCCACGCGCTTCTGCAGGCCATAGGGCAACTGGCCCACGGGCGACTTGCGGTGCGCCTGGATCTCCAGGAAGTCGATGATGCGTTCGACGAACTCGCGGTGGCGGATCTCTTCCCTCAGCGCCGGGCCCACGCGCAGGGCCTGCAGCAGCAGGTTGCTCTTCATGCGCAGGTTGCGCCCGGTCATGATGTTGTCGAGCACGCTCATGCCCTTGAACAGCGCCAGGTTCTGGAAGGTACGCGCCACGCCCATCTCGGCCACCTGGCGGCTGTTCATGTGCGTGAAGGTCTGGCCGCGGAAGGTGATGGCGCCCTGCTGCGGCTGGTACACGCCGTTGATGCAGTTGAGCATGGAGCTCTTGCCCGCGCCGTTGGGGCCGATGATGGCGCGCACCTCGTGCTCGCGCACGTCGAAGCTGATGTCGGTCAGCGCCTTCACGCCGCCGAAGGCGAGCGAGATGTTCTTCACGTCCAGGATCACCTCGCCCGCGCGCCGCGCCGCGCTGGGCTCCTGTGCCTGCGGAAGGTCTTGTGGGGGCATGGCGCCAGCCATGGCCTGGAAGGGGACGGCGGCGTTCATGCGGCTTTCCTCACGGGAGCGAAGGTCTTGGCGTCGCCGATGCGCAGGGTGGCGCTGACGCTGCCGGTGCGGCCGTCCTCGAACTTCACCTGCGTCTCGATGAACTGCTCGGTGCGCCCGGCGTAGAGCGCGTCCACCAGCGGCGCGTACTTCTCGGCGATGAAGCCGCGGCGCACCTTGTTGGTACGGGTCAACTCGCCGTCGTCGGCGTCCAGCTCCTTGTGCAGCACCAGGAAGCGGCAGACTTGGCTGCCGGCCAGCAGGGCGTCGGCGGCGAGGTCGGCGTTGACCTTCTCCACGCAGTCCTGCATCAGCGCGTAGACCTCGGGCTTGCCCGCCAGGTCGGTGTAGCCGGCATAGGGCAGGTTGCGCCGCTCGGCCCAGTTGCCCACGGCGTCGAAGTCGATGTTGAGCATCACGCAGACCCGGTCGCGGCCGTCGCCGTAGGCCACCGCTTCCTTGATGAAGGGAAAGAACTTGAGCTTGTTCTCCACGTATTTGGGCGCGAACATGGCGCCGTCGTGCGCGCCGCCGGCCAGGCGGCCCACGTCCTTCACGCGGTCGATGATCTTCAGGTGGCCGCCGGCGTCGAGGAAGCCGGCGTCGCTGGTGCGGTACCAGCCATCGGCGGTCAGCACCTCGGCCGTGGCCTCGGGGTTCTTGTAATAGCCCTGCAGCAGGCCGGCGGACTTGATCAGGATCTCGCCGTTGTCGGCCACCTTGATCTGCACGCCGCGGATCGGCACGCCCACCGTGTCGGCGCGCGCCTGGTCGTCGGGCTGCAGGCAGACGAAGACGGCAGTCTCGGTCGAGCCGTAGAGCTGCTTGAGGTTGACGCCGATGGAGCGGTAGAAGCTGAACAGGTCCGGCCCGATCGCCTCGCCCGCGGTGTAGGCCACCCGCACGCGCGAGAAGCCCAGCGTGTTGCGCAGCGGGCCGTAGACCAGCCAGTCGCCCAGGCGGTAGTGCAGGCGGTCGAGCGCCCCCACGGCCTGCCCGTCGCGCAGCGCCGGGCCGACGCGGCGCGCCAGCGCCATGAAGTGGTGGAACATGCCGCGCTTGAGCGCGCCGGCGTCTTCCATGCGGATCATCACGCTGGTGAGCAGGCCCTCGAACACGCGCGGCGGCGCGAAGTAGTAGGTGGGGCCGATCTCCTTCAGGTCGATCATCACCGTGCTCGCGTCTTCCGGGCAGTTGACCACGTAGCCGCACGACAGCCACTGCGCGTAGCTGAAGATGTTCTGCCCGATCCAGGCCGGCGGCAGGTAGGCCAGCACCTCCTCGCGCTCGGTCAGGTGGTCGAACTCGGCGCCGGCCGTGGCGCGGTCGAGCAGGCTCGCATGCGTGTGCACCACGCCCTTGGGCTTGCCGGTGGTGCCGGAGGTGAAGAACATCGCCGCCACGTCGCCCGCCTGCGTGCGCGCCACCTGCTCGCCGAACCACTCGGGCCGGGCGGCGACGAAGGCCTGGCCGGCCTCGGCCAGCGCGTCCAGCGGCGCCACGCCGGGTTCGGCGTACTGGCGCAGGCCGCGCGGGTCGTCATACCAGATGCGCTGCAGCTGCGGGCATTCGTCGCGGATCTCCAGCAGCTTGTCGAGCTGCTCCTGGTCTTCCACCACGCAGAAGCGCACCTCGGCATTGACCAGCGGGAACACGCATTCGGCCGCCACCGCGTCCTGGTACAGCGGCACCGGAATGGCGCCCAGCGACTGCGCCGCGAGCATGGTCGCGTACAGCCGCGGCCGGTTGGTGCCGATCACCACCAGATGCTCGCCGCGCGCCAGCCCGGCCTGGTGCAGGCCGCCGGCGATGCGCCCGACCAGCGCGGCCAGCGCGCCCCAGTCGTAGGTCTGCCAGATGCCGTACTCCTTCTCGCGCAGTGCCGGCGCCGTGGGGCGCGCCTGCGCGTGCTGGAGCAGCAGGCGGGGGAAGGTGCTCATGCCAGTCCTTTGTCTCGGGTTGTGCCGTCGGCCTCCCGGGGCGGGACGGACGGCGCTTGTCTCGACTCCAATGTAGGCAGGACTTTGACGTCCAGTTGTCATTAGGCTGACAATTTGCGGGTTCTCCCTTCCCCGGACTTTCCCCAGGGCGTGTTGTGGCCAGTCGCGGCACGCTGCGCCCCATGCCCCATACCGCCCTGCATGCCCGCCGCCGTGTGCCCACCGCCGAAGAACTGGGCGGCATCCCCTGGCTCGCGGTGCTGGAGGGGCCGGCCCGGGTCCGCGCGGTGGCCGCGCTGGTGGTCAGCGACGCCGAGCCTGGCGACTTCATCTGCCGCATCGGCCGGCCGGTGACCTACTGGTTCGGCCTGGTGGAGGGCCTGCTCAAGATGGGCAACGACAGCCGCGAGGGCGACACCATGACCTTCGCCGGCCTGCCTCCGGGCGGCTGGTTCGGCGAAGGCACCGTGCTCAAGCGCGAGACCTACCGCTACAACATCCAGGCCCTGCGCCGCAGCGTGGTCGCCGGCCTGCCGGCGGACGACTTCCACTGGCTGCTGGACCACTCCATCGGCTTCAACCGCTTCGTCATGAACCAGCTCAACGAGCGGCTCGCGCAGTTCATCGCCGCGCTGGAGACCGACCGCCTGAACAGCCCTGACGCGCGGGTGGCGCGCAGCCTGGCCGCGCTGTTCAACCCGGTGCTCTACCCCGGCGTGCGCGACGTGCTGCGCATCACCCAGCAGGAACTGGCCTACCTGGTCGGCCTGTCGCGCCAGCGCGTGAACCAGGCCCTGGCCGTGCTGCAGGCCCAGGGGCTGATCCGCGTTGAATACGGCGGCGTGCGCGTGCTGCAGTTGCAGGCCCTGCGTCAGGTGCAGGGGTTGTAGGAGTGATTTTTGCTATGAAATGAATAGCTTGAAGCCTTGGATATGTCTTAATTTCATGCATATTTATTGATGAAATGAAGATACTGTCAGGGCTTCATGCTATTTATTTTGATGGTGCCGCGTCTACCCAGGGGTACCGAGGCCGGGGCGCAGGGTTGCAGTTCCGCTTCGACGCTTGCAGGATGCGTCGTCGCCAAGGCAACGGACGGCTCCGCGCTGCCTCGAGACCTACAGGTCCAGCACCAGCCTCGAAGACCGCGCCCACGAACAGCAGGGCAGCATCAGGCCCTGCGCCTGCTCCCGCGCGGACAGGTGGAAGTCGCGGTGCTCGACCTGGCCTTCCAGCACCCGCGTGGCGCATGTGCCGCAGATGCCCTGCTCGCAGGATACCGGTATGCAGATGCCGGCGCGGGCCAGGGCGACGGTGATCGGCGTGTCCGCGCGCACCATGACCACCGGGCCGCCGCGCCCGGCCTGGACCTCGATGGCGCCGGTGCGCGGAGCAGCCTGGGGCACTGGCGCAGGCGCGAAGCGCTCGACGTGCATGCGCTCCGCAGGCCAGCCGCACGCGGTGGCGGCGGTGATGAAGCCGGCCGGGCCGCACACATAGGCATGCGTGCCCGCCGGCTGCGCAGCCAGCAGGCCGGCCAGGTCGAAGCGGCCATGCCGTTCGTCGTGGTGCAGCGTGGTCCGTCCGGCCCAGGGCGCGCGGCGCAGGGCGCCGGCAAAGGCGGCGCGGCGCTCGCTGGCGCTGCAGTACACCAGCGCAAACGCGCGGCCCGCGGCATGCAGCGTCTGCGCCATGCCCAGCAGCGGCGTGATGCCGATGCCGCCTGCGAGCAGCAGCACCGGCGCCGTGCCGTCCTGCAGCGCGAACAGGTTGCGCGGCGGGGCGATGCGCAGCGTGCTGCCCGGCCGCAGCTGCGCATGCACGGCCGCCGAGCCGCCGCGCCCCGAGGGCTCGTGCTGCACCGCGATGCGGTAGCACCGGCCCCCGTCCTGCGGATTGCACAGCGAGTACGGCCGTACCCAGCCGCCGTCCAGGTGCAGGTCGATGTGCGCTCCCGCCGCGAAGGCCGGCAGCGCGCCGCCGCCCGGCGCGGCCAGTTCGAAGCTGTCGATGCCCTCGGCCTCGCGCTGGCGCGCCGCCACCCGGACCTCGATCAGGCCGTCAGAACGCATGGCGGATGCCGAGCGCGAAGGTGCTGCCGCTCGATACCGCCGTGCGGCGGTCGCCCATCAGCATGGCGTAGACGTCGGTGCGCCGGGACAGGCGGTAGTCGTAGCCCACGGTGGCGAAGGTGCGCTCGATGTGCAGCGCGCCGCTGGTGCGTGCCTGGCTCCACGAGGCCAGCAGATGGCCCGCGCCGGCCGGCACCGATACGCCCAACTGGGCAATGCCGTCGCGCGTGTCGGCCGCGGCGGTTGCGGTGCCGGAGGTGCGCACCCGGTGGTACTGGCCGTAGACCTTGGCCGGGCCGAAGTCGTAGCTGCCGCCCCACTGCCAGGCGGTCTGGTCGCCGGAGGTGAAGGGCACTTCGACCTTCTGGCCGACCAGGCCGATGGAGACGGCCTTGCCCGTGTACTGGAGCGCCGCGCTGGCATTGGGGCCGCGCGCGCTTTCCTTCAGGCCGTAGAGCAGCGTGCCGGTGAATCCGTGCAGGTTCGGCGTCCTGTAGCCGAGCGCATTGTTCCAGGCCGAGTCGCCGGCGACGCGGCCAGTGCTCTGGAAGGTGTTGCGGATGGCCGGCGAGAACGCGAACGAGCCGCCGAACGGGTTGTAGACCAGCGTGTGCAGGAAGAGCGGCGTACCGACGCGCCCCAGACTGACCTGGCCCCACTGGCCGCCAAGCCCGAGGTTGGAGGCGCGCGAGAAAAAGCCGTCGCCGTTGTAGCGGCCGGCCGCGCCAGTGTCGCCCCGGAAGTACGACTCCAGCGTGAAGCTGGCATACAGGCCGCCGCCCAGGTCTTCGCGGCCCTTGAAGCCGAAGAAGTTGGTGGTCATGTTGCCCGAACTCAGCTGGCTGCTGCGCGCGCCGCCGGCGTCCTTGAACGAGCCGACGGCGGCGTCGATTACGCCGTAGACCTGGACGCCGCTGCCGCTCGCCTGGGCATGCGCGACGCCGCAGGCCAGCAGGCTGGCGAGGCCGATCGCGCGAAGAGGGAAAAGGGGGCTGCTCATGTCATGTCCTCGTGAGGTGGTGGCAAGGGAACGAACTGGAATCAACGGGGCGGCGGCTCTCCCCGCCGGCCCGCGCGGGCGGCAAAAGGACGATGCCGGAAGGTCAGGCGGTGGCGCGGGGGCTACGCCACCATCAGCGCGTCGAGCACCCGGTAGTCGGGCGGCGTGGTGTCGATCGGACGGCCGTTGCGCAGCACGCAGCGGTCGCCCTGCTGGCGCGAGAGCAGCTCCGAGTAGTCGCGCGCGCGCAGCACGATCAGGTCGGCGGCGCCGCCGGCGTGCAGGCGGCCGACGCCGGGCAGGCCCATGATGTCGGCTGGCACCGCGCAGGCGGCCGCCACCCAGTCGCCCACCGGGCGGTCGAGTTGGGCGATCTTCACCGCCTGCACGAAGGTGTCGAGCATGTCATGGTCGCCATAGGCGTAGAACGGGTCGCGGCAGTTGTCGCCGGCCACCGCCACGCGCAGGCCGGCGGCGCGTATCTCGTGCAGCACGGTCACGCCGCGCCAGCGCGGCGTGCGGCCGGGCGCGCGGTCCTGCAGGTACATGTTCACGGTCGGCAGGCTGACGACGTCGATGCCGGCCGCGCGGCAGGCCTCCAGCGTGGCGCGCATGTCAGCCTCGGGCTGCACCGCGAGCGAGCAGCAGTGTCCGCAGAGAATGTGCCCGGCAAAGCCGTCCTGGCGCGCCAGCCGGGCCACGCCGGCGAGCGTGCGGGCCTGCTCATCGCCGGTCTCGTCGACGTGCAGGTCCACGTGCAGGCCACGTTCCTGCGCGAGTCGGAACAGGCGGCGCAGGGCGGTGTCGAACTCGGGCGGCGCCGGCACGTTGGGCCGGCCGCGAAAGCGGGTGACGCAGCCCAGGTTGCCGCCGGACTCGGCCACGATGTCGGCCAGCCGCCGGCCTTCGTCGGTGAGGAAGACATCGATCGGCGCGATGGACGAGGCCTGCAGCGTGATGCGCCCGGCCCAGGCTGCGCGCAGCTCGCGGAATACGGGAAACGAGATGGAGGCCTGCGGCGCCAGCGAGTCGAGGTGGGTGCGGATGGCCACCACGCCATGCGCGTAGGCGGTGCGCAGGCCGAATTCCATGCGGACCCGCAGGTCCTGCGCGCTCCAGCGGGCTTCGCGGTCTTCGCCGGTGGCCTGGGCCGCGCCCGCGGTGTCGGCCGTGGGGTTCTGCTTGCGCGGCCAGATGTGGCACTTGTCCAGGTGGGTGTGCAGGTCCACCAGGCCGGGTAGCACCATGGAATGGTCCAGGTCCGGGCCCGCCTGCGCAGGCAGCGAGCCGGCCGGCAGCACGCCGTGCAGCCGGCCGCCCTCGATCAGCAGGTCGGCCTGGCACAGGCCTTCGCCGTCGGCGCTGGCGCGCAGGGCCGGCGGCTCGACCAGGCAGGCCGGCACGGTGGCGTTGCGCAGCGCATAGCGGTCGCCTCGGGGCGGGGTGAAGAAGCTGGTGGGCATGGGAGTCATTGGCAGTGGGATCAGGGCAGACGGACTGCGCTCACGCCCCCACCCGCTTGTTGACGAACTGCAGGGTATAGCCCTTCTTCGGATCGACGCCGGCCGGCATGGCGCCGGCCGCGACCATGGCCTCGTACACCGCATTCCATTGCGCGTGGCTCATGGCCCCCGGGCCGCCGGCGCGCACGTCGGGTGAGTCGAAGATGGCGGCGCGCTTCATCGCGTCGCGGGCGAAGGCTATCTTTTCCTCGCTCATCTCGGGGTTGCCTTTGCGGATCAGTGCGTTGCCCGGCCTGGGGTCGCCCTGCAGGTAGCTGGCCCAGCCCCGGGCCGTGGCATCGACGAAGCGCTGCACCACGTCGGCACGCTCGGCAATCATCTTCGGCGACGTGACCACCACGTTGCTGTAGGCCAGGTAGCCCTGCTCGGACAGCAGGTGCAGCACCGGTTCCACACCGGCGCGGCGGACCTCGTAGGGCTCGCTGGTGAGGAAGCCTTCCATGCTCACCGCCTTGTCTGCCAAGAAGGGCGCCATGCTGAAGGTGTAGGGCCGGGCCTGCGCGTCGGTGAAGCCGAAGCGCGCCTTGAGCCAGGGGAAGTAGGTCTGGCGGCCGACGGTGGAGACCAGCAGCGGCTGCCCCTTGAGCGCGGCCAGCGTGTCGTGGCCGCTGCCGGGGTGCGACAGCAGCACCGTCAGCGCCTTCTGGCCGAAGGCCGCGACCGCCACGCCGGGCAGGCCTTCCTTGGCGAAGTTGAGCACCCGGGTGCTGTCGGAGTCGACGAAGTCGGCCTGGCCCGCGAGGAAGATCTGCATGGTGTTGAGCTGCGGCCCGCCGGCGCGCAGTTCCACGTCCAGGCCCGCTTCGCGGTACAGGCCGGTGGCCAGCGCCTGGTAGAGCCCGCCCTTGTCGGGCTGCGGCACCCAGCCGGTCTGGTAGGTGACGCGGGTGGCCGCTTGCGCGCCGGCGTTGCGGATGAATGCCGGCGCGGCCAGCGCCGCGAGGGCCGAGCGGCGGGTGAAGGCGTTGTTGCAACTCATGGTCTGGTCCTTTCGGGCGGGGCTTCAGGCGAGGGCCTCGGCCGCGGCCTGCGCGCCGTATTGCCAGCCGGTGGTGGGCAGGGCCAAGCCCGCGCCCTCCTTGGCGTGGCCTTCGGTGGCGTCGAACTTGCCGGGGTTCATCAGGCCGTGCGGGTCCATCTGGCGCTTGAAGCCGGCGTCGCGGGCATCGGCGGCCTTCATGCCGTTTTCCTTGACGAAGAAGGTGTGGTTGTTGGCCACCATGGCGCCGTCCTCGGCCATGCCGCGGATCACCCCGGCCACCTGGGCCTCGTCCTCGAAGGCGTAGTAGGGCGAGCCCTGGAACGCGATCCGGCCGTCGTAGCGCTTGGCTTCCAGGTGCATGCCGCCAAAGCCCTGGAAGCGCCGCCAACTGCGCTCGACCGCCGCCAGCAGGTTCGGGTCCAGGTAGAGGCCGATGTTGTTGACGATGTCCGGCCGGGTCTTGTTCACTTGCAGCCGTGCATGGCCCCAGCCGAACTCCCACAGCGGCGCGTGGTACGGGCCGTGGCCTTCGGCGGCCTCGACCGCGATCTGGCCGCCGAAGCCCGCCACCAGGCCGCGCAGCGCCTCGATGTCGTGGGCCGACACCATGCAGCGCATCATCGACCAGCGCTCGCGGCCGAAGGGACGCATCGCGGCCATGTAGTCCCAGTTGGGGAACTCGTCGAGCGAGATCAGCTTCTTGACCACGCCGTCGGCCGCGGCCAGCGCGTAGCCGCAGCGCGCGGCCGTCATGAAGTCGGGGAAGTTGGCCACGACCTCGGTCCATGGCCAGGCCGGCGCCAGCGGCATCTCGACCTCGGTGATGATGCCGTTACTGCCATAGGCGTGGTGCACCAGGTTGACGTCGTCGCCGCGCAGCTCGATCACCCGGGGCTCGGCCTCGATGCTCACCAGCTGCAGGCCGCGGATGTTGCCGCGGTCGCGCAGGATGCCCCAGGCGCAACTGCCGATGCCCGCATGGCCCCCGGCCACGTAGCCGCCGATGGTGGCCGCGCGCTTGGTGGAGGAATGCATGCGCAGCTCCCAGCCGGCGGGGCGGGTGGCTTCGTCCAGCGCCATCAGGCGGGCGCCGGCCTCGGCGCGCAGGGCGCCCGGCCGGCTCCACAGCAGGCGGTCGAGCGCGGTCATGTCGACGATGGCGCCACCCTGCAGCGGCACCCCCTGCCCCAGGTTGCAGGTACCGGCCCCGCGCATCATCAACGGCATGCGCGACAGGGCCGCGGCGCGGGCGATGCGCAGCACGTCCTCGCGATGGCGCGGGCGCACGATCAGGTCGGCGAACTTGCCGGCGGCCTCCTTGCGGATGATCGGGCTGAAGGTGGTCGACATGTCGCGGCTGCGCCGCCGCACCGCGTCTGCATCGGTCACCACCGGCACGTCGCCGAGCTGCTGCAGGAAGGAAGGAACATCATTCATGTGAAACTCCACGGTTCTTCGGCGTGAGTGGCGATATCGGTGCATGAGGCACCGGGGACACACAAGCCATGCAATCCGCATGCCAATGAGTGAACTTTCACATAAAATCCCGAGCGAGCGCTTTTCCATGGATCTCGAGACCAACCTCTTCTTCCTCTGCACACAGGTCGTCTATCGGCGCAACCGTGCCCTGCAGGAAGCGCTGCGCCCCCTGGGGCTGCAGGCGACCGAGTTCCGCGTATTGAGCGCGCTGCTGCGCCGCGGCCCGCTGACCATGCAGGAGCTGGCCCAGTGGACCGCCTACGAACGCACGCGCATCACCCACATGCTGCATGGCATGGAGGACAGGGGCTGGGTCGAACGCACCAGCTCGGCCCACGACAAACGCACCGTGGTGGCGCAGATCACGTTCGCGGGGCGCAAGCTGTTCGAGCAGGCGAAGCAGGTCGAGGATCGCCTGACCCGCGAGGTCATGAGCGCCAACACCGCCGAGGAACTGGACCAGGTGAGAAGCGCCCTGCGCACCATGCGGACCAGGATGATCGACATGGGGCTGTAGCGCGAAACGCCCGATGGTGAAATACCGCCATGGACCCCTTGCGAACGCACCCCCGGCCGCCGCCCCAGCCGCAGCCCTTTGCCGCCCTGGTGCAAGCGCGCCGCTCCATACGCCGCTTCACCGACCAGCCCCTGCCCGAGGGCCTGCTGGCGCAACTGCTGGCCCAGGCTCGCCTGGCCCCCAGCGGCGCGAACCTGCAGCCCGGCGAATTCATCCACCTGCAGGGCGACGCGCGCGCCCGCCTGTCCGCCGCCTTGGTCGAGGCCTTCCGCCAAGGCGCGCAGGAGCCCGAGGACTACAGCTACTTCCCCCAGCCCATGCCCATGCACCTGCGCCGCCGCCAGGTCGCCGCCGCCCAGGCGCTGTACCGCGCCCTGGGCGCCGCGCGCGACGACCGCGCCGCCCGCGATGCGCAGTTCGAGCGCAACTTCCGCTTCTTCGACGCACCCGTGGCGCTGCTGGTGACCATAGACGCGCGCATGGGCAGCGGCTGCTACATGGACCTGGGCATGTGTTTGTATGGGTTGATGCTGGCGGCGACGGCGGCCGGGCTGGGCAGTTGCGGCATCGGCGCCATTGCGTCCTACCCTGGGCTGGTGCGGCGGACGCTGGGGCTGGATGCAGGGCAGCGTGTGGTGTGCGGGGTAGCGCTCGGGTATGCGGATGGCGATGCGGCGGAGAACGAGGTGCGCACCGCGCGCTTGCCGGTGAGCGATTTCCTGCGCGTGATGGGCTGAGAGTCTGAGAGGCTGAGAGATGGACCGCTTCGTCGTTCTCTCCGGCTGCTCCGGCGGCGGCAAGTCCACCCTGCTGGCCGAACTGCGCCGGCGCGGCCATGCCTGCGTCGAAGAGCCTGGCCGCCGCATCATCCAGGAAGAAGCGCGCAACGGCGGCCAGGCCGTCCCCTGGTAGGACAGGGCGGCCTTCCTGCGCAGGGCCATCGACATGGCCGTCGCGGGCCGGGCCAGCGCCACGGGCACCGCAGGCTGGGTGTTCTTCGACCGCGGTCTGGTGGATGCCGCCGCGGCGCTCGAAGCGCTGACCGGCGAGCCCGTGCTTGCGGGCTTGGCGCGGCACCATCGCTACCACCGGCGCGTCTTCCTCACCCCGCCCTGGCCCGAGATCTATGCGCAAGAACCGGAGCGGCGGCATGGCATCGAGGCTGCGGTGGCGGAGTATGAGCGGCTGCTGCGGGTCTATCCCTCGTTGGGGTATGAGGTGGTGGTGCTGCCGAAGGTGCCGGTGGCGGAGCGCGCCGGGCTTGTTCTTGATGCGTTGAGTGGGGTGTCTGGGCCTTAGTCTTACTGTGTCATAAAAGATGCTTTGCGCTTGCCCTTCCGCAGCATGGGCACTGCCCGAGACGAGCGATCAACTGATAGCTCAGTCGATGACGCAGTGTCGTGATCGACGTCGCCACGTGGCGTTGCGCGCGCAGGACTGCCTCGGGGGACGTAATCCTCGGGAAGGGCAGGCACCTGGCGTTCGATGAAGTTTTTTTTATCGCCGACAGACTTGTCGGCGACGAGGCGCTCGGCCATGAG
>NZ_JAELTO010000090.1 GCF_016428875.1 Xylophilus sp. ASV27
GGTCATGTGCACGTCCACCGCCTCGAAGCCGGCGGCGTCGAAGGCGTAGGCCATTTCCACATGCGAGTTGACGCCCTGCTCGCGCAGGATGGCCACGCGCGGCCGGGCGGCGCCGACGATGGCGGGGGCGGCCATGGCGCGCTCGTGGCCCGGGCAGTGCCAGTGCAGGCCAGGGTCGGCCCGGTCGCCGGCGGCGGCGTGCTCGGCATCGGCGCAGGCCGGGTTGTCGCGCTGCTGGGCGATCTTCCAGCTCACCGCGTCCCAGACCTGGTGCAGGTCGGCCAGGGTGGCGCTGAACACCGCCTTGGCGTCGCGCCAGATTTCGAGCTTGCCCTTGCCCGCGTCCATGGGCGAGCTGTCGGGCCGGGTCTTGCCGACGAAGTGGCTGTACTTGGACAGACCGTGCGCGCGCAGGGTCTGCATGACCTCGTTGCGCTCGGCGGTGCGCACCTGGAGCAGCACGCCCAGTTCCTCGCTGAACAGCGCCTTGAGCGTGAGTTCCTCGCGCCGGGCGCTGACCTGGCCGGCCCAGTTCTTGGCGTCGCCATATTCGGCGCGGCTGTCGCTGATGCCGTCGCCCTCGGTCACCAGCAGGTCGACGTTGAGCGACACGCCCACGTGGCCGGCAAAGGCCATTTCACAGGCCGCGGCGAACAGGCCGCCGTCGCTGCGGTCGTGGTAGGCCAGCAGCCTGCCTTCGGCGCGCAGGGCGTTGACCACGTTCACCAGGTTGACCAGGTCCTGCGGATCGTCCAGGTCAGGCGCCAGGTCGCCGGTCTGGCCCAGGGTCTGCGCCAGGATCGAGCCGCCCATGCGGTGCCGGCCGCGGCCCAGGTCGATCAGCACCAGCGTGGTGTCGGCCTCGGTCGCGTCGAGCTGCGGCGTGAGCGTGCCGCGCACGTCGGACAGCGAGGCGAAGGCGGTGACGATCAGGCTTACCGGCGAGGTCACCTTCTTCTGCACGCCGCCCTCGGACCACTGGGTGCGCATGGACAGCGAGTCCTTGCCGACCGGGATGGAAATGCCCAGCGCCGGACACAGCTCCATGCCCACGGCCTTGACGGTGGCGTAGAGCGCCGCGTCTTCGCCGGGCTCGCCGCAGGCGGCCATCCAGTTGGCCGAGAGCTTGACGCGCGGCAGTTCGATGGGCGCGGCCAGCAGGTTGGTGATGGCTTCGGCCACCGCCATGCGGCCCGAGGCCGGCGCGTCCAGCGCGGCCAGCGGCGTGCGCTCGCCCAGGGCCATGGCCTCGCCGGCAAAGCCGGCATAGTCGGCCAGGGTCACGGCGCAGTCGGCCACCGGCACCTGCCAGGGGCCGACCATCTGGTCGCGGTGCGTGAGGCCGCCCACGCTGCGGTCGCCAATGGTGATCAAGAAGCGCTTGGAGGCCACGGTGGGGTGCGACAGCACCGCGATCGCGGCCTGCTGCAGGTCCACGCCGGTCAGGTCCAGCGGCCGGAAGCTGCGGGCCACGCTGCTGACGTCGCGCTGCATCTTGGGCGGCTTGCCCAGCAGCACGTCCATCGGCATGTCCACCGGCTGCTCATCGGGCGGCGCGGTGGCATCCATGACCTGCAGGCGGCGCGCTTCGGTGGCGGTGCCGACGACGGCGAACGGGCAGCGCTCGCGCTCGCAGAAGGCGCGGAACTGCTCCAGCGATTCGGGCGCGATGGCCAGCACATAGCGCTCCTGGCTCTCGTTGCACCAGATTTCCTTGGGCGCCAGGCCGGATTCCTCCAGCGGCACGGCGCGCAGGTCGAAGCGCGCGCCGCGGCCGGCGTCGTTGGTGAGTTCCGGAAAGGCGTTGGACAGGCCGCCGGCGCCCACGTCGTGGATCGCCAGGATCGGGTTGCCCGCGCCCTGCGCCCAGCAATGGTTGATGACCTCCTGCGCGCGGCGTTCGATCTCGGGGTTGCCGCGCTGGACCGAGTCGAAGTCCAGCTCGGCCGCGTTGGCGCCGGTGGCCATGGAACTGGCGGCGCTGCCGCCCATGCCGATGCGCATGCCCGGGCCGCCGAGCTGGATCAGCAGCGAACCGGCGGGAAACTCGATCTTCCGGGTCTGCGCCGCGTCGATGCTGCCTAGGCCGCCGGCGATCATGATCGGCTTGTGGTAGCCGCGGCGCAGGCTGTCGACGTCGCTGGCCACGGTCTGCTCGTATTCGCGGAAGTAGCCCAGCAGGTTGGGCCGGCCGAACTCGTTGTTGAAGGCGGCGCCGCCCAGCGGGCCTTCGGTCATGATCTGCAGCGGGCTGGCGATGTGCGCCGGCCGGCCGAAGTCTTCCGCCGCGTCCGGCCACAGGCGCGACACGGTGAAGCCGGTCAGGCCGGCCTTGGGCCGGGAGCCGCGGCCGGTGGCGCCCTCGTCGCGGATCTCGCCGCCCGCGCCGGTCGAGGCGCCGGGGAAGGGCGAGATCGCCGTGGGGTGGTTGTGCGTTTCCACCTTCATCAGCACGTGCTGCAGAACACTATCCTTTTGATAGCTTGGAGCCAAGGCAGAACCTGGGCTAGAGGCATTTTTTGCCAAGAACCGCTCGACGGTGTGGCCTTCCATCACCGAGGCGTTGTCCGAATAGGCCACCACCGTGTGCTGCGGCGCCAACTGGTGCGTGTTGCGGATCATGCCGAACAGGCTCTTGTCCTGCGCCACGCCATCGATCGTGAACTGGGCGTTGAAGATCTTGTGGCGGCAGTGCTCGCTGTTGGCCTGGGCGAACATCATCAGCTCGACGTCGGTCGGGTTGCGCTGCAGGCCGGTGAAGGCCTTCACCAGGTAGTCGATCTCGTCTTCCGCCAGCGCCAGGCCGAACTGCACGTTGGCCTGCTCCAGCGCCTGGCGGCCGCCGCCCAGCACGTCGACATGCGCCATGGGCGCGGGCTGCAGCTCGGTGAACAGCGCGGCAGCGCCGGAGCGGTCCCGGAAGACCGACTCGGTCATGCGGTCGTGCAGCAACGCGGCGATGGCCGCGGTCTGCACGTCGTCCAGCCGTGCTGTGCCCAGCAGCGGCTGCTGCACACCGATGCGGTACTCGACCAGACGCTCGACCCGGCGCAGCGCCAGCCCGCAGTTGCGCGCGATGTCGGTGGCCTTGGAGGCCCAGGGCGACACGGTGCCCAGGCGCGGCGCGACGACGAGGGCGTGTCCGCCCTCCGGGCCGCGGTACGGGTCGCCGTAGGTCAGCAGCGCGGCGAGACGGCGGTGCTCGGCCTCCGACGGCGCCGCATCCGACAGCACCAGGTGCAGGTAGCGCGCGGCGATGCCGCTGATGCGCGGGTGGATCGCCTGCAGTTGCGGCAAGAGTTGCCGCGCACGGAAGTCGCTCAGGGCGTTGCCGCCATCGAAGGAGGTGATGGCGGGCGAAGTCGAGGTCGGCTGGGTCACGGGGGCGGCCTTGGGGGTCTGCGGGAAAGCGGTGGGGCGCCGCGTGAAAGGCCGCTGAATGGGGCCGGTACGGGCGAAACCTGAAAACCCGGGATTCTAGCGGTGGCGCCATGGCGGCGGCCCCCTTGCCCAGGGGGGCAATGGGATAATCCCGGGATGACGATCACCTACAAGACCGCCCAGGACATCGAGGGCATGCGCGTGGCCTGCCGCCTTGCCGCCGAAGTGCTGGACTACCTGACGCCGCACATCAGACCCGGCGTCACCACCAACGAGATCGACCGCCTGGCCGCCGAATGCATGGCCCGCCAGGGCAGCATCTCGGCCACGCTCGGCTACCAGCCGCCGGGCTACCCGCCCTACCCCAAGTCGCTCTGCACCTCGCTCAACCACGTGGTGTGCCACGGCATCCCGAATGACAAGCCGCTGAAGAAGGGCGACATCATGAACGTGGACGTGACCGTCATCAAGGACGGCTGGTACGGCGACACCAGCCGCATGTTCGTGCTGGGCGAGGCCTCGATCGCCGCCAGGCGCCTGTCGGCCATGACCTTCGACGCGATGTGGCACGGCATCGTGCAGGTCAAGCCCGGCGCCCACCTGGGCGACATCGGCGCGGCCATCCAGAAATTCGCCGAAGGCCACGGCTTCTCGGTCGTGCGCGAGTTCTGCGGCCATGGCATCGGCCGCAAGTTCCACGAAGAGCCGCAGGTGCTGCACTACGGCAGGCCCGGCACGCTCGATGAACTCAAGCCCGGCATGGTCTTCACCATCGAGCCCATGATCAACGCCGGCCGGCGCGAGATCAAGGAGTTCGGCAACGACGGCTGGACCATCGTCACCAAGGACCGCAGCCTGTCGGCCCAGTGGGAGCACACGGTGCTGGTCACCGAGACCGGCTACGAGGTGCTGACCCGCTCGGACGCCTGCCCGCCACCGCCGGCCTTCGCCGCCTGGACGTCCGAGAGCCTGGCCACGGCCTGAGCGGCCGAGGCAGCAGCCGGCCACGGCTTGCACAGGAATTGCTTGCTGTCGCGGCTTTGCACGGAGTGCCCCCACCGATGTCCGAACTTCCCGCGCTGCGCGAAGCCTACCGCCAGAAAAAGGCCGATCTGCTCGACTCGGCCGAGCGCAGCGGCGCCGCCGTGCGCGGCGTGCACACCGTGCTGCGCCAGTTGGCGCGGCTGGCCGACGAACTGCTGCAAAGGCTCTGGCTGCGCGCCGGCTTTCCCGAGCATTTCGCGCTGCTGGCCGTGGGCGGCTTCGGCCGGGGCGAGCTGTTTCCCCATTCCGACATCGACGTGCTGCTGCTGTTGCCCGACGGCACCAGCCCGGACGCCGACGAGGCGCTGCGGCTGCGCCTGGAAGGCTTCATCGGCAGTTGCTGGGACGCGGGCCTGGAAATCGGCTCGAGCGTGCGCACCGCGCGCGACTGCCTGGACGAGGCGGCCAAGGACGTCACGGTGCAGACCTCCCTGCTCGAAGCCCGCCGCATCGTCGGCGACGCGGCGCTGTTCCACCGCTTCCGCCGCGCCTTCCGCGAGGCGCTGGACCCGCGCGCCTTCTTCACCGCCAAGATGCTGGAACTGCGCCAGCGCCATCACAAGTTCGAGGACACGCCCTACTCGCTCGAACCGAACTGCAAGGAATCCCCGGGCGGCCTGCGCGACCTGCAGGCGATCCTGTGGGTTTCCACCGCCGCCGGCTATGGCGAGAACTGGGACGCGCTGGCCCACAACGGCCTGGCCACCGCGCACGAGGTGCGGCAGATCAAGCGCAACGAGGCGCTGCTGTCGCTGATCCGCCTGCGCCTGCACCTGATCGCCAAGCGCCGCGAGGACCGGCTGGTGTTCGACCTGCAGACGGCCGTGGCCGAGTCCTTCGGCTACCGCGGTCAGGCGCCCGACGGCTCGCGCCTGGCGCGCCGCGCCAGCGAAGCGCTGATGCGCCGCTACTACTGGGCCGCCAAGGCCGTGACCCAGCTCAGCCAGATCCTGCTGCTCAACATCGGCGAGCGGCTCAATCCGAGCACGCATGCGCTGATCCCGATCAATGAGCGTTTCTTCGAGAAGGCCGGGATGATCGAGGTGGTGAGCGACGAGCTCTACCACCGCGAACCGCACGCCATCCTCGAGACCTTCCTGCTGTACCAGACCCACCTCGGGCTGCGCGGCCTGTCGGCGCGCACCCTGCGCGCCCTTTACAACGCGCGCGACGTGATGGACGCGGCCTTCCGGCGCGACCCGGTCAACCGGGCCACCTTCCTGCGCATCCTGCAGCAGCCGGTGGGCATCACCCACGCCATGCGGCTGATGAACCAGACCTCGGTGCTGGGCCGCTACCTGCGCGTTTTCCGCCACACCGTGGGGCAGATGCAGCACGACCTTTTCCACGTCTACACCGTGGACCAGCACATCCTCATGGTGCTGCGCAACGTGCGGCGATTCTTCATGGCCGAGCACGCGCACGAGTACCCGTTCTGCTCGCAACTGGCGGCCGACTGGGACAAGCCCTGGATCCTGTACGTCGCCGCGCTGTTCCACGACATCGCCAAGGGCCGCGGCGGCGACCACTCCGAACTCGGCGCGCGCGACGCGCGCCAGTTCTGCGCGGACCACGGCATCGCCCAGGACGACACGGACCTGATCGCCTTCCTGGTCGAGCAGCACCTGAGCATGAGCCACATCGCCCAGAAGGCCGACCTGAGCGACCCCGCCGTGATCGCCGCCTTCGCCCGGCGCATGGGCGACGAGCGCCACCTCACCGCGCTCTACCTGCTGACCGTGGCCGACATCCGCGGCACCAGCCCCAAGGTCTGGAACGCCTGGAAGGGCAAGCTGCTGGAAGACCTCTACCGCGCCACGCTGCGCGCACTCGGCGGCCGCGCCCCCGGCGGCGCCGCCGAGATCGAGGCGCGCAAGCGCGACGCGCTGGTGCTGCTGGCCCTGCACGCCGAGCCGCACGAAGCGCACAGGCGCCTGTGGGACACGCTGGACGTGGGCTACTTCATGCGCCACGACGCGGTCGACATCGCCTGGCACGCCCGCCAGCTGTCGCGCCACGTGGAAAGTCCTGCCGCCGGCGAGCGGCCCGCCGACAGGCGCTGTATCGTGCGCGCACGGCTCTCGCCGCTGGGCGAAGGGCTGCAGGTGCTGGTCTACACGCCCGACGCGCCCGACCTGTTCGCGCGCATCTGCGGCTACTTCGACCAGGCCGGCTTCAGCATCCTCGACGCCAAGGTGCACACGGCCAGCAACGGCTACGCGCTGGACACCTTCCAGGTCGTGACATCCGCCCTGCCCGAGCACTACCGCGAGCTGGTCAGCATGGTCGAAGCCGAACTGCCCGCCGCACTGCAGCAGACCGGCCCCCTGCCCGCCCCCAGCCGCGGCCGCGTCTCGCGCCGCGTGAAAAGCTTTCCCATCGCCCCCCGGGTCGAACTGCACCCGGACGAGCGCGCCCAGCGCTGGCTGCTCAGCGTCTCCGCCAGCGACCGCGCCGGCCTGCTCTACTCCATCGCCCGCGTGCTGGCCAAGCACAAGCTCAACCTGCAACTGGCCAAGGTCAGCACGCTGGGCGAGCGCGTGGAAGACACCTTCCTGATCGACGGCCCCGCGCTGCAACGCAACCGGGCGCAGATCGAGATCGAGACGGAATTGCTGGAGGTGCTGGCAGCCCATTGACGTTGCCGCAGACGCGGGACCTCACGCAAGACACAATCCACAACCAGCGCTACCAGAGAGGCAGTGCCGCCACATCCACCAAGAGAGGGAAAACATGATCCGTTCCGAAGACACCGGCAAGCTCGTTCTGCGACTGAGCCTGGGCATTCTCATTTTGCTGCATGGCATCGCCAAGCTCGGTTCTGGCGTGGGCGGGATCGGCGGGATGCTGGTCGCGCATGGGCTGCCGGAGGCGCTTGCCTATCTGGTCTACGTCGGCGAGATCGTGGCGCCGCTGCTGCTGATCCTGGGCATTTTCACGCGGGCGGCGGCGTGGGTGGTGGTGATCAACATGCTGTTCGCGTTCGGGCTGGTGCACATGAATGAACTGTTCGCCCTTGGCAGCACCGGCGGCTGGAAGCTGGAGCTGCAGGGCATGTTCCTGTTCGGAGCGCTGGCGCTGGCCTTCCTGGGGGCCGGCCGCTTCAGCGTCGGGGGCAGCGGCGGCAGGTTCAACTGAAACGTGCCCCGCGGGTGATGGCTCGGCACCGCGAACAACCGAGTTTCTTCAGTCCGGCTGCCGCGCGACGTACCGCTCCAGCCAGCGGCCGTAGCGCGACAGCCCGAAGCACATGACCCAGTACAAGGCCGCGAGGAACAGGTAGCCCTCCAGGTAGAACGGGCGCCACACCGGGTCGCCTCCCAACGCCAGGCCAAGCGCGCCGGTCAGCTCAAACAGGCCGACCACGGTCACCAGCGAGGTGTCCTTCAACGTGCCGATCACCGCATTGACCAGGGCCGGCACCACCATGCGCAGCGCCTGCGGCAGCACCACGTCGCGCTGCACCTGCCAGCGTCCCATGCCCAGGGCGGTGGCGGCCTCCATCTGCCCAAAGGGCACGGCCTGCAGGCCGCCGCGGATGATTTCCGCCAGATAGGCGGCCGTGAACAGCGCCAGCCCGGCGAGCACGCGCAGGAACACGTCGAGCTGCAGGCCCGCCGGCACCAGCAGCGGCAGCAGGAACGACGCCATGAACAGCACCGAGATCAGCGGCACGCCGCGCACCAACTCGATGTAGCTGGTGCAGAGCGTGCGCACCACCGGCCAGGAGGAGCGCCGCCCCAGTGCCAGCAGCAGGCCCAGCGGAAAGGCCAGCGCCAGCGCGAAGGTGGCCAGCGCGATGGTGAGCGCCAGACCGCCCCAGCGCCCGGTGGGCACGGATTCGAGCCCGGCCGCGCCGCCATGCATCAGCAGCAAGAACAGCCCGATGCCCGCCGCCCAGGCCGGCAGCAGGCCCCAGCGCCAGCAACGCGGCCAGGCGCTGGCCAGCAGCAGCAGGGCGAGCACGGCCGCGGCGATCGCGGGGCGCCACTGCTGGTCGAACGGGTAGCGGCCAAAGAGGATGGCGCGCCACTTTTCGGCCACCACGCCCCAGCAGGCGCCGTGCTGCAGCGCGCGGCAGGCCTCCGCGTCCGGCCGGAACACCGCGCCCACCACGGCCCAGGCGCCTGCGTGCCAGGCGATCCAGCCCAGCAGCGCCGCCAGCGCCAGCGTGCACACGCTGCGCACCGGCCCGCCGAACAGCTCGCCGCGCCAGTTCATCGCCACCCTCGCAGCGCCACGCGCGCGTTGTAGAGGTTGGTGGCGCCTGCGATCAGCAGCGACAGCAGCAGGTACACCGCCATCACCACAGCGATGCACTCGAAGGCGCGCCCGGTGGAATTGAGCGAGGTGTTGGCCACCGACACCAGTTCCGGATAGCCGACCGCCACCGCCAGCGAAGAGTTCTTGACCAGCGACAGCATCTGGTTGGTCACCGCCGGCACGATCAGCCGCAGCGCCTGCGGCAACACCACGATGCGCAACTGCTGTGCGGGCCGAAAACCCATGGCGCGCGCCGCATCGACCTGGCCGGCGGGCACCGACTGGATGCCGGCGCGCACGATTTCCGCGACGAAGGCGGCCGTGTACAGGCCCAGCGCCAGGACGATGGCCAGGTACTCGGGCGTCAGCGCCGCCCCGCCGCTGATGTTGAACACGTTGCGCTCCGGCCATTCCAGGGCGCTTGGCCACCAGTGCCCATCTGACGCCACCGGCCAGGGCACCGACAGGCCGCTCTTGCTGAGCCACACGCCCGGCAGCAGTTGCACGGCTTCGCTCACATCCGGCAGCAATTGCGTGAGCGCAAAGTACAGCATCAGCAACTGCACCAGCAGCGGCACGTTGCGCAGCGCCTCCACGTACCAAATGCAGATGCTGCGCACCAGCAGGTGCGGCGCCAGCCGGCCTATGCCCAGCAGCGTTCCCAGCACGAGCGCGATGAGGGCCGCGGGCGCCGCCGCGCGCAGGGTGTTGACGAGCCCGGCCAGGAAGGCGCGCCAGAACGGCTGGCCGGCATGGAAGTCGAGCCAGCCTTCGCCGATCTCGAAGCCCGCCGGCTGCAGCAGGAAATCAAAGCCCGACTGGATGCCGCGCCCGCGCAGCACGCCCAGCGCATGGGCTGCCAGGGCCCACACGCCGGCCAGCAGCAAGGCCACCAGCGCGATCTGCAGTGCCCAGGAAAGCCAGGCGCCGTGGCCCCCCCTGCCCTTCATCGCACCGGCAGTGCGTAGACCAGGCCGCCCTTGTTCCAGAGGTTGTTGAGCCCGCGCGGCAGTTGCAGCACCGATCTGGGCCCCACGTTGCGCTCGAAAACCTCGCCGTAGTTACCCACGGCCTTGATCGCGCGGTAGGCCCAGTCCTTGTCCAGGCCCAGCAGCTTGCCCATGTCGTCCGAGCTGCCGAGCAGGCGCTGCACGGCAGGGTCCTGGCTGCCGCTTCTGGCGGCATCGACGCCGGCCTGGGTCACGCCCAGTTCCTCGGCCTCGATCAGCGCATGCGGCACCCACTTGACGATGGTGAACCACTCGTCGTCGCCGCGACGCACCGCGGGGGCGAACGGCTCCTTGGAGATCAGTTCGGGCAGGACCACGTAGTCGTCCGGGTTCTTGGCCTCCTTGTTGCGCAGGCCGGCCAGGGTGGACGCGTCGGTGGTGAAAACCTGGCAGCGGCCCGAGAAGAAGGCCTTGAAGGCGGCCTCGAAGTTCTCGAACACCACGGTCTTGACCTTGACGTTCTGCGCCCGGAAGTAGTCGGACACGTTCTTTTCGTTGGTGGTGCCGGACTGGGTGCAGATCTCGGCGCCCTTCAACTGCTTGGCGCTGGTCACTTTGAGCTTCTTGGGCACCAGAAAGCCCTGCCCGTCGTAGTAGGTGATGGTGGTGAAGGCAATGCCCAGCGAGGCGTCGCGCGACAGCGTCCAGGTGGTGTTGCGCGCCAGCATGTCGATTTCGCCCGCCTGCAGGGCCGAGAAGCGCTGCTGCGCATTGAGCGGCACGAAGTTGACCTTCTTCGGATCGCCCAGTACGGCCGCGGCCACGGCGCGGCAGGTGTCCACGTCCAGCCCCGACCAGTTGCCCTGCGAATCCGGCGCCGAGAAGCCGGCCACTCCGTTGGTCACGCCGCAGTTGAGCGTGCCGCGCTGCTTGACAGCGTCCAGCGTCCTGCCGGCCAGGGCGGGGGCGGCGCCGCAGGCCAGTGCGGCGAAGGCGGCCAGCGCGGCGAGGCGGCGGAAAGTGGCGTTCTGCATGGTGTTTCTCCTAGGTTCAAGTCAATCGTCTTGTCCAGCGTCGAGCCCGGGAAACAGCACGTCGGTGAAGCCGAAGCGGCTGAAGTCCCGCACGCGCATGGGATAGAGCTTGCCGATCAGGTGATCGCATTCGTGCTGCACCACGCGCGCGTGGAAACCCTCGGCCGTGCGCTCGATCGGCTGGCCCTGCGGGTCGACACCGCGGTAGCGGATGCGCGCCCAGCGCGGCACCACGCCCCGCAGGCCCGGCACCGACAGGCAGCCCTCCCAGCCCTCCTCTTCTTCGGCGCCCAGGGGCTCGATGACCGGGTTCAGCAGCACGGTGCGCGGCACCACCGGCGCATCGGGGTAGCGTGGGTTCGGGGCGTCGGTGCCGAAGATGACCAGTTGCAGGTCGACGCCCACCTGCGGCGCGGCCAGCCCGGCGCCGTTGACGGCGCGCATGGTGTCGAACATGTCGTCGATCAGGCCCAGCAGGGCCGGGCTGCCGAAGGCGTCGGGCGGCACAGGCGGGGCGACGCGCAGCAGGCGCGGGTCGCCCATCTTGAGGATGTCCAGAACGGCCATGGGGGAGCTGCGGGAGAAGTGGGGTGGCCGCTAGCATAGCTTTTCCCGCCGGGACCTTCAGGCGGGTGCCCGCGCGGCCTTCACAATCGATGCCTGAACATGCCCGACACCGCCCCGCGCCCCCTTCCCGCCGTACTGCGCCTGCTGCTGGCGGCTTTGGCGATGCTGTGCATCGCGCTTGGCGTGGTCGGCGTCTTCGTGCCGGGCATGCCGACCACCGTCTTCATCATTGCCGCGGCCTGGGCGGCGGCGCGCAGCTCACCCCGGCTGCATGGCTGGCTCCTGGGGCACCGGCTGTTCGGGCCGCTGCTGCACCACTGGCAGAACGGCGGCCGCATGAGCCGGCGGGCCAAGTGGAGCGCCACGGCCGCCATGGCGGTCTGTGCGCTCATCCTGCTGGCGACGGCGCAGCGCGCCTGGACGGCATCGCTGGCGCTGGCCTGCATGGATGGGGTGCTGGCCTGGCTCTGGTGCCGGCCGGAGCCTGATGGCGGCTAAGGCAACGCTGAACAAGTCCCTCGCGTGTCGCACATCCCTGCCGTGGGCGGTCTGCGGCGTTGCAAATCCTCGCCATGGTTGCGGCCATGGCTGCGGTTTGCGCCTTGCATCCCATCCCACACCAGGGCGCGCGCCAGCGCGGGGACTTGTTCAGCGTTGCACTGACTACCTCCAGCGCCGGTAGCCATAGCCATAGGAGCCATAGAAGCCGATGGATGGCGACACGACGACCGGCGCAGGCTGGTAGTAGGCGCCGTAGTAGGGTGAAACCGGCGCCACCACGCAGCCGCTCAAAAGGGCTGCGCTGGTAGCGGCGAGAGCGATTCCGATGAGGCGTAGGCGGTGCATTGCGGCTCCTTTTGGTTGATCCCTACAACGCGCGGACGCTGCCTGCCTGCTACATAGGCCGCGTCGCTTTACGTAACGCGGGGTAAGCGGCGGGCTCAGCGCCCTCGTCCACCACCACCCCTGCCGCCGCCATGCCAGCCACCGCCGGGGTGGCCGCCGGGACGCGGTCCGCCCCAGTGCGGCGGGCCGCCCCACGGCCGGCCGGGCCCGCCAAAGTAGCGCGGGCCGCGATAGTAGTTGAAGCCCAGGTAACCCACCGCCGGCGGCCCGACCAGCAAGGGGTCGGAGTAGGCATAGGGATAGGCGTAGCTGGTGGAGTACGGGTAGGCGGCGGTGCCGTAGCCGTCGACCGGCGCCACCACGCAGCCCGAGAGCAGCGCCACGGCGCCGACGGCCAGGGCGGCGGCAAAAGAACGCAGTTGCATGGAAATCTCCCGGGAGGGGTGGTGATGGTGGGGGTTGGAGTACCACGCCGCGCCAGGGTTCAACCGCCGGCGGCATCCGGCAGCAGTTGGCGCAGGCCGTCCTCGTCCAGCACGGCGATGCCCAGCGCCTGCGCCTTCTCCAGCTTGCTGCCGGCCTCGGCGCCGGCCACCACGTAGTCGGTCTTCTTGCTGACCGAGCCGGCCACCTTGGCGCCGGCGGCTTCGAGCAGTTCCTTGGCCTCTTCGCGCGACAGCGTGGGCAGCGTGCCGGTGAGCACGAAGGTCTTGCCCGCCAGCGGAAGCAGCGCGCGCGGCGCGGGCGGGCCCTCGGGCCAGTGCACGCCGGCCGCGCGCAACTGCTCCACCACCTCGCGGTTGTGCGGCTGGTCGAAGAAGGTGCGGATCGCCTGGGCGACGATCGGGCCGACGTCGTTGACCTCCAGCAACTGCTCGACGGTGGCATCCATGATCGGGTCGAGCGCGCCGAAGTGGCGTGCCAGGTCCTTGGCCGTGGCCTCGCCCACGTGGCGGATGCCCAGGCCGAACAGGAAGCGCGGCAGCGTGGTCTGCTTGGACCTTTCCAGGGCCTCGACCAGATTCTGCGCCGACTTGTCGGCCATGCGCTCGAGCGCGGCGAGCTTGGCCACGCCCAGCCTGTACAGCTCGGGCAGGGTGCGGATGATGCCACCCTCCACCAGTTGATCGACCAGCTTGTCGCCCAGGCCCTCGATGTCCATGGCGCGGCGCTGGGCGAAGTGCAGCAGCGCCTCCTTGCGCTGGGCGGCGCAGAACAGGCCGCCGCTGCAGCGGTGGTTGACCTCGGTCTTCTCGCGCACCACCGCGCTTCCGCAGACCGGGCACTGGCGCGGCATGTGGAAGTTGGATACGTAGGGCCGGCGCGGCCGCTCGGTCGCCACGGTGCCGACCACTTCGGGGATCACGTCGCCGGCACGGCGCACGATGGCGGTGTCGCCCACGCGCACGTCCTTGCGGCGCAGCTCGAACAGGTTGTGCAGCGTGGCATTGGTGACGGTGACGCCGCCGACGAACACCGGCGCCAGCCGCGCCACCGGCGTGAGCTTGCCGGTGCGGCCGACCTGCACGTCGATGCCCACGACCTGGGTCATCTGCTCCTGCGCCGGGTACTTGTGGGCCACGGCCCAGCGCGGCTCGCGCGTGACGAAGCCCAGTTGCTGCTGCAGCGCCAGCGCGTTGACCTTGTAGACCACGCCGTCGATGTCGAACGGCAGCCGGTCGCGCAGCGCGCCGATGCGCGCATGGAAGGCGGCCAGCCCCTCGGCGCCCTGCACCACCGCGCGGTGCGGGTCCACCGGAAAGCCGAAGGCGGCGAAGGCGGCCAGCACGCCGTCCTGCGTGGGCGGCTCGTCCGGCCAGCCCTGCACTTCGCCCCAGCCGTAGGCGAAGAAGGACAGCGGGCGCTGGGCCGCGATGGCCGGGTCGAGCTGCCGCACCGCGCCGGCGGCGGCGTTGCGCGGGTTGACGAAGCTCTTGCCGCCGGCCTCGCGCTGGCGCTCGTTGAGCTTCTCGAAGTCGTCGCGGCGCATGTAGACCTCGCCGCGCACCTCCAGCACCTCGGGCGCGCCGGCGGGCAGGCGCAGCGGGATCTGGCGGATGGTGCGCACGTTCTGCGTCACGTCCTCGCCCTGCTCGCCGTCGCCGCGCGTGGCCGCGCGCACCAGCCGGCCCTGCTCGTAGCGCAGGTTCATGGCCAGGCCGTCGAACTTCAGCTCGGCCATGTAGGCCACCGGCGGGTCGCTTTCCTTCAGGCCCAGCTCCTTGCGCACGCGGGTATCGAAGGCGGCGGCGCCGCTGGCCTCGGTATCGGTCTCGGTGCGGATGCTGAGCATGGGCACGGCATGGCGCACCGTCGCGAACTGGCCCAGCGGCGCGCCGCCGACGCGCTGGGTCGGGGAGTCGGGGGTGACGAGTTCGGGGTGCGCCGCCTCCAGCGCCTGCAATTGCTGGAACACGCGGTCGTATTCGGCGTCCGGGACTTCCGGCGCGTCCAGCACGTAGTACTGGTGCATCCAGCGCTCGAGCTGCGCCCGGAGTGCTTCAATATTCATAGCTACAAGCCTGCGCGCCACCTGGGCTTCAACCACTTTTCACCCAAAAAATCACCCAAATAGGCGCCGCGCCTGCACCGAACCGGCCGACAGGTCGTGCGCGTCGAGCGTGTCGTAGAGCTTTTCCAGGTCGGCGCCGATGCCGTCCATGGCCTCTTCGCGCAGCGGCTGGCCGTTCTGGTCGGTGACCACGCCGTCCATGGCCTGGGCCAGGGCGGCGGCGGCCTCGCGCAGGCGGGTGAAGGGCTGCTCGTCGCGGTGCACCTGGGCCACGTCCAGGCTCAACTGCACCTCGCGGATGGCCGACTGGGCCGGGTCCTCGGCCAGCGCGGCCTGGGTGTCGAAGGCCAGCGTCAGCACCGGCGGCAGGCCGGGCGCGGCCGTGGGCAGGGCCATGCGCCCGGGGATCATGCCGGGCACGAAGCCCAGGCGCGCGGCGTTCTGCTGCACGTAGCCCGGGCTCCAGGCGGCGGCGCGGGCGCGCAGGACGAAGGCCAGTTGGGCGTCGTGGTCGCTGGCGAACTGGTCCAGCTCGCGGGCGCGCGCGATTTCGTCGCGCATCTCGGGGAACTCGGGCGCGGCGTTGATGGCGTCGGCGTAGGCCTGGGCCTTCATCACGAATTCGGAGTACTCGATGTCGTTGAGCGCGCCGTTGCGGTTGGCCAGTTGCACGCCGGCCTGGAAGGCGCGGTAGCGCTGGCCGGCCACGGGCGTTTCCCAGTGGCCGGTGGCGTCGTTAAGCCCTTCCACGGCGAAGGGCTTGCTGCCCACGCGGCGGGTGCCGGGCATGGCGGCCAGCGCGGCGTCGCCCGACACCAGGCCTTCGACCGCCAGCGGCGCGATGACGTCGATCAGCGGGTCCAGGCCCGGCTTCTTCTCGGGGTGCGGCAGTGCGCCCAGCACCGGATCGCGCGCGGCGTCGGCGCCGGCGGGCAGGCCGGCGTCGTGGTCGAAGGCCGGCTCCTGGCGCTCGGCCGCTTCGCGGCTGGCGGCTTCTTCCGGCGTGGCCGGGTCGGCCTGCCTGGGCGCGTTGCGGCGCGAGGTCCAGGCGCTGTGGGCGACGATGGCCGCCAGCACGACGCCGCCGGCCACCGCAAGGCTGATCTGCAATGTGCTCATGCTTGTTGCTTCTATTCGGGTTCGGCCATGGACAGCGCGGACTCCATGTCCACCGCCACGATACGCGAGACGCCCTGCTCCTGCATGGTGACGCCGATCAGCTGCTCGGCCATCTCCATGGCGATCTTGTTGTGGCTGATGAAGAGGAACTGGGTGCCCTTGCTCATGCTGGACACCAGCTTGGCGTAGCGCTCGGTGTTGGCGTCGTCCAGCGGCGCGTCCACCTCGTCGAGCAGGCAGAACGGCGCGGGGTTGAGCTGGAAGATGGCGAATACCAGCGCGATCGCGGTCAGCGCCTTCTCGCCGCCGGAGAGCAGGTGGATGGTCTGGTTCTTCTTGCCGGGCGGCTGGGCCATGACCTGCACGCCGGCGTCCAGCACTTCCTCGCCGGTCATCATGAGCTTGGCGTTGCCGCCGCCGAACAGCTCGGGGAACATGCGCCCGAAGTGCTCGTTGACGACGTTGAAGGTGCCCACCAGCAGCTCGCGCGTTTCGGCGTCGATCTTGCGGATGGCGTCTTCCAGCGTGCCCATGGCCTCGGTCAGGTCGGCGGTCTGCGCGTCCAGGAAGGTCTTGCGCTCGCGCGCGGTGCCCAGCTCTTCCAGCGCGGCCAGGTTGACCGCGCCGAGCGCGGCGATGTCGCGGTTGCCGCGGTCGATCTCGCCCTGCAGACCCTGCACGCGCACGTTGCCTTCGGTGATGGATTTCTCCACCGCCTCCAGGTCGGCCTGGGCGTCGGCCAGCAGCGCGGCGTACTGCTCCAGGCCCAGGCGCGCGGCCTGCTCCTTGAGCTGGAATTCGGTGATGCGCTGGCGCAGCGGGTCGAGCGCGCGCTCCAGTTGCAGGCGGCGCTCGTCGCTGGCGCGCAGCTTGGTGGTGAGGTCGTCGTATTCGCTGCGCTGCGCGGCCAGCGCGGCTTCGCGCTCGGCCTTGAGTTCCAGCGCGCTCTGCAGCCCGCCTTGCGCGGCGGCGTCGGACAGACGCGCCAGCTCTTCCTGCGCGCGGCTTTCCTCGGACGCGAGCGAGGCCGCCTGCTGCGCGGCGGTGTCGATGGCGCGGCCGAGTTCGGCGCGGCGCGATTCCAGGCTGCGGCGGGCAAAGGCGGCTTCCTGCGCCTGGCGCTCCAGGCTGCGCAACTGCTCGCGCGACTCGTTGACGCGGCGCTCGGACTCGATCACGCGCTCGTCCAGCTGCGCATGGCGCTCCTGGCTGTCGGCGAGCTGCATGTCCAGCTCCTCGAAGCGCGCCTCGGCGGTCACGCGGCGCTCCTGCAGTTCGTCGAGCAGCGCCTCGACCTCGCCCAGGTCGCCGCTGATCTGGGCGCTGCGCTCGCGCGTCTGCTCGGCCAGCTGGGTCAGGCGCAGGCTCTCGACCTGCAGTTCGTGGGCGCGGGCCTGCGTCTCGGTGGCCTCGCGGCGCGCCGTGACCAGGCGTTGCGAGGCGTCGGCATAGGCGGACTCGGCCCGCACCAGCGCGGAGCGAGCCTCTTCGCCGATCAGTGCCTGGGCGCGCAGCTGCTTCTCAAGGTTCTCGATCTCCTGCGCACGGGCCAGCAGGCCGGCCTGCTCGGAATCGGGCGCGTAGAAGTTCACGCCATGGGCGGTGACGGCATGGCCGGCGGGCACGAAGATGGCCTCGCCCGGCTGCAACCGGGCACGCGCGGCGAGCGCCTCGTCCAGGCTGTGGGCGGTGTAGCAGCCATGCAGCCAGTCGGCCAGCAGCGCGCGCTGGCCGGCGTCGTTCAGGCGCAGGCGCTCCAGCAGGCCGGGCAGCGCGCCAGCGGCTTCCGGCACGGCGGCGGCAGGCAGGCTGTAGAAGGCGAGCTTGGCCGGCGGCGCGTCGGCACCGAAGGCGCGCACCATGTCCAGGCGGGAGACTTCGAGCGCGCCCATGCGCTCGCGCAGGGCGGCTTCCAGGGCGCTTTCCCAGCCCTGCTCCACGTGCAGCCGGCTCCACAGCGCCTGCAGGCTGTCCAGGCCGTGCCTGGCGAGCCAGGGCTGCAGCTTGCCGTCGGTCTTGACCTTGTCCTGCAGCGCCTTGAGCGCTTCCATGCGGGCCGACAGGTCGGCCTGCACCGCGCTTTCGGTGTTGACGGCGTGCTGCCGCGCGCGGCGCTCTTCGTCGAGCTGGGGGACGGACTCCTGCAGCTCGTGCAGGCGGGCGTCGGCCTCCTGCGCGGCCTCTTGTGCGGCTTCGAGCTGCTCGCGCAGGTTGTTCAGGCGCGCCTCGTCGGGCGCGGCCAGGGCGTTGCGGTCGGTCACCAGGCGCTCGCGGCGCTGGTCGAGCTGGCGCGACTGCTCCTCGATGCTGCGCTGCTCGGCGGCCAGCACCTGGATCTGCTGCTGCACGTGGGCCACGGCGCCGCGCTGCTCGTTGGCCTTCTGCTGGGCCTGGCGCAGGGCTTCTTCGAGATCGGGCAACTGCAGCGCCTGCTCTTCCACCTGGGCGGCCAGCAGCGCGGCCTTTTCCTCGGCGTCCTCGCCCTGGGCGGCCAGGGTTTCGATCTCGGCCTCGGCGTCGTCCTTGCGGGCGGCCCATTGGCCGACCTGCTCGCGCAGTGTGAGCAGGCGCTGCTCCACGCGCTGGCGGCCTTCGAGCACGAAACGGATCTCGGCCTCCAGGCGGCCGACCTCGGCGCTGGCCTCGTAGAGCCTGCCCTGGGCCTGGTTGACATGGTCGCCGGCGGCGTAATGGGCCTGGCGGATGGTTTCGAGTTCAGCCTCGACGTGGCGCAGGTCGGCCACGCGGGATTCGAGGTCGTTCACGGCCTGCGCGGCCTCGGCCTTGATGCGGGCCTGCTCGGACTCGCTTTCGCGGCGCTTCAGGAACCACAGCTGCTGCTGCTTGAGCGTGACCTCGGCCTGCAGCGCGTTGTAGCGCTGCGCGACCTCGGCCTGCTTCTCCAGCCGTTCGAGGTTGCTGTTGAGCTCGCGCAGGATGTCTTCCACCCGCGTGAGGTTCTCGCGCGTGTCCGACAGCCGGTGCTCGGTCTCGCGCCGGCGCTCCTTGTACTTGGAGACGCCCGCGGCCTCTTCCAGGAACAGGCGCAGTTCCTCGGGCTTGGACTCGATGATGCGGCTGATCGTGCCCTGGCCGATTATGGCGTAGGCGCGCGGCCCCAGGCC
>NZ_JAELTO010000091.1 GCF_016428875.1 Xylophilus sp. ASV27
AACCTGGGCTGGAAGCTGCAGGCCGTGCTCAATGGCCAAGCGCCCGAGGCGCTGCTCGACAGCTACCACGAGGAACGCGCCCATGCCGCCGACGACAACCTCGGCCACTCCACGCGCGCCACCGACTTCATCACGCCCAAGAGCCGCGGCTCCCGGCGTCTGCGCAACGCGGTGCTCGAACTCGCCCGCACCGAAGCCTTCGCGCGGCCGCTGGTCAACAGCGGGCGGCTGTCGGCGCCGACGCCCTATCTGCATTCGCCGCTCAACACGCCCGACAGCGCGCATTTCGAGGGCGGCATGCGGCCGGGCACCAACTGCGCCGACGCGCCGATCGAGGTCGGGGGGCGCGGCGGCTGGCTGCTCAACCAGCTTGGCCAGGACTTCACGCTGCTGAGCTTCGGGCCGGCGCAGGACGTCACGGTCGGCGGCTGCACCGCGCGCGTGCTCGAAGTCGGCCGCGACATCGTCGACCGCAAGGGCCTGGTGCGGCAGCGCTACGACGGCCAGCCCGGCACGGTCTACCTGATCCGCCCCGACCAGCACGTGGCCGCGCGCTGGCGCAGCTTCGACGCCCAGGCGGTCGCGCAGGCCCTGCGCCGCGCGCTCCAGCTCCATTGATGCCGAGGATGAGCATGAACGCACTGATCAGAACCCCCAACATCGCCGAGCACGACCTTTTCTATGCCGAGCTGATCGACGCCCAGCGCCAGCTCGGCGACGAGCAGGCCGACATGATGATCGCCAAGCTCGCGCTCATCCTGTGCAACCACGTCGGCGACCGGCAGGTGCTGCGCGAGGCGATCGCCCTGGCGCGCGAGAACACCCTGGCCTGCGCCGGCTGAAAACCCCGATCCTTTGCGAACCCCCGGAGACAAATACATGCAACGCAAGAACTTCCTGCGGGCCCTGGCCGCCGGCCTGGCCCTGCCGGCTTCGCTGGCACGGGCGCAGCCCAAGCCGCTCGAATGGGTGGTCGGCTACGCCGCGGGCGGCGGCTCGGACATCGTCGCGCGCACGCTCGCCGAGGCCATGGGCAAGAGCCTGCACCGCACCATCGTCATCAACAACAAGCCGGGCGCGGGCACCAACATCGCGGCCGACTACGCGGCGCGCTCGAAGGACTACGGCAACATCATCTTCAGCGCCGACTTCGCCACGCTCGCGGCCAACCCCTTCCTGTTCTCCAGGCTGAGCTACGACAGCCAGAAAGACTTCCAGCCCATCGGCATGCTGGTGCGCTTCCCGATGCTGCTGGTGGTCGGCAACGAGGTGCCGGCCGACAACCTGCGGCAGTTCACCACCTGGGCCAGGGCCCAGCCCGGCGGCGTGAACTGGGGCTCGGCCGGCCCGGGCAGCCCGCACCACCTGGTCGGGGAGTCGTTCCGCGAACAGAGCGGCCTGGCCATGGTGCACGTGGCCTACCGGGGCGCCGCGCCGGCGATCCTGGACGTGGTGGGCCAGCAGATCGGGGCGATGTGGATCGACAGCGCCACGGCCATGCCCTTCATCCGGGAGAAGAAGGTCAAGGTCATCGGCGTGGCCTCGCTGCAGCGCATGGCGCTGCTGCCCGAGGTGCCCACCCTCGACGAACAAGGCCTCAAGGGCTTCGAAGGCTACGCCTGGCAGGGCCTGGTGGCGCCGACCGGCACGCCGGCCGATCAGATCGAGCAGTTCGCCCGCGCGCTGCAGGCGGCGCTGGCTTCCAGCGCCGTGCAGGCCCGCATGCAGACGCTCGGCGTCGAGCCCATGCCCGGCACGCCCGCGCAGATGGCGGCCTTCACCGCGGCGGAGCGCAGGAAATGGGGCGCCGTGATCACCCGGATGGGCGTCAGGCTGGACTGAGCCGGTGCCTCAGCGGACCAGCGGCCCCGCGGCGAGCGGCAAAGCATCGTCCTGGCGGATCGAGCCGTCCCGCCGCGTGTAGGTGCCGATCAGCATGCCGCTGGCCAGGCCGTGTTCCTGCACCGCCTCCAGCACCGCCTCGCGGCCCGGCGTATCGCCGAAGTCCGCCCCCGCATCCAGCGCGAACAACTGGAAGGCATAGCGGTGCGCGCCGTGGCCCGGCGGCGGGTCGGGCGGCAGCCAGCGCGCGAACAGGTAGGAGTTGCGGCCCAGCCGCAGCTCGCCGTCCTGCGGCGGCGGCTGGTTGAGCGCGCCTTCGGCCAGCGCGCCGTCCTCGGGCGGCAGGCCGACGACGATCGCGTGCACCAGCGGCTTGGGCGTGGGGGCGTCGGCATCTTCCACGATCAGCACCAGCGAGGCCGCGTTCGCCGGCACGCCGGTCCATTGCAGCGGCGGCGACAGGCCTTCGCCATCGGCGGTGTAGAGCGCGGGGATCGGGGCATGGTCGGCAAAGGCCAGGCTGCGCACGTCCAGCGCCGCCATGCCGCTGCGCAGGCCGGTGTGGTGGAAGGCCAGCCCGTCCAGGCCGGCGCGGCGATGGCGCAGCGCATGGCCCAGGGCGTCGGGCAGGTTTTCGAGCATGGGATGTCTCCTGCAGAGTGCTTGGGGCAACCCTGAATGGTGCGCCTGCTGCGGACGGACGCTGTTTCGCCTTGTGTCGCGGCCGCAGCCGGAGCGGATGGCATTTGCCGCGGATGCTGATGGAAAAGTGCCTGAAGCCCAGAGTTCACCTGGGCTTTTAGCTATGATTTTGATACCGGGTTGCCAGGCCGGAAGAAGGCGTCGAACAGCGCCAGCAGCGCAGGGAATTCCTGCGCGAAGCGCGCGCGGTTGACGAAGTAGGCCTCGCAGGCCACGGGCAGGAATTCCTCCAGCGCCTCGGCGCCATAGGCGTCCAGCCAGGGCGTGGCGCCGCCGAAGCGCTCGGCGATGATGACCTGCTCGCGGTGCGCCTGGTAGGCCGGCTCCAGCACCGCCAGCCAGGCGGCGCGGGCGGCGCGGCGGCCGTGTGTGCCCAGGAAGCCGGGCGGCAGCGGCGGGCAGCCGTCGGCGGCGCCGTCGCGCATGTCCATCTTGTGGATGAATTCATGCACCACGACGTTGGTGCCCTCGGCCATGCGCTCGCCGGCCGCGGCCACGTCCTGCCAGCTCAGGGTGACCGGGCCGCGCTCCATGGCTTCGCCCACCAGCGGCTCGTCATAGCGGTGCACCACGCCGATCTCGTCGGTCAGCTCGCGCGGCGCCACCACCTCGGCCGCGTGCACCACCAGCACCACGAAGTCGTCGTACCAGGCCAGCGCCTGCGCCGCCGGGCCGAAGTGCAGCAGCGGCAGGCAGGCCTGCGTGGCGATGGACAGGGCCATGGCGTCGGTGATCGCCAGGCCATGCGCGCCGTGGAATTCCTTCTGGTCCAGGAAGGCCGCGGCCAGGCGGCGCAGGTGCTCCCGTTCGGCCGCCGTCAGCGCGCGCAGAAAGGGCAGTTGCGCCAGCGTGTCCTGCCACAGCGCATCGGGAATGGTGCGGCCGCTGGCCAGCGCCGCGCGGCGCGAGGGCAGCAGGGCGCGCAGGCGGCTCCACATGCTTCAGGCCAGCGGTATGCGCACCGCGCCGGCGGCCGACAAGCGCAGCGCCTCGGCGCGCGGCGGCGTGGCCTGCAGGTCCCAGTCGGACAGCACCAGGCGCGTCAGGCCCTGGCCCAGGTCGTGCTGGGCCGGGCGGTGGGTGTGCCCGTGGATGAGCGTGGTCGCGTCGGCGGCCCGCAGCCAGGCGCGCGCGGCGTCGGCGTCGGCATCGGCGTAGCCGGTGCCGCTGCGCTTGCGCGCCTCGCTCTGGCTGCGCAGCCCGCGCGCGATCGCGTGGCGCTCTGCCAGCGGCCGCGCCAGGAAGGCCTGCTGCCAGGCGGGCGTGCGCACCTCGGCACGAAAACGCAGGTACTGACCATCCGCCAGGCACAGCGCGTCGCCATGCGAGAGCAGCCAGCGCCGGCCGTGCAGCGCCAGCACCGTGGGGTCGGCAAGCAGTTGCATGCCGGCCTGCGCCAGGAAGCCGGGGCCGAGCAGGAAGTCGCGGTTGCCGTGCTGGAAGAACAGGGCGCAGCGGCCGGCCGCGTGGCGCAGCACATCCGCGCAGCGCGCCTCGAAGCTGCCGGGTTGCGCCGCGTCATCGCCGATCCAGACCTCGAACACGTCGCCGAGCAGGAACACGGCATCGGCCGGCGTCTGCGCCAGGTAGCGCGCGAAGGCGTCGAAGGTGGCGGCGTCGCCGGCGTGCAGATGCAGGTCGGAAACGACATCGACCGTGCGCCAGTGCGCCGCAGCGGCAAGCCCGGCCACCGGCGGCACGGTCGATGTCATGGGGAGCGCCAGACGCTCAGGACTTGAGGACGGCCTTCTCGATGATGACGTCCTCTTGCGGCACGTCGTCATGGAAGCCCTTGCGGCCGGTCTTCACGGCCTTGATCTTGTCCACGACCTCGGTGCCGTCGACGACCTTGCCGAACACGGCGTAGCCCCAGCCCTGGGCCGAGGGCGCGGTGTGGTTGAGGAAGCCGTTGTCGGCGACGTTGATGAAGAACTGCGCGGTGGCCGAGTGCGGCGCGTTGGTGCGCGCCATGGCGACGGTGTAGTTGTCGTTCTTCAGGCCGTTGTTGGCCTCGTTGTTGATCGGCGCGTCGGTCGGCTTCTGGTTCATGCCCGGCTCGAAGCCGCCGCCCTGGACCATGAAGCCGGGGATCACGCGGTGGAAGATGGTGTTGTCGTAGTGGCCCTTCTTCACGTAGGCGAGGAAGTTCTCGACCGAGGCCGGCGCCTTGGCGGCGTCGAGTTCCAGCGTGATGACGCCGTAGTTCTTGATGTGCAGTTCGACTTGCGGGTTGCTCATGGAGCGGGTCCTTTCTGTTTCAGGGAATGTCAGGGCAGCACGGTGGCCGAGGTGATGCTGACGGGCGTCAGCGGCACGTTCTGGTGCGGGCCCTTGTTGCCGGTGCCGACGGCGCGGATCTTGTCGACCACGTCCATGCCGGAGACGACCTTGCCGAACACCGCGTAGCCGTAGCCGTCGGGGCTGGGCGGGTTCAGATTGGCGTTGTCCTTCACGTTGATGAAGAACTGCGCGGTGGCCGAATTGGGGTTGCCGGTGCGGGCCATGGCGATGGTGCCGCGCTCGTTCTTCAGGCCGGTGGTCTCCAGCGCGATCGGCGCCCTGGTGGGCTTTTGCTGCATGTCGGGCGTGAAGCCGCCGCCCTGGATCATGAAGTCGGGGATCACGCGGTGGAAGATGGTGCCGTCGTAGTGCTTGTCGCGCACGTACTGCAGGAAGTTGTCGACCGTCTTCGGCGCCTTGGCCTGGTCGAGTTCGAGCACGATGTCGCCCATGCTGGTGCTGAGCTTCACGCGCGGGTCGGCGGCCTGGGCCTGTGCGGCGGCGCCGGCCAGCAGCAGGGCGGCGGCCAGTCCGGCCACGCGGCGCGACACGGTTGCGCGGGGGAGGGTGAGGAGGGTTTTCATCAGCCTATGTTTCCTTCAAAGAAAATTTTCCACTGCCCCTGCGTGCGCAGCCAGTACTGGCGCCGCAGGGGGCCGGTGCGCGCGCCGTCGGGCACCTCGCCGAAGGTGGCCACCATGCTCTCGTTGCCGTCCTCGCGCCAGTGCAGGTAGGACAGATCCTTGGTCTGCAGCGCCCGGCCGCGCGCGCGCGCCATGTCCTGCTGCAGCACCGCGCGCCATTCCGCCAGCGGCTTGCCGTAGCTGTTGAAGTCCGGCGTATAGAAGGCCATGGTGCGCTCGATGTCGCCGCTGGCCTTGGCGCTGCGCCAGGCCTCGAAGGCGTCCTCGAACGATCTGGCCGCGGCGTGCGCGGCCTGCTGCGGCACCCAGCTCAGGTGCTCGGAGATCACCACCGGCGTCGATCGCACCGATACCGTCGAGAGCAGCCGGCGCAGATCGGGATTGGCCAGCACCAGGCAGCCGTCGGTGGCCAGCGGCGCGCGCGCGAACTGGTCCGGTGGCGTGCCGTGCAGCCAGATGCCGCCACCGGTGCGGCCGCGCCGCAGGTCGTAGGGGTTGGGATAGTTGATCGGCAGCGCCCCGGCGCCGTAGAAGGGCTTCAAGGTGCGCGGGTCGAGGTTGCTGGTGATGTAGTACACCCCCAGCGGCGTGCGCATGTCGCCCTCGGCCGTCTTCTCGATGCCCGATTTGCCGACCGACAGGTAGTAGTCGGCCACCAGGCGCAGGCCGGCGGCGCTGTTCTCGAACAGGTACAGGCGCGCGCGCGAGGTATCCACCGCGATCGCATGGCGGCTGCTCGGCGCGAGCCGCGCGAATTGCGAGGGCACGCTGCCCGCGGGTGGCCGCTCCCGCAGCGCCTTCAGGCGCAGTTCGGACTCCTGGCGCAGCGCGGCCAGCGCGGGCGATTGGCGCGACTCCTCATCCAGCACGTCGCCCAGCATGCGCACCGGCCGGGTGCGCTGGGCCAGCAGATCGCCGTAGACCAGTTGGCCGAGCTGGAAGTTGGGATAGTCGAGGGTGAGCTTCTCGGCGGCGGCCAGCGCGCGGCTGCTATCGCCCTGTCCGATCAGCCGGTAGACGGCGATCAGCCGCGCCTCGGCCTCGCCGTCGCGGGGCAGTGCCTGCACGCCGGCGGGCGCCGCCGGCCGGCTGGCGGCGTGATGGGGCTTCTCGGGGCGTGCGGCGGCCGGCAAAGCCGCGCCCAGCAGCACGAGGGCAGCCGCCGCAAGAACCGGCACAGAAGCGGCCCGCATCATCGGAGCTGTGTGCAACAGGGAGTGGGCGGCGCCGACCGGGCCAGGCCAAGGCCGGCGCGGACGCGGGGGAGCGGGAATTGGGCCGGCTGCTGCCTCAACCGGTGGATTCCTGCACGATCAGCCATTTGTCGCCGGACTTGACCAGCTCCAGCGTCTTGCGGCTGGTGACGTTCAATGTGTCGGCGCTGTAGTCCTGGCGGAAGCGCGCCGTGGCCTTGTTGCCCTGCACCGTCACGTTCAGGTTGCTGATGGCCACCTTGATGCGCGACTTGCCCATGATGCGCGCCTTGCGCTCGGCCTCCCAGGCGGCGCGGGTCAGCTTGCCCGGGGTGCGGAAGTCCTTGCCGTAGGCCGCCAGGTAGTCCTTCATGTCGCGCGACTGCCAGGCGTTGGCCCAGGCGCGCACCGCGGCCTCGACTTCCTCGCGTTGTGCGGTGGCGGGCGCGGCCGCCTCGGTCTTGGCCGCCTCCGGCGCGGGCGATGGTTCCGGGACCGGCGCCGGTGCGGTGGGAGCCGGTGCTGCCGGTGTGGGGGTCGGGGCCGGTGCGGGCTTGGCGGCCGGTACCGTAACCGCCGGCGCCGAGGGGACCGTTGCTGCGGGTGCCGCCGGGGTCGCTGCGGCGACCTTGGTTGCGCGGGCCGGCGCCGGCGCGAACAGCTCGCGGATCAGCGCGAGCTTGGGCGGCACGTTGGCGTTGTTGGCATCGAGCTGCAGCGCGCGGCCGTAGGCCTGGCTGGCGAGCTTGGCGTAGACGTCGCCCATGTTCTCGTGGGCGGTGGCATAGCTCGGGTTGGTGCGGATCGCCATTTCCAGCGCGATGCGCGCCTTGTCGTACTGCTTCTGGCCGGCGTAGAGCACCGCCAGGTTGTTGTAGGGCTCGGGCAGTTCCGGGTATTCCTGGGTCAGGGCCGTGAAGGTGGCGATGGCGTCGTTGGGCTTGCCCGATTCGGTCTGGATCACGCCTTTGAGGAAGCGCATCTGCGGGTCGCGCGGGTTGCTGGCCAGATAGCGGTCGGCCTTCAACTGGGCGTCGGCGAGCTTGCCCGTGCGGATCAGCTGGTTGACGTCGGTGTACTCGTCGGCCCGGGCAGCTCCGGCGGCCATTGACAGTCCCAGTGCTGCGCAGATGGCGAGCGTGCGCAGAGAAATCGGAAGGGCGGCAGCGCCTGGATGCATAGGGCCTCTGTGGGTCGGTGCTGGAAAGCGGCAAGCCCCGGCGCGAGCGGTCGTGGGGCTTATACTGCGGCGGATTGTAGCCGGAGGGTCTACGCCCAAGCGCGCCTCGGGCCCCTCGTCTGCCCCCACCCCAATAGCAAGAAAAAGGCGCTCGCCGCTCGCGTGCGGCCTCGTGGCCCGGCCACCGTCCATCTCATGAGTCTGCGCATCTACAACACGCTCTCGCGCGCCTTGGAGGAATTCTCCCCGATCGAGCCCGGCCATGTCCGCATGTACGTTTGCGGCATGACGGTCTACGACCTCTGCCACCTGGGCCATGCGCGCTCCATGGTGGCCTTCGACGTGGTGCAGCGTTGGTTACGCGCCTCCGGGCTGCGGGTGACCCATGTGCGCAACATCACCGACATCGACGACAAGATCATCCGCCGCGCGCTGGAGAACGGCGAAACCATCCGCTCGCTCACCGACCGCATGATCGAGGCGCTGCACCATGACGCCGACGCGCTGGGCATCGAGCGCCCGACGCACGAGCCGCGCGCCATGGACTACGTGCCGCAGATGCTCGGCCTGATCCAGCGCCTGGAGGCGAGGGGCCTGGCCTACCGCGCCCCGGGCGGCGACGTGAACTACGCGGTGCGCAAATTCCCCGGCTATGGCAAGCTGTCGGGCAAGTCCCTGGACGAACTGCGCGCGGGCGAGCGCGTGGCCGTGCTCGATGGCAAGGAAGACCCGCTGGACTTCGTGCTCTGGAAGTCCGCCAAGGACAGCGAGCCGGACGAAGCCAAGTGGCAGAGCGCCTATGGCCCGGGGCGCCCGGGCTGGCACATCGAGTGCTCTGCCATGGGCTGCGCCCTGCTGGGCGAGAGCTTCGACATCCACGGCGGCGGTGCCGACCTGCAGTTTCCGCACCACGAAAACGAGATAGCCCAGAGCGAGGGCGCGAGCGGCCACCCCCTGGCGCGCTACTGGATGCACAACGGCTTCGTGCGGCTGGACAACGAGAAGATGTCCAAGAGCCTGGGCAACTTCTTCACCATCCGCGAGGTGCTGCAGAAGTACGACGCCGAGACGGTGCGCTTCTTCATCCTGCGCGCCCACTACCGCAGCCCTCTGAACTACAGCGACGCCCACCTGGACGACGCGCGCAGCAGCCTGAAGCGCCTCTACACCGCGCTGGACCTGGTGGCGCCGGCCACTGGCGTGGCCATCGACTGGAGCGAGCCCCACGCCGCACGCTTCAAGGCGGCCATGGACGAGGACTTCGGCACGCCCGAAGCCGTGGCGGCGCTGTTCGACCTGGCGGGCGAGGTCAACCGCACCCGTTCGGCCGCGCTGGCCGGCCTGCTGCGCGCGCTGGGCGGTTGCCTGGGGCTGTTGCAGGGCGCGCCGCAGGCCTTCCTGCGCGCCGGCGCGGTGCTGGACGAGGCCGCGATCGCGGCGCTGATCGCCCAGCGCGCCGAGGCCAAGAAGGCCCGCGATTTCGCCGAGTCCGACCGCATCCGCGACCAATTGCTGGCCCAGGGCATCGTGCTCAAGGACACGCCCGCTGGCACCACCTGGGAGGTGGCCGCGTGACCTGTCCCTGCTTCCGTCCGTGGGTGGCGTGATCTTGGCCGCCACCCGCAAGCCCCCTTCAGCCCCCGCCGCCGCGCTGGCAGGCAAAGCCGCCGCCAAGGCGCCGGCCAAGACCATTCCGGTGGACACGGAGGTGCTGCAGGTCTTCACCCCCGACTACTGGCAGGAAGCCTGCCGGCACCTGGTGGCCAAGGACCGGGTGATGAAGCGCCTGATCCCGCAGTTCGGCGACGCCTGCCTGCAGACGCGCGGCGATGCCTTCACCACGCTGGCGCGCAGCATCGTCGGTCAGCAGATCTCGGTTAAGTCCGCACAGGCCGTATGGGCCCGCTTTGCCAAGCTGCCGCGCAAGATGACGCCGGCCAACGTGCTCAAGCTCAAGGTCGACGACATGCGCGCGGCCGGCCTGTCGGCGCGCAAGATCGAGTACCTGTGCGACTTGGCCCTGCACTTCGACGCCGGCTCCGTGCACGTCAAGTCCTGGGAGTCCATGGAGGACGAGGCCATCATCGCCGAGCTGGTGGCGATCCGCGGAATCGGCCGCTGGACGGCGGAGATGTTCCTGATCTTCCACCTGATGCGCCCCAACGTGCTGCCCCTGGATGACCTGGGCCTGCTCAACGGCATCAGCCAGAATTATTTCTCGGGCGACCCTGTCAGCCGCAGCGAGGCGCGCGAGGTCGCCGCCGCCTGGGCACCCTACTGCAGCGTGGCGACTTGGTATATTTGGCGGTCGCTGGACCCGATTCCAGTCGACTATTGAGCCCGGCCGCCCGCGCGCGGCCCACCGCGCACCGATCGCAGTGCGCGGAACACAGGAGTACGGCCTTGGCCAAGAAAACTTTCCTCGACTTCGAGCAGCCCATCGCGGAGCTCGAAAGCAAGATCGAAGAGTTGCGCTACGTCCAGACCGAATCGGCGGTCGACATCTCCGAGGAGATCGACCAGCTCGGCAAGAAAAGCCTGCAGCTGACTAAGGACATCTACAGCGACCTCTCGCCCTGGCAGATCACCAAGATCGCCCGCCACCCCGAGCGGCCCTACACGCTGGACTACGTGAAGGAGATCTTCACCGACTTCATCGAGCTGCATGGCGACCGGCATTTCTCGGACGACCAGTCCATCGTCGGCGGGCTGGCGCGCTTCAACGGCCATGCCTGCATGGTGCTGGGCCACCAGAAGGGCCGCGACACTAAGGAGCGCGGCCTGCGCAACTTCGGCATGAGCAAGCCCGAGGGCTACCGCAAGGCGCTGCGCCTGATGAAGACCGCCGAAAAGTTCAGGCTGCCGGTCTTCACCTTCGTCGACACCCCCGGCGCCTATCCCGGCATCGACGCCGAGGAGCGCGGCCAGTCCGAGGCCATCGGCCGCAACATCTTCGAGATGGCGCAGCTGGAAGTGCCCATCATCTGCACCATCATCGGCGAGGGCGGCTCCGGCGGCGCGCTGGCCATTTCCGTCGGCGACCAGGTGCTGATGCTGCAGTACTCGGTCTACTCCGTCATCAGCCCCGAGGGCTGTGCCTCCATCCTCTGGAAGACCAGCGACAAGGCCCAGGAAGCGGCCGACGCCCTGGGCATCACCGCGCACCGCCTGAAGGCGCTGGGCCTGGTCGACAAGATCGTCAACGAGCCGGTCGGCGGCGCGCACCGCGACCACAAGCAGATGGCGGCCTTCCTCAAGCGCGCGCTCAACGACGCCTTCCGCCAGGTGCACGACCTCAAGACTTCCGAGCTGCTGGACCGCCGCTACGAGCGCTTGCAGAGCTACGGCCGGTTCAGGGATACCCGCGCTGAAGCCCGCTGACCCCTGCGGCTGCCCGCTACCCCCCAACGGCCCCTCGCGGGCCGTTGTCGTTTTTTGCCGCCGTCGCGGCCTGGGCGTGCCAATCTTATGGCGCTGTAACCGGAAGTAGCATGGCGTGTCGCCGCTCAATGGGTGGCAGGTGGATTCGAAGGGGGGCAGCATACCGTTTCCACATCCTCCTGGTCTCCGTGGCTTGCTTGGTGGCCGGTCTGCTGACCCTGACCGTGGCCAACTACCTTGCGGCCTGATCCCAGGCCTATGCATCGCTCACGGCACAGTCGCAGGCCCTGGCTCAGAACGTGTTCAAAGTCTTGCCTGGTGTGAGAAGCTCAGGGAATGAGAAAAAGTTACCCCAGCGATATCAAGCGCGAGCAGTTCGAAGTCATCAGGCCATTGCTGGAGAGTGCATGCAGAAAGACAGCCCCACGCAAAGTGGATCTGTACGAGGTGTTCTGCGCAGTGCTGTACCTGCTGCGCACGGGGTGTCAGTGGCGCGCGTTGCCCAGCGACTTTCCCAAGTGGCGCACCGTGCATCGTACTTTGCCATCTGGAGCGAGCCCCGCGAAGGTGGCAGCCTGCTGGAGCGGGCTTTAAAAAAATCAGGTTGGCGCGGCCCGCGAGAAGCTGGGGCGTAACGCACGCAGCGCGTTCTTGATCGTGGACGCGCAGAGCGTGAAGAACGCGGACACGGCGGGCCTGAAGGGCTATGACGCGGGCAAGAAGGTCTCGGGCATCAAACGCCACATTGCGGTGGACACCCAGGGGCTGCCACACGCCATCGCAGTGAGCACCGCCGAGGTGACGGACCGCAAGGGTGCGCTGCAGGCCTTCACGCGCGGCAAGCCCGCCTTGAGCCGGGTGCAAAGCCTGCCGTGCGGCAGCGGCTACGTGGGCCAGCCGTTTGCGCTGGGCGCCAAGGCAATCCTGGGACAACACGTGAGTGTGCAGATCGACCAGCTTGCAGTTCGCCACCTTGGCCTTCCTGGCTCTATTGCTCAAGAGACTTTGAACACGTTCTGAGGCCTCGCGATAATCGGCAGCCATGCGCTGCCTGCCTGCATCCCGCACTCACCGCGCCTTGCCATCCGCAGGCAGGGCGCTGGGGGCATGCACGTGATCCAGTCGTTCGAAGCCGCCATCGCGACCTTTCGCCCGGCGCTCCCTCTGGCGGTGGGCCTGAGTGGCGGTGCGGACTCCACCGCCCTGCTGCTGGCCTGCGCGCGGCGCTGGCCGGGTCAGGTGCGGGCTATCCATGTGCATCATGGTCTGCAAGCGGCGGCCGATGGCTTCGAGCAGCATTGCGCCGCGCTGTGCGCTTGCCTGCAGGTGCCGCTGGCCGTGCAGCGCATCGATGCCCGGCCAGCGCCGGGCCAGAGCCCCGAGGACGCCGCACGTCAAGGCCGCTATGCGGCGTTCGACGCGGCGCTGCTGACAGCCCCCGCCATGGCCGGCACCGCAGCGGTTGCGTTGGCCCAGCATGCCGACGACCAGGTGGAGACGCTGCTGCTGGCGCTCTTGCGCGGGGCTGGTGTGGCGGGCCTGGCCTCCATGCCCGCCCGGTGGGAGCGCGCGCGCCGACCCTGGCACCGGCCGCTGCTGCGCGTACCGGGCAGGGCCGTGCGCGACTGGCTGCGGGGGCAGGGCGAGGCATGGGTCGAAGACCCCACCAATGCCGATGCGCACTACACCCGCAACCGCATCCGCGCACGCCTGCTGCCGGCGCTGGAAGAGGCGTTCCCGCAGTTCCGCAGCACCTTCGCGCGCAGCGCCGCCCATGCGGCCGAGGCGCAGGGAGTGCTCGACGAAGTGGCCGCGTCCGACCTGCTGCTGGTCGGCAACCCGCCCGCCATCGCCGCGCTGCAGCAACTGGGCGCGGGTCGCCGCGCCCTGGTGCTGCGGCACTGGCTGCGCACCGCGCACGGCACGGTACCCAGCGCCGTGCAACTGGCCGAACTGCAGCGCCAGGTGCTGGCCTGCACCACCCGCGGCCACCGCATCGGCATCAAGGTGGGCGCGGGCATGGTGCGGCGCGAGGGGGCGGTGCTCGGTTGGTACAATCCCGCGGTTTTGGGCACTCCTGCTGCACGGCACACCACGGCGCGCCAAAACCAGTTGCCTCCTGCGCCGTGAGCCGCTTCCCGTCTTTCGCATCTATTCCATGGCACTGATCGTTCACAAGTACGGCGGCACGTCGATGGGCTCGACCGAGCGCATCCGCAACGTCGCCAAACGTGTCGCCAAATGGGCGCGCGCCGGCCACCGCATGGTGGTGGTGCCCAGCGCCATGAGCGGCGAAACCAACCGCCTGCTCGGTCTGGCCAAGGAACTCGCTCCTCCGAGGCCGGGCGACGCCTACGGCCGCGAGCTCGACATGCTCGCCGCCACCGGCGAGCAGGCCTCCTCCGCCCTGCTGGCCATTGCGCTGCAGGCCGAAGGCATGCCGTCGGTCAGCTACGCCGGCTGGCAGGTGCCGATCCGTACCGACAGTGCCTACACCAAGGCGCGCATCGAGTCGATCGACGACGCCCGCGTGCGCGCCGACCTCGATGCGGGCCGGGTGGTGATCGTCACCGGCTTCCAGGGCATCGACGAGCAGGGCCACATCACTACCCTCGGCCGCGGCGGCAGCGACACCTCGGCCGTGGCCGTGGCCGCGGCCATGAAGGCCGACGAATGCCTGATCTACACCGACGTGGACGGCGTCTACACCACCGACCCGCGCGTGGTGGCCGATGCGCGCCGGCTCAAGACCGTCACCTTCGAGGAGATGCTGGAAATGGCATCGCTCGGCTCCAAGGTGCTGCAGATCCGCTCGGTGGAATTCGCCGGCAAGTACAAGGTGCCGTTGCGCGTGCTCTCCAGCTTCACGCCCTGGGACATCGACATCGCCGAGGAGGCCGCGTCCGGCACCCTGATCACTTTCGAGGAAGACGAACAAATGGAACAAGCCGTCGTATCCGGCATCGCGTTCAACCGTGACGAGGCCAAGATCTCCGTGCTGGGCGTGCCCGACAAGCCCGGCATCGCCTACCAGATCCTGGGCGCCGTGGCCGATGCCAACGTCGAGGTCGATGTCATCATCCAGAACCTCAGCAAGGACGGCAAGACCGACTTCAGCTTCACCGTGCACCGCAACGATCTGGCGCGCACGGTCGAGTTGCTGCAGAACAAGGTGCTGCCGTCGCTCGGCGCCGACCGCATCGAGTCCGATGCCAGGATCTGCAAGGTCAGCATCGTCGGCATCGGCATGCGCAGCCACGTCGGGGTGGCCAGCACCATGTTCCGCGTGCTGAGCGAAGAGGGCATCAACATCCAGATGATCTCCACGTCCGAGATCAAGACCTCCGTCGTGATCGACGAGAAGTACATGGAACTGGCCGTGCGCGCCCTGCACAAGGCCTTCGACCTGGACCAGCCCAAGGCCTGAAAATCCGAGTCAGCCCACGGCTGACGGCCCTGCGGCTTGAGGCATAATAGTGGGCTAGAAGGAAACGTGACCGAGTGGCCGAAGGTGCTCCCCTGCTAAGGGAGTATGGGGTGTAGAGCCTCATCGAGGGTTCGAATCCCTCCGTTTCCGCCAGGCTTCGCTGCCTGGAGCATCCAAGACGCGCCCTAGGGCGCGTTTTTCATTGGGGGCCGGACATTGATCGCGCGCCGAGCGGTGCCTGGCGCCGCGCCGTGCCAACGGATTTCAAACCGAGGGAGAACCCATGAGAACGAAGGTCGTCATTGGTGCCGCCGTGGCGTGTGCCGCCGTCGCCGGGCTGCTGTACGCGTCGCCGTACCTGGCCTTGCGCAGCATTGCCAAGGCCGTTGACAACAAGGACCCCGACACGGTTTCCGAGTATGTGGACTTCCCTGCGCTGCGCGAAAGCGTGAAAGGGCAGATGCTCATCAAGATGCAGGCCGAGATGCAAAAGCCTGAGATGCAGGACAACCCGTTTGCGGGCTTCGGGCAGATACTGGCCGCCGGCATGATCAACCAACTCGCAGAAACGCTGGTGTCGCCTGCTGGCGTGATGCTGATGCTGGAGAAGGGCAAGCCAGGCAAGTCCACGGATGTGGCGGCGGCGGGCGCGGGGGTGGACACCCAGGGCAGCAAGCCGCGCCCGGACTACGCCGTGAACTACCGGGGCTGGTCAAAGGTCTTCGTGCATCCCAAGGGAGAGCAAGGCGGCTTTGTCTTCAAGCGCGATGGCTTGATGGGGTGGAAGCTGGTGGCGGTGAAGATGGACTGAGCTGCTGGAATCTGGCTCGCGGTTTGCCGGCGATTCACGCAGGCACGGCGCGGCCGGCGTCCGCCGCCACCTTCTCGATATCGACGCGCCTGAGGTTCATGCCGTCAGTTTGCCGCCAGCGCAGGCGACGCACATGCTTGGCAATGTTGGCGGCGTCCTTGGGGGGGCGACGCGGGTGCTCATGGATGGTGATCGTACGTACGAAAATATTCTGTCAACGGGTTTTGTGAGTACATTATTTGCCCGTCGGCGCGGATGGAGGGCGACCGTTGCAATCCAGCGCCCACGGCCCGCATGTCACACCATTCCTGCAAGATTCTGTGAATACTCACAGCAGATCGCAGAAAGCCTGAGCACCGCCGCCTCTACAGTGAAGGGTCAGATCCCTACAAGAGAAAGCCGCCATGGCCCCGCAACTGGAGACTTCCCCGCCCCACCTGCACGGCGCCGCCGCCGGCGATGCCGGTCGTCCGGCCTGCGCCGACTGGACCATCGATCAGGACTGGCAGCGCTACACGCCGCAACAGCATGCCACCTGGCGCACGCTGTTCCAGCGCCAGTCGGCGCTGCTGCCGGGGCGGGCCTGCGATGCCTTCGTGGCGGGCATGCAGGCGCTGCCCATCGGGGCGGAGCAGATACCGGATTTCGAGCAGTTGAGCGAGGTGCTGATGCGCCATACCGGCTGGCAGGTGGTGGCGGTGCCGGGACTGGTGCCGGACGAGGTGTTCTTCGACCACCTGGCCCACCGCCGTTTCCCTGCGGGCCAGTTCATCCGCTCGCCGCAGCAACTGGACTACCTGGAGGAGCCCGACGTCTTCCATGATGTGTTCGGCCACGTGCCCATGCTCATGAATCCGGTGATCGCCGACTTCGTGCAGGCCTATGGACTGGGCGGCCTGCGCGCGCGGCAGTTGTGTGTGCTGCCGCAGTTGGCGCGGGTCTACTGGTACACGGTGGAATTCGGCCTGGTGCGCGAGCACGGAGGGCTGCGCATCTATGGCTCGGGCATTGCGTCGTCCTATGCCGAGAGCGTTTTCGCGCTGGACGATGCCTCGCCCAACCGCATCGGCTTTCAGTTGGAGCGGGTGATGCGTACGCGCTACCGCATCGACGACTTCCAGGAAAGCTACTTCGTGCTGGACCGGCTGGAGGACTTGCTGGCGCTGGCAAAGATCGACTTCGGCCCGCTTTATGCGCAGATTGCAGGCAAGCCCGAGTACGAGCCGGGCGAACTGGTGGCGGGCGACACGGTGCTGACGCGCGGCACCGGCAGCTACCACGCCAGGCGCCGCCGCGGTTAGTGTTTGCTATATAATTAATAGCATTTAGCCCAGATGCCACCTGGGCTGCGGCCACTTTTCTTCATGGTTTTGTGGTGGCGGCCCTGCGTTCGCCTTGCAGGAAGCTCCGTGATCTGTAAGTGTCCGGCGAAGTCATCTTGACTTCGCCGGACGCTTACCATGGCGCAGCCGATGCTGCTGGAGCTGGCCTGATCGCCGCGCTTCACCCGCAGCGCAGCCCCAAGAAAAAAGGCCCCGCACTACCAGTGCGGGGCCTTTTGATTTCGCAACCGGACAGCGCCGGGATCCAGCGAGCGCCTACAGCGTGTCGATGAAGCTGCGCAGCTTGTCCGAGCGGCTCGGGTGCTTGAGCTTGCGCAGGGCCTTGGCTTCGATCTGGCGGATGCGTTCGCGCGTGACGTCGAACTGCTTGCCCACTTCTTCCAGCGTGTGGTCGGTGGACATCTCGATGCCGAAGCGCATGCGCAGCACCTTGGCTTCGCGCGGCGTGAGGCCGTCAAGAATGTCCTTGACCACGTCGCGCAGGCCGGCCTGCATGGCGGCGTCGATGGGGGCGGTGTTGGCGCCGTCCTCGATGAAGTCGCCCAGGTGGCTGTCGTCGTCGTCGCCGATCGGCGTTTCCATGGAGATCGGCTCCTTGGCGATCTTCATGATCTTGCGGATCTTGTCCTCGGGGATCTCCATCTTCTCGGCCAGGATCGAGGCGTCGGGCTCGAAGCCGAATTCCTGCAGATGCTGCCGGCTGATGCGGTTCATCTTGTTGATGGTTTCGATCATGTGAACCGGGATGCGGATGGTGCGCGCCTGGTCGGCGATCGAGCGCGTGATGGCCTGGCGGATCCACCAGGTGGCGTAGGTCGAGAACTTGTAGCCGCGGCGGTATTCGAACTTGTCCACCGCCTTCATCAGGCCGATGTTGCCTTCCTGGATCAGGTCGAGGAACTGCAGGCCGCGGTTGGTGTACTTCTTGGCGATGGAGATCACCAGGCGCAGGTTGGCCTCGATCATTTCCTTCTTGGCGTCGCGCGAGGAGGCCTCGCCCTCGTTCATGCGCTTGTTGATCGCCTTGAGTTCGGGCAGCGGCACGACCACGCGCAACTGCAGGTCCATCAGGCGCTGCTGCAGTTCCTGGATCGGCGGGATGTTGCGCGCCATGACCGCGCTCCAGGGCTTGCCGGCAGCGGCCTGCTTCTCGACCCACTTGAGGTTGAGCAGGTTGGGCGGAAACTCCTTGACGAAGGTTTCCTGCGGCATGCCGCACTTGTCCACGATGATGCGGCGCAGTTCGCGCTCCTTCTTGCGCACGTCATCCACCTGCGCGCGCACCAGGTCGCACAGCTTCTCGATGGTCTTGGCGGTGAAGCGGATGGTCATCAGCTGTTCGCTGAGGGCCTGCTGGGCCTTGGTATAAGCCGGCGTGCCGTAGCCTTCCTTGTCGTAGATCTTGTGGATCTTCTCGAACAGCTCGCGCAGCTTGTCGAAGCGGCTGAGCGCTTCGCGCTTCAATTCTTCGAGCTTCTTGGTCAGCGCCTTGGAGCCGCCCTTGCCGTCGTCGTCGTCTTCCTCGTCGAACTCGTCGAAGTCTTCCTCGGCCACGTAGTCGTCGGCCTCGTTCGGGTTGGAGAAGCCGTCCACGATGGTGGAGATGACCACCTTGCCACTGCGGATTTCCTCGCCCATTTCCAGGATGGCGGCGATGGTCGCGGGCGAGGCGGAGATGGCCTCCATCATGGCCTGCAGGCCGCCTTCGATGCGCTTGGCGATCTCGATTTCGCCCTCACGCGTGAGCAGCTCGACCGTGCCCATCTC
>NZ_JAELTO010000092.1 GCF_016428875.1 Xylophilus sp. ASV27
CAGGAAGCGGTAGGCCGCCTGGGTCTTGGCCCAGCCGCTGCACGCGTTGGGGATGCTCTCGCTGGGCTTGCTGCCCAGGCGCTCGGCCAGCAGCACGGCGCGCGCTCTCAGGCGCTCATCACCCAGATCCAGTGTCCTGAATTCTTCCTGCGCCCAGCTCATCACTACCTGCTTCGTACGTCCTCGGGGACGCTATTGGACATCAGGGGAGATGTGTGTAATGGGATGGCCTATCGGCTTTGCCATGCGTTGCGGTCCTTGTGAATCAGAGTAATCGCCGGCTTGTCGCGACGTTTCTACAATCCTGCCGAACACCTTGTGAGGCAATTCCAGGCAAGAGCTGCGCTGCCATGTATTCCCGTGCTGGTACGTGTGTTGTTCCTCAACTTAAAGGATTGCAAAAAATGAATTTGGTGTACGACGGCTCGCGCGCGCTTCTCGAACAGCGATCCACAGAACTGAAGACGCACTCCATATTTGGACGCGTGCATTCGACGGAGGATCTTCGCTGCTTCATGTCCTGGCATGTGTTTGCCGTGTGGGACTTCATGAGCCTCGTCAAGCGTCTCCAGCACGAATTCACGTCGGTGACCCTGCCTTGGACGCCACCGACCCGTCCGTCCGCTGCGCGCTTACTCAACGACATCGTGCTGGGCGAAGAGAGCGACATTAGCCGGACGGTTTGCACGCCAGCCATTTCGATCTGTATCTGTCCGCGATGCGGGAGGTCGGACCCAGCACTTCGCAGATCGAACACTTCGTTGATCTGGTTCGGTCGAGTATCGCCGTAGACATTGCTCTGCGCATGGTGAAAGCGCCGGAGCCCGTTCAGAAGTTCGTGCTGGCCACGATCGACACCGCCCAGAACGGTTTCGTTTTCGAGGTGCTCGGCAGCTTCCTGTACGGGCGCGAAGATGCCATTCCACAGATGTTCAAGACGCTGCTGGCCGATTGGTCAGTGCCCCGGGAGGAGACGCCCATCTTCGTTTACTACCTGCAGCGTCACATTGATCTCGACGGTGACAGCCATGGCCCAGCGGCGACGCGTCTCGTCAGCGACCTGGCGCAGGGCAATGCGGACAGCCTGGAGCAGATCCGCCGCGCGGGCATCTCGGCCATCGAGCACCGCCTTGCACTCTGGGATGCACTGCAGTCAGAACTGGTGCGCTGCAAAAGCCGGGCCAGCCCATGGGCGTGAATAATCTGCACATCGCGGGCCACGCACGCAGCGAGGGCCTGGTACTGGTGACGAACAATGTGCCGGAATTCGCGCGCGTACCCGCGCTGGAAGTGGAAAGCTGGGTCGGTGCTCCATCGTGCGTCAGCTCGATCCGCTGATGCCCATTTCGTACAGTTGACAGAGAAACTTTGACCCGCGCATGCAACTTCAGGACATTCTTTTCAGCCAGGGCTTCGGCACGCGCCGCGTGTGTACCGGCCTGGTGCAGCAGGGCCACGTGCAGGTCGGTGTGCCGGAGGAGGGCGGCGCCTTGCGGGACTGCGCCGATCCCTGGGCAGAATTCGCGCTGCAGGGGCTGCGCCTGCGCGTGCAGGGGGTGGAGTGGGAGGTGCATGCCAAGGCCTATCTGATGCTGCACAAGCCGGCCGGCACCGAGTGCTCGCAGAAGCCTTCCACCTATCCCAGCATCTATACGCTGCTGCCGTCGCCGCTGCGGCTGCGGCCGAGCAAGGGGGCGGTGCAGGGGGTGCAGGCGATCGGCCGTCTGGACCAGGACACCACCGGCCTGCTGCTGCTCACCGATGACGGCCAGTTCATCCACCGCATGGGCTCGCCCAAGCACCATGTGCCCAAGGTCTACGAGGTGACGACCAAGCACCCGGTGGACGAGTCGCAGGTGGGCAGGCTGCTGGCCGGCGTGGTGCTGGACGACGATCCCAAGCCGGTGCGCGCGGCGGCCTGCGAAGTCGTGGGCGCGGCGGGTGAGTCGCGGCACCTGCGCCTGACCCTGACCGAGGGCAAGTACCACCAGGTCAAGCGCATGCTGGCGGCGGTGGGCAACCGGGTGGAGGCGCTGCACCGTTCGCGCATCGGCGGGCTGGCGCTGCCGGCCGATCTGCCCCCGGGCGGCTGGCGCTGGCTGGGGCCGCAGGAACTGGCGCTGCTCAAGCCCTGACGCTGAGGTTCACCGCGGTGCCGCCGGCTACACTGGGCGGCTATCCGGATTGCAGTGGGGTTTGATGTCTTTCGTTCGTTTTCCAGCGCCTGCGATATGGGCCGTCGTGTTGCTGGCGGGCCTGCTGGCCATGCCTGTCCGTGCGCAGGGGGGGCCGGCCACCGCGGCTGCGGAGCCGGTGCTGCGGCATCCGGTCTTCGTGCTGAATTCGCTCGATGCGGACGTCAGCGTCATCGATCCGGTCAGTTGGACCGAGCTGCGCCGCATTCCGACCGGCAAGGAGCCGCACCATCTCTACCTGACGCCCGACGAGCGCTCGCTGATCGTCGCCAATGCGCTGAGCGATTCGCTGACCTTCCTCGATCCGAAGACGGCCGAGGTGCAGCGCACGGTGCGCGGCATCGTCGATCCGTACCAGCTGCAGTTCTCGCCCGACATGAAGTGGTTCGTGACGGCGGCCAACCGGCTCAACCACGTCGACATCTACCGCTGGGATGGGCAGGAGCTGACGCTGGCCAAGCGCGTGGCCACGGCGCGCACCCCCAGCCACCTGTGGATCGATAGCAAGAGCCGCACGGTGTATTCATCCATGCAGGACAGCGACGAGCTGGTCGCCATCGACCTGCAGACCCAGACCATCAAGTGGCGCACCCGGACCGGGCCGATGCCGGCCGACGTCTTCGTCACGCCGGATGACCGCACGCTGTTCCTGGGCCTGACCGGTGGCGACGGGGTTGAGGTATTCGACATCTCCGGCGCCGAGCCGCGCCTGCTGAAGAAGATCCCGACCGGCAAGGGGGCGCATGCCTTCCGCACCGCGGGCGACGGCCGCCATGTCTACGTGAGCAACCGCGTGGCCAACACGATCAGCAAGATCGACTGGCAGTCGCAGCAGGTGGTGGCCAGCTACCCGGCGCCGGGCGGCCCGGACTGCATGGATGTCTCGGCCGACGGGCGCTACATCCTGGTCACCTCGCGCTGGGCCAGGAAGCTCACCGTGATCGATACCCAGACGCGCCAGGTGGTGCGGCAGGTCAAGGTCGGAAAGTCGCCCCATGGCGTCTGGACGCTGGACCACGCGCGGCGCTGAGCGCCGGCGGCCTGCGGCGCGTCGCGTCGCAGGATGGATGTTTGCTATTGTTTTTATAGCATGTAGCCCAGGTAGTTCCTGGGCTACAGGCCAAAAAGGCTCTGAAAACTGCGGCAAACCGGTGTACCTCACCTTCGATACCGGCCACATGGGCATCGCGCCGCTGGTGGCCGACGTGCTGCGCCGCCATGACGTGAAGGTGACCTTCTTCGCCGCCAACGAGGCGACCCAGGAAGGCGAGGGCAGCCTGGGCCCGCACTGGGCGCCCTGGTGGCGCGCGCGTGCCGCCGAGGGCCATGCCTTTGCCTCGCACACCTACGACCATGCCTATTGGCGGGGCGACATCCCGGCCGACGCCAGCCACCCGCAGCGCTTCCGCATCCGGCCCTCGGCCGGGCCGCAGCAGGGGCGCGACCTGGTGCTGGATGCGGCGGGCTACTGCGCGGAGATCCGCCGCTCGGCCGAGCGCCTGCGCGATCTCACCGGGCAGGCGCCGCTGCCGCTGTTCCGGGCGCCGGGCGGCAAGACCTCGCCGGCGCTGCTGGCGGCCGCGCGCGGTTGCGGCTATGCCCACGTCGGCTGGGCGCCGGCTGGCTTTCTGGGCGACGAGCTGCCCAGCGAGCGCTTCAGCAACCAGGCCCTGCTGGACAAGGCGCTGCGCGACGTCCGGCCCGGCGACATCCTGCTGGCCCACCTGGGCATCTGGTCGCGCAAGGACCCCTGGGCGCCCGCGGTGCTGGAGCCGCTGATCGTCGGGCTGCAGAAAAAGGGCTTCTGCTTTGCAACGCTGCGGCAGCATCCGGACTACCGCGACTGGATTTCCCGACACCCGTGAACATGATGGAATTCCTGACGAACGTTTTCGCCCAGGCCCAGCAGTGGCTGTTCGAAGCCGTGGTGCAGCCGCTGATGTTCGCGCTGGGCCTGGCCAGCCTGCTGGAGGATGGCTACGACGCCACCGGCTGGCTGCTGGTGGGGCTGCTGCAGATCGCGGTGCTGCTGGCCGTGATCGGGCCGCTGCAGCGCTGGCGCCCGGTCGAGCCGGTGCAGGACCGCGCCGCGATCCGGGTCGACATCGCCTACACGCTGCTGCACCGGCTGGGCCTGTTCCGGGTGGGGCTGTTCTTCCTGGCGCAGCCGCTCTTCGACGCGTGGTTCGGCATGCTGCGGGTCCATGGCCTGAGCACCTTCCATCTCGATGAAGTCTGGCCCGGCGTGACCGACCAGCCGCTGCTCAGCCTGCTGCTGTACCTGCTGGCCTTCGACTTCCTGGAGTACTGGATCCACCGCGCCCAGCACCAGTGGAACTGGTGGTGGCAACTGCATGCGCTGCACCATTCGCAGCGGCAGATGACCATGTGGAGCGACAACCGCAACCATCTGCTCGATTCGCTGCTGCACGACTGCATCGTGGTGGTGGTGGCGCAGTTGATCGGCATCGCGCCCGGGCAGTTCGTGGCGGTGGTGGCCATCATGCAGTTGAGCGAGAACTTCCAGCATGCCAACCTGCGCCTGTGGTTCGGGCGCGTGGGCGAGCGGCTGTGGGTCAGCCCGCGTTTCCACCGGCGGCACCACAGCATAGGCATCGGCCATGAGGTGGTGGACCCCGACGGCCGGCGCCGCCTGGGCAGCCGCAACTTCGGCGTGCTCCTGCCCTGGTGGGACATGCTGTTTCGCACCGCCGACTTCACGCTGCGCTACGACCCGACCGGCATCCGCGACCAGGTCGAGCCCGACGCCGCCGGCCGCGTGCGCGACTATGGCCGGGGCTTCTGGGCACAGCAGTGGCTGGGGCTCAAGCGCCTGCTGGGCAGGGGATGAACGGCATGCAGGGCGTGCTCGACGCTTGCCGGCACGCGCTGGCCGACTGCCTGCAGCCCCGCGTGCTGGCGCTGTCGCTGCTGCCGGTGCTGATCATCGTGGCCGGTGCCTGGGGGTTCGGGTATTTCTACTGGGACGGCGCGCTGTCCTGGGCCCATGCCTGGCTGGCCGGCGCCAGCCTGCTGCAAGGCTTCTGGTCCTGGCTGCGCTCGCTGGGCGTGGGCCATGCCGAAGCCGTGCTGGCGCCGCTGCTGCTGGTGCTGGCGATCCTGCCGCTGCTGGTGTTGGCCGCGCTGCTGTTGGTGGCGCTGCTCATGACGCCGGCCCTGCTGGGGCTGGTGGCCGGGCGGCGCTTTCCCGGGCTGGAGCGCCGCCGCGGGGCCTCGTTCGTGCAAAGCCTGCTGTGGTCGGGCGGCACCACGCTGGCGGCGCTGGGGGCGCTGCTGCTGTCGATCCCGCTGTGGCTGGTGCCGCCGCTGATCCTGGTGCTGCCGCCGCTGATCTGGGGCTGGCTCACCTACCGGGTCATGGCGTTCGACGCGCTGGCGGCGCACGCGAGCGCGCAGGAGCGGCGGCAGATCTTCCATCGCCATGGCGGGCGCCTGCTGGCCATCGGCATCGCCTGCGGCTATCTGGGGGCGGCACCGGGCGTGGTGTGGCTGTCGGGGGCCTGGTTCCTGGCCTTGCTGCTGCCGCTCACCCTGCTGGCGGTCTGGATCTACACCATGGTGTTCGCGTTCTCCGCGCTGTGGTTCCTGCACTACTGCCTGGCCGCGCTGCAGGCGCTGCGCGCCGGGGACGCGCCCGCATTGCCGCGCGGGCCTGGGTAGCGGCTACCATGGGGGGATGACTCTTCCCACGACCCCGCCCAGCGTTCCCGTGCCTCATGCACTGCCGCACCCGCCGCGCCCGGTGCTGGAAGGGCCGCCGGTGTTCGGCCTGATCATCGTCGGCGACGAGATCCTGTCGGGCAAGCGGGCCGACAAGCACATGCCCAGGCTGATCGAACTCCTGGGTGCGCGCGGCCTGCAGTTGTCCTGGGCGGAATACGTGGGCGATGCGCCCGACCGCATCACCGCCACCCTGGCGCGCGCCTTTTCCACCGCGGACGTGGTGTTTTCCTGCGGCGGCATCGGCGCCACGCCGGACGACCACACGCGCCAGTGCGCCGCGCGCGCGCTGGGCGAACCGCTGCGGCTGCACCCGCAGGCCGAGGCGCTGATCCGCGAGCGCATGCAGGACACCGCGCGCGAGCAGGGCCTGCCTTACGAGCCGGACCGGCAGGACAACGTGCATCGCCTGAACATGGGCGTGTTTCCCGAGCATGCCAGGATCATCCCCAATCCCTACAACAAGATCCCGGGCTTCAGTTGCCACGGCCCGGGCGGAGGCAGCGTGCATTTCGTGCCGGGTTTTCCGGTGATGGCCTGGCCCATGATGGAGTGGGTGCTGGACCAGCACTACAGCCATCTGCACCAGCGGCATGCGCAGCAGGAGCGCTCCGTGGTGATCTTCGGCTCGATGGAGGCAACGCTCACGCCGCTGATGGAGCGGATCGAGGCGCAGTACCCGGCGGTCAAGGTCTTCAGCCTGCCGAGCGTGGACCATGCCGAATACGGGCGCCACATCGAGCTGGGCGTGAAAGGGCCGCGGGACGCGGTGGAGCCCGCCTATGCCGAACTGCTGCAGGGGGTGAAGGGCTTCGATCTGAAGTTGGGCCCCGAACTGGTGCGCCCGTGATGCACTGTCGTGGTGCGGTCCATATGTGCACCAATGGTGTGCAAGCGCTCGACTGTCTCGGCCCAAGCGCGGGCGGGCGAGGGCAGGGCGCTCAAAACCCCTGTCGCGGCAAGGCAGAATAGCGAGCTGCACAGACACTCGCCATGCACCACGTTTGGCACAGAAACTGCATTCCCGCATCCTGTCGCATTTTGTTCAACGCGCATTCAACTGGAGATTCCTGATGGCTAAGACCGTCGCAGACGTGATGAAGATGGTGAAGGAAAACGAGGTCAAGTTTGTCGACTTCCGCTTCACCGACACCCGTGGCAAGGAGCAGCACGTCACCGTGCCCGTGTCGCACTTCGACGAAGACAAGTTCACGTCGGGCCATGCATTCGACGGCTCCTCCATCGCCGGCTGGAAGGGCATCGAGGCTTCGGACATGCTGCTCATGCCCGATCCGAACACGGCCAATCTCGACCCCTTCTTCGAAGAGCCCACCCTGCTGCTGTCCTGCGACGTGCTGGAGCCCGGCGACGGCAAGGCCTACGACCGCGACCCGCGCTCCATCGCCAAGCGCGCGGAGGCCTACCTGAAGGCCTCCGGCCTGGGCGACACCGCCTTCTTCGGTCCGGAGCCCGAATTCTTCATCTTCGACGGCATCCGCTGGGGCAACGACATGTCCGGCTGCTTCTACAAGATCGAAGAGTACGAAGCGCCCTGGAACACCGGCGCCAAGATAGAGGGCGGCAACAAGGGCCACCGCCCGACCGTCAAGGGCGGCTACTTCCCGGTGCCTCCTGTCGACAGCACGCAGGACATGCGCGCCGAGATGTCCCTGATCCTCGAATCCCTGGGCATTCCGGTCGAAGTGTTCCACCACGAAGTGGCGGGCGCCGGCCAGAACGAGATCGGCACCAAGTTCAGCACCCTGGTGCAGCGCGCCGACTGGACCCAGTTGCTGAAGTACGTGGTGCAGAACGTGGCCCACGCCTACGGCAAGACGGCCACCTTCATGCCCAAGCCCGTGGTCGGCGACAACGGCTCCGGCATGCACGTCCACCAGTCCATCTGGAAGGACGGCAAGAACCTGTTCGCCGGTGACGGCTACGCGGGACTCTCGGAATACGCGCTGCACTACATCGGCGGCATCATCAAGCACGCCCGTGCCCTGAACGCCATCACCAACCCCGGCACCAACAGCTACAAGCGCCTGGTGCCCGGCTTCGAAGCCCCGGTGAAGCTGGCCTACTCGGCCAAGAACCGCTCGGCCTCGATCCGCATCCCGTATGTGGCCAACCCCAAGGGCCGCCGCATCGAGGCGCGTTTCCCCGATCCGCTGTCCAACCCGTACCTGTGCTTCTCGGCCCTGATGATGGCCGGCCTCGACGGCGTGGAAAACAAGATCGATCCGGGCGAAGCCGCGACCAAGGATCTCTACCACCTCCCGCCCGAGGAAGACGCGCTGGTGCCGACCGTCTGCCACAGCCTGGACCAGGCGCTGGAGTATCTGGACAAGGACCGTGCCTTCCTGACCAAGGGCGGCGTGTTCACCGACACCATGCTCGACGCCTACATCGAGCTGAAGATGGGCGAAGTCACGCGCCTGCGCATGGCCACCCACCCGGTCGAGTACGACATGTACTACTCGCTGTAATCCTGCCTCCGGCAGGGTTCGCAAGGCGGCTTCGGCCGCCTTTTTCTTTGCCGCGGGGCTTTGGAGCGTGCCAACGGGGATTTGCACGATACTGGCGGCCTTCTCCGGCAAGGGCCCAGGCCCTCCAGCAGATACTGCATGACACACCCTTTTCTCGTTTCCCTCGTCGCTGCCGCGGCGGTGCTGGCGGCTCTTCCGGCCGTGGCCCAGGACCGCATCTACCGCTGCGGCAACGAATACACCAACAACGCCGCGAGCGCCAAGCAGCGCGGCTGCAAGCTGGTCGACGGGGGCAACATCACCATCATCCAGGGCACGCGCCCGGCACCGGCGGGCGGCGGTGGCGGCGGCGGCGTGGTGACGGCGCCGCCCAATGCGCCGCGCGTCGACGTGTCCGAGCAGCGTGCCCGCGACTCCGACGCACGCGCGATCCTGGAGGGCGAGTTGCGCCGCGCCGAGGCGCGCCAGATGGACCTGGTGCGCCAGTACAACAACGGCCAGCCGGCGCGGCTGCCCTCCGAGGCGGGCGATGAGGCGCGCTACCGCGAGCGCGTGGCCGACCTGAAGGCCAGCGTGGCGCGCAACGAGGCCGACATCGCCGGCATCAAGCGCGAGATCGCGAGGCTGCCGTCGTCACGATGAGCCTGCGCCTGCCGGGAGTTCCCAAGCTCGTTTCGCGCTACAGGGCCTTCGACCTGCTGGCCACGCTGGTCGCGGTGGTGCGCACCGACGGCTCGGTCATCTTCGCCAATGCGGCGCTGGAAGATGCCATTGGCATCTCGCGCCGGACCATCCAGGGCACGCCCTTCGGCGACTTCTTCACCGAACCGCAGATCCTGCGCAGCGCCCTCGAAGGGGCGGCCGACAACGCCTTCTCGGCGCTGCGCTACGAGGCCCTGGTGCGGCGCGCCAACCAGGAAACCTTCCCGGTCCACGTGATCGTGGCGCAGACCGAGCGGCGCGGCGAGACCATCGTCGAGCTGCTGCCGCTGGAGCTGCAGGCCAAGCAGGACCGCGAGGAGCGGCTGATCGACCAGGCCCAGGCCAACAAGGAACTGATCCGCAACCTGGCCCATGAAATCAAGAACCCGCTGGGCGGCATCCGCGGCGCCGCGCAACTGCTGCAGATGGAGATCGAGTCGCGCGACCTGATCGAATACACGCAGGTCATCATCCACGAGGCCGACCGGCTGCAGACCCTGGTGGACCGCCTGCTGGCGCCGCACCGCCGCCCGCACGTGGTGGGCGACGTCAACATCCACGAGGTCTGCGAGCGCGTGCGCTCGCTGATCATGGCCGAGTTCCCGCGCGGGCTGCGGGTGGTGCGCGACTACGACATCTCGATCCCGGAGTTCCGCGGCGACCGCGAGCAGCTGATCCAGGCCGTGCTCAACATCACGCACAACGCGGCGCAGGCCCTGGCCGAGCGCATCGCCGAGGGCGATGCCGAGATCACGCTGCGCTCGCGCATCGCGCGCCAGATCACCTTTGGCAAGCAGCGCTACCGACTGGCACTGGAATTGCATGTCATCGACAACGGGCCCGGCGTGCCGGACTCGATCAAGGACCGCATCTTCTATCCGCTCGTGTCGGGCCGGGAGGGGGGCTCCGGCCTGGGGCTGACGCTGGCGCAGACTTTCGTCCAGCAGCACCATGGCCTGATCGAGTGCGACAGCGTCCCGGGGAGGACGGATTTCAAATTGTTGATCCCGTTGCCCTGACCATCGATAACGAACCGACCTGAGGTACGCGCAAGACATGAAGCCGATCTGGATAGTAGATGACGACCAATCCATCCGCTTCGTGCTGGAGAAGGCGCTGCTGCGCGAGGACCTGCCCACCCGCAGCTTCACCAACCCGCGTGAAGTGCTCGCGGCGCTGGAGGAAGCCCAGGACGACGATCCGGACAGCCAGGGCCCGCAGGTGCTGGTGAGCGACATCCGCATGCCCGGGGGCTCGGGCCTCGATCTGCTGGAGAAGGTCAAGGAGAAGCTGCCGGGCCTGCCGGTCATCATCATGACCGCGTTCTCCGACCTGGACAGCGCCGTCTCGGCCTTCCAGGGCGGCGCCTTCGAGTACCTGCCCAAGCCCTTCGACCTGCCCAAGGCGGTGGAGCTGATCCGCCGCGCCGTCGAAGAAAGCCAGCGCGAGGAAGTGGCCGAGGAGCGCATGGCCGCCGCGCCCGAGATGCTGGGCCAGGCGCCGGCCATGCAGGACGTGTTCCGCGCCATCGGCCGCCTCTCGCAGAGCAACGTCACGGTGATGATCACCGGCGAGTCCGGCTCGGGCAAGGAGCTGGTCGCACGCGCGCTGCACAAGCACTCGCCGCGCGCCAACGGGCCATTCGTCGCCATCAACACCGCCGCCATCCCGAAGGACCTGCTGGAGTCCGAGCTGTTCGGCCATGAGCGCGGCGCCTTCACCGGCGCGCAGACCATGCGCCGCGGCCGCTTCGAGCAGGCCGAGGGCGGCACGCTGTTCCTCGACGAAATCGGCGACATGCCCTTCGACCTGCAGACGCGCCTGCTGCGCGTGCTGTCGGACGGGCACTTCTACCGCGTCGGCGGCCACAACGCGGTCAAGGCCAACGTGCGCGTGATCGCCGCCACCCACCAGGACCTGGAGCAGCGCGTGAAGGACGGCGTGTTCCGCGAAGACCTGTTCCACCGCCTCAACGTCATCCGCCTGCGCCTGCCGGCGCTGCGCGAGCGGCGCGAAGACGTGCCCATGCTCACGCGGCATTTCCTGCAGCAGAGCGCCAAGCAGCTCGGCGTCGAGCCCAAGCGCATCGCCGATGCCGCGCTGGCCAGGCTCAGCGGCTTTGGCTTCCCGGGCAACGTGCGGCAACTGGAGAACATCTGCCACTGGCTGACCGTCATGGCGCCGGCCCAGGTGATCGAGCCCAAGGACCTGCCGCCCGAGGTCTGGGGTACCGAGTTCCAGGCCCAGCCCGCGCCGCCGCCGATGCCGGCGGCACCGGCGCCGAGCCTGCCCGCGCCCGCGCTGGCGGAGGTCGCCGGCAGCCCCATGCCGGCCGGCGAGGCGGGCATGCCCTTGGTCGCGGACGCCGTGCCCGCGGGCAGCCGTGGCTGGGAGCAGGGGCTCGAGGCCGAGGCGCTGGCCTTGCTTGGCGAAGGGCGCCACGACGTGTGGGACGAACTCTCGCGCCGCTTCGAGTCGCGCCTGATCCTCACCGCGCTGGCCAGCACGCGCGGGCGCCGCATCGAGGCCGCGCAGAAGCTCGGCATCGGCCGCAACACCATCACCCGCAAGATCCAGGAATTGGGCCTGGAATAGCCGGAATCTTGATGAAATATGCCTGAAGCCCAGGTATATCCTGGGCTTATAGCTATCAAATATATAGCTAAATGGTTTCCAGCAGCACCGGAGCATGGTCGCTCGGCTGTGGGTTCTTGCGCGGTGCGCGGTCGATGCGGCACGCCGTCACCCGCGGTCTGAGGGCCTCGCTCACCAGAATGTGGTCGATGCGCAGGCCGCGGTTCTTCTGGAAGCCCAGCATGCGGTAGTCCCACCACGAGAAGCTCTTCTCCGGCTGCTCGAACATGCGGAAGGCATCGGTCAGGCCCAGATCCAGCAGCGCGCGGAAATGCGCGCGCTCCTCGCTGGTGTGGTGGATGGTCTCGCGCAGGCCTTCGGGGTCGAAGCTGTCGCGGTCCTCGGGCGCCACGTTGAAATCGCCCAGCAGCACCAGCCGCGGGTGCGTCGCCAGTTCCGCCTGGACCTGCGCGTGCAGCGCGTCCAGCCACTTCATCTTGTAGGCGAACTTGTCGCTGCCCGGCGCCTGGCCGTTGACGAAATAGCAGTTGATCACGCGCAGCGGCCCATCGGGCGTCCGCACCGTCGCCGCGATCACGCGCGACTGCGGGTCGTCAAAGCCCGTGATGTTGCGCGCCACGTCCGACAGCGGCGCCAGGCTCAGGATGGCCACGCCGTTGTAGGTCTTCTGGCCGAACACAGCGCTGTGGTAGCCGGCCGACTGCAGCACCTCGAGCGGAAACTTGTCGTCGGTGAGCTTGAGCTCCTGCAGGCACAGCAGGTCCACCGGATTGGCGATCAGCCAGTCCAGCACCTGCGGCAGGCGGACGGCGAGGGAGTTGACGTTCCAGGTGGCAATTTTCATAAACTTCTTATTTACTTGATTTTAAATAATTTCTAAATCCGTCTTCAGGATGAGGCCCCCAAGAAGGCCCCCAAATGAAAACGCTGCAACGGCCTGCTCGCATCCCGCAGACCATTGTCAAAATGGCTTTCCGGAACGTGGGGCATGCTGATGACGCAGCCAGACGAGTACCTGCATTTTGAGGGTGCGGGCACCAAGCATCGCGAGTCGATGGACTTGGCGCACTGCGATCAACGGTCGGTTGGGCGGTCGCCGTTCCAACCAGTGGACCTGTAGCCTTGCGGGTCGTTGATCCATCGCTGGAGGTCGGAAGGAGACCATCCGCAGGCACGGCCTCCAAGATGAACAGGGGGCGGAAACCTGCCTTCCGCAATGCGCCTGTATACGGTGGCTCTGCTCAGCGCAGTGATGCGAACCACGTCGGCCATTCTGAAAAAGGCCGGAGTAGGGAGGAGGGGACGCGTGAGCGGTTGGCTCGCTTCGCAGGCCACATGAGACATCGTGAATCCTCTTGGCATGGTCATGCGTCGAGGATGAAGCAGGTCGTGTTTCGCAAACACTCGACGCAGCGTACGCCGGCTAGCCCCGGCGTAGAGGCCGACGATTCTCTTGAAAAAATCCCTGGCCGATTCAATCAGCCTTGGGCTTTGCCGCCGCGATCAACATGGTCCTGAAGCCCCGATCACGCGCCATGAACGCCGCAAGCATGTGCGGCACCAGCGTTGAGGCATCCACTGGGGCCTGATGCACCCTGCTGTGCATTTCAGCGTAGGCATCCAGTTGCGCTCTCAACTCGGCTGACACCGTGATTGTCAGCTTTACAGCGTCCGGCTTCGGGATGGGACCCAAACTCAATCGAAGACCGGCCCGGCTCATCGTCGCGCTCCCGCCTGGAAGAACAACGGCTGGTAAGGCTTGAGCACAAGGTCCCTGGCTACCAGCACCCGCATCGGCAACCCCGGCCTGGCAGTGAGCGTCGGCTGGATGTTCATGTTCCGCCGCGTCATCTCCTGCCCGACCTGGTTCACGCTGTCCTGCAGGCTCTCGCGCCCTGCAATCACGATGCGGTCGCCCTCCTGCCGGTTCTCCGGTGCGGCCAGTTCGGCGCCGATCCCGAGCAGCGTGGTCAGCGCCGCCCCCGCAAAGATCCGGTCCCAATGCCAGTCCACGCCATCCTCCAACCCAGCACGCCCGGCCGGATCGGTCCCTACCAGACTGTCCAGCGTGATCGATGAGGTATCGGGCAGGATGATCCGGTTCCACACCACCTGCACCCGGCTCTGTCCGTAGCTCACCTGGCTGTTGTACTTACCCAAGATGCGCGAGCCCTGCGGGATCAACAGATGGCGGCCTGTAGCCGTGTCATAGACCGGCTCCGTCACCGTGGCGATCACGTCGCCCGGCAGGTCCGACTGGATGCCCGTCACCAGCGCACCCGCGATCACCGTGCCGGCCATCACCTGGTACGGCGAGGCTGGCGGCTTCAACGCGCCGGAATTGCGGGTATCCGTAGATCCGGCTTTCAGGAAAGCCTCTTTCTGCTCCTGACGGTTCTGCGCTGTCGTAGCATCCGAGGCCTGTGCCGCCGTCGATGCCACGCCAGGCCCCATCGGGTTGAACGCGGTCAGGCTGGAAGCCGCCGTTGCGGCCGGTATCTTGGTGGCTGCCGCCGGTGCGGCCGCACGCTGCCCGCTCGACCGAAAGAACACCGATGAACCCATCGCCTGCTCGGCCTCCTTGCGCAGCGCATCGCGCTCGGCCTGCGCCGGATCGTGGCCCGGTGCCGCATAGGCGCCGACTGCGGGCTGCTGCGACTTCACCATGGCCGGCCCCAGGTCGCCCGGCAGCGGCGGCCCCAACTCCGGGACTGGTGCTACAGCGGGCGGCAGCTTGGAGTAATCCGCCGGCAACTGACTCAACCCGTCGGGCTTCGACACCCGGTCCACGTTGTACAGCTCTGCCGGCGTGTCCTTGCTTCGCGTGGCGGGCCGCAACGACCAGATCGTGGCACCGAGCACCGAAGCTGCCAGCCCACCGACCACCATTGCCAACATGCGCCGATTGAGCCTCGTCACAGCCGGAGGCCGGGCACGCAGCGCCACGGCTTCCGGCGGCAGCTTGGCGGCCCCAGCGCTTTGCTCCGCGCTCATGACCCGCTCCCCCGCGTCACTCCGTCGGTGCGCTCGACGCGCACCACGTCCCCCTTGTCGGCGCCGAGCCGCAGTTCCGCTGCACCGAACAACCTATCGACGATGTAGTACGGCGCCCGGAATCGATAGTTCACCAGTTGCCCATCGCCCTGTGCGCCGATCACGAACAGCGGCGGCAGTTCGCCCTGCGCGATGCCGGCCGGGAACTGGATGTAGACCTTCTCGCCATCGTCGAAAGCCCGCAGCGGTTTCCATGGTGCAGCGCTGCCGGTGATTGCGTAGCGGAAGCGGATTTTCTCTAGAGACAGCCCGGAATCGATAGGCGCGGCAGCGCTCGCCGCCTGCGCCTGACGCTGCAGGGCCAGCATACGGTCCTTCGGATAGTCCCAGGACACCGAGGCCATCCAGGCCTTCTCGGTCGAGGTCAGCTCAATCAGGTAGGTGCGTCGGCTGGTCGTGATGACCAGGTTGGTCTTCAACCCTGAACGGATCGGCTTGACCAGAACGCTCACGCGCAGTGCCTCACCTGCGCCGCTGGACGTGTCCCCGACGATCCAGCGCACAGTGTCGCCCGCAGCCACAGTCACTAGTTCCTCGCCCGCCTGCAGAGCAATCGCCGTCACGCGTCCCGGTGCTGCATAGACCTGGTACAGCGCGCCATCGCTGAAGGGCCACACCTGGATCGCGTTGACATATCCCTCGCGCGTCGGCGCCACGCGGGCCTCCTCATTGGCGCGCGACACGCGCAGCTTCTCGTCGGTGGGCTCCGGCGGAGATGCCGGCGTGTCCATCGCGGGCAATGGCTTCAATTGCGCAGGCAGCGCCAGCGGCTCCGGTACCGCAACCACCTCGATGGGCTTGGGTGCTTCGGGCAGCGGCTGGGCCTGAACAGCCACAGGCTCATCCAGCGAGATCACCGGCGGCGGCTTGCCCTGCGAGGCGCAGCCGCCGAGGATGAGCGCGGCCATCACGGCCACGAATACGGAAGTACGGAAACGAACATTCATGGTTTTGCTCCCTGGCTGGCGTCGAGCTCCCGGCTCCACGACAGCCCGTTGATGTAGATACCGAGCGGGTTCTTGCGCAGCCGCTCCTCGCTGCGTGGTGTCTGCAGCACGATGGACAACACCGCTGTCCAGTGCTGCAAGCCTGCAGCCGCACCATTGACATACCGCCGCTCCGTCCAGCGCACCTGGAATGAGCTGTCGCTGGCCCGCACGATGCTGTTGACCTGCACCGTGACGGTCTCCTGCCCGATGCGCGAGAACGGATCGGTCACGCGCGCGTAGTCGTTCAGGGTGGCTGCACCGCGGTCGGTCGTGTAGTCGTAAGCGTCGAGCCAGTTCTGACGAACCACGATGGGATCGACGGAGAGGGACCGCACCAGCGTGACGAAGCGCGCCAAGTGGTGCGCCACCTGCGCATCGCTGGGCTTGTAGGGCGTGGCAGCTTCGCCCACAGCCCGCACCTGCCCGGCCTGGTCCACCTCGATGACGTAGGGCGTGACGATGGACTGCGCGGAACGCCAGACCAGCCCCGCGCCCATGAGGACCGCCAGGCTGAGGCAGCCGAAGGCCATCAGCCGCCAGTTCTTCGCCTGCACGCGGGCGGAGCCGATGCGCTCGTCCCAGACCTGGGCGGCGGATTGATAAGCGGTGGCGGGCTGCGGCGTGTCGCCATAGCGCACCAGGGGGCGTTTGAATCGCATGGGATCTCCAATGGAATGAATCTCAGGAAAGTCAGGAAGAGGAGTCGTCGCGCAAGCTGGGGCCGGAGCCACCGCCGCCGTGGTCGCCCGAGCGCAGAACGTGCGCGGTCGTCGAAGCCGCATGGCTGATCTGCTGCCTGCGGCGCATGCGTTGCGCCCACGCAGGTTCGGATGCTGGCCCCACAGCCGCACCGGCATCCGCCGATGCGGCAGACGCGGAAGCAGCCGCCGGAGCCGCTGCTTCCGCCACGAAGCCGGCCGCCCGGTCCTTCATCGCCTTGGCGCCTGCCGCGATGCGTTGCCCAGCCGCGCTGGCACCTGTCTTCGCGACGTTGGCAACGCCGGCACCCGCAGCGCGAAGCGGCCCGCCGCTGGATGCCGAGGCCCCGGCCTGGTACGCGCTCTTGGCACCGCCGGCCAGCGAGGATGCAGAACGGGCAGCAGCGGCACTGCCACCGATGGCAGCCCGCGCGGCACCGGGCACCATGCGCGCACCGGCGGCGACCGCCGAGCCGGCACCCACCGTAGCCGCGCCGCCAGCCACGGCAAGGCCTGCCGCACCCATGGCGGTTCCCGCCGCCGCGCCCGCCCCGAGTTGCGGCGCCCCGGACACCAGCCCGGTCGCGATCCCCGGCCCGAAGATGCCCAGGCCCAGCATCGCGAGCGACGCCAGCATGATGACCAGTGCATGGTCGATGCTCGGATCGGCGCCGGGCGGCACCGTGAACTCCGAGAACAGCCCGGAGCCGATCCCGACGATCACGGCCAGCACCAGCACCTTGATGCCCGAGGACATCACGTTGCCCAGTACCTTCTCCGCGAGGAAACTGGTCTTGTTCCACAGCGCGAAGGGCACGAGCACGAAGCCCGCCAGCGTCGTCAGCTTGAACTCGATCAGCGTGACGAAGAGCTGAACCGCCAGCACGAAGAACGCGACGATCAGCACCAGCCAGGCGAGGAAGAGCACGGCGATGGTGTCCAGATGGGCGAACACCTCCGGGAATCCCGTCATGCCGCTGATCTGCTCCATGATCGGGCGGCCGGCATCGATGCCGACCTTGGCAAGCTGGCCCGGCTGCAGCAGTTGCGCCTGGCTCATGCCGGAACCCGAGGCTGTGAGACCCAGTCCGGCGAAGGACCGGAACACGATCCCCGCCAGGCTGTTGAAGTTGCCGATGATGTAGGCGAAGGCACCGACGTACAGGACCTTCTTGATCAGCTTGGCGATCACGTCATCGCCCTGGCCCGAGGCATGGCTCATGGCCCAGAAGAGACCCGCGAGCGTCATGTCGATCGCGATGAGCGTGGCCGTCAGGAATGCCACTTCCCCGCGCAGCAGCCCGAACCCCGAATCGATGTAGCGCGAGAAGACGTCGAGGAAGCGGTCCAGAACCGCCACGTCGTTCACGGCAGGTCCTTCGGCGTGGATGGCACGGACGCTGCGGGCGGTGCGGCACGCGCCTTGGCCGCTTCCCCCTGCCAGAACCCGCCCGGCGGCGATGCGGGCGGCGTGTACTTCGGCCCGCCGCTGCCGAAGAAGCGCCGGCGAGTGGCCTCCGCCACCGCGTTGCACTGCGCATCGCCGACCTTGGCGTGGTCGGCCTTGCACGCCTGCCGTAGTGCTTTCAGGCGCTCCGGGTTCGCCACCAGCGATTCGACGGTTTCGATGGGGGCGGGCTTGCCACAGGCGG
>NZ_JAELTO010000093.1 GCF_016428875.1 Xylophilus sp. ASV27
CCCCCCCCCCCCCCCCCCCCCCCCCCCCCCCCCCCCCCCCCCCCCCCCCCCCCCCCCCCCCCCCCCCCCCCCCCCCCCCCCCCCCCCCCCCCCCCCCCCCCTCTTTTCAAGCAGAAGACGGCATACGCGATTTCCTGTACGGTCTCGTGGGCTCGGAGATGTGTATAAGAGACAGGGCCGGAGCGGCGCGGCGGCTCCTCGGGCGCCGCGTTCGCCCGCGGCGGCGCCGCAGGCGCCATGTGGCCATCATCGAGCTGGTGCGGCCACATATCGTCTGGCGGCGGCACCGGAAGGCCGTCGAAGGGCGCCTGGGCGGGGTCCGCCCGCATGTGCTCTGCATCCTGCATGCCGTCCTCCGATCAGGGCCTGGCCGCCGCAGCGGAGGGCGAGACGATCGGCTGCAGGCGGCGCGGCGCCGGGCCGCTGGCAAGCGTGAACCAGACGTTGCGGGTGACGGGATCGACCTGCCACACCCAGGCCTTGCCGACGAGCACGTTCAGGATGTCCTGCACCGAGAACGGCCCCAGGGTGCGCTGCGCCTCGGGCAGCGGCAGCGCCAGGAAGCGCTGGGCGTCGGGCGCCAGCCCCTTGGGCTCCGGCAGCGCGTAGCCGGTGCGCAGCAGCGTGTATGCGATCGCCTCGCCGATGGTCGAGACCTGCTCACGCGGGAACGTGATGTGGGCCACCAGCTCCAGCGGCTCGCTCAGGCTCTGCTGCGGCAGCGCATCGGCGGTGGTGTAGCGGCCAAGCTGGATGCGCTTGTTGCCCTCCACGAGCGGCGTGGCGCCATGCACAACGCCTGCCAGGAGCAGCACTGCGCTGGCGGTGATATTGCGGGAGAAATGCCGGGTCATGGGGCGAGGAAACTCCGTGAAAGAAGCCCGGGCCGCCAAGCCAGAGAGAGAACCATGAAGAAGAGTGCGGCCGCCCGGGGGGAACGTGTACGTTTCCAGGGCGGCATGCTCGGCCCGGCGCGCAGTTCGCTCAACCGGAAACCCTTCGCTACGTAAAGCAGGTTTTACGCTTGACAGACGAGTTGGAAAATGCTTGTTGCAGAAACGGCTTGTAAGGAAGGCCAGCAGAGGGCTGCTGGCGACGGGCAAAGGCGTCCTACAGGATTAGGGGCCCAACCCAAAGGGCGCGCATGCTCCTCATACTTCGGTCGCATGCGCAAAGGATTTACCGGTACCGGCAAAGGGCTCTACCGGATACGGGCGAGGGATGGCACGGTGGCCGTGCCATCCCTCGCAAAAGGCGGTGGCCCAGTCGTGGATGTGACGCGCCGTTGCGGGGCCGCTTGTGCGCCATGACTCGCCGCCGTGCTCCGCGGTGCAACGACCTGCGTCACCGTGATGGTGTAAAACCAGACTTTGCACTGGGAGAAGACGACATGAAGCCCTCTGAAGCCTTGGCCTCCAACCGCGCTGCGATCCGGCATGTGGTGGAGTCGCACCGCGCCCGCAACGCGCGGGTGTTCGGCTCGGTCCTGCGCGGCCAGGATACGGATGACAGCGACCTGGACATCCTCATCGACCCGACCTCGGAGACGACGCTGTTCGACATTGGCGCAATCCGCTATGAACTCGGCCAGCTGCTCGGTGTGAGTGTGGATGTTCTGACGCCCAACGCCCTGCCCGACAACTTCCGGGCCAAGGTGCTGGCGGAGGCGCGCCCCGTATGACGCTTGAGCAGCCGCGCCTTGGTGACTATCTTGCGCACATCATGGAAGCCATCACGCGCATCGACCGCTATACCAGGGACATGGATGAAGTGGCATTCCGGAACAACGAGTATGCGCAGGATGCGGTGATCCGCAACTTCGAAATCATTGGCGAGGCCAGCAACAACATCAAGAAGCACCATCCTGAGTTCGCGGCTGCGCATCCCGAATTGCCACTGTCGTTCGCCTACGAAATGCGCAACGCCCTTGCACACGGATACTTCAAAGTGGACTTTGGAATCGTTTGGAAGACCATCCACCAAGATCTCCCCGGCTTGCACACCCAGATCCAGCATGCGCTGGCCGGCGTCCGTAACGAGGGCGGCTAGCTACCATACTCTGGCCTGCATTTCAAGCGTAAATCGTTCACAGCAGACTGAGCGTTTTCGTGCTGACGGCGAATGTGGGCCCCGGTACCGTGCGGCCCCATGGACAAGTCCGGCCGCACCCCCTCCCTTTTCAGCCAGCACCTGCCGGTTCGCCCTTCGGAGGACGCGCCCTATTTCGGGCGCGACCCGATGGACCGCACCTGCGCCATCTTCACCATCGTAGAGGCCCTGCAGCAGCTCGACCTTGGCCGGCATGCCGTGCGCCTGCTCCTCTGGCTCGGACGCTTCGAGGGCCTGGAGAAGCACCTCGAAGAAGAACACGACCCGGTGCTGTGCGTGCGCCAGATCCTCCTGCAGCACGTGGCCGACCGGCCGCTCGGTGTGCCTGGCGACGAAAAGACCTGGCACAGCATCGTCAGGGCGATCATGGGCCAGCAGTTCATCCACACCTGCAGCGATTGGAGCGGACCCGATCTGCGCCCGCGTGTGCGCTGGAACCCGCAGCGCCAGTCGTTCCTTGAATTCCTGGCCGAAGGCCTGCCAGGCGAAGACATGGCGACCTGGTCGCCAGACAGGGGCAACCTGGAACTCTCGCTCCAGTGCGCCGAGCATCTGCTGGGGCAGCGCGCGGCATGAAGTCCATTGCCGCAAGACTGCTCGCCATGATCCCGTGGGGCAGGGCAGGGCGCCCGGCCCGGCAGCCCTCCAGCCAGGCGCTGGCCGAAGCGGGCCACGATGGGAATGGACCGGGTGAGCCCTGCGGCCCACCTCGTGCCGACTTCCCGCTCGTGGCGGGCAGCGAGGCCGGCTGGGTGCGGGTGCTGAACGCCGAGCAGCTGCTCACCACCGTCCAGGCCGGCAAGGCTCTCCAGGAGATCTGGCGCCAGTCGCGGCAGTCCCTGGAGGTCTGGCAGCGCGATCTACTGCCCGCCATCCACCGCTACGCGGAATTCGTCCAGTTGATGCCGGCATCGGAGGCACACCACCATGCCCACGCCGGCGGGCTGCTCTCGCACACCATCGAGATGCTGCTGGCCGCGGTCACCTGGCGCAATGCCCATCTGCTGCCCGCTGGTTCGGAAATCGAGGAGATCGACGCGCAGCGCGACCAGTGGACCTACGTGGTGTTCTTCGCCGCGCTGCTGCACGACATCGCCAAGCCCATGACCGATCTGCGGATCCAGTGGCGCTGCGACGGCATGGCCGATTCGATCCGCTGGGCGCCCACCGGAGGAAGCCTGATGCAGATCGCAGGCCAGCGCGCCGCACCCGAGTACCTGGTGGACTTCGCGCCCAAGAGCCAGCGCGACTACGGCGCCCATGCGCGCCTGGCGCAGCTGCTGCTGCCGCGCATCGCGCCCGAATCCGCCCTGCAGTTCCTCGCCTACACGCCCCAGGCGCTCGACGCGCTGGAGAAGTACCTGTGCGCGCAGGACAAGGACAGCCTGGTCGCGCAGATCGTGCGACGGGCGGACAAGCTCTCCACGCAGCGCGCGCTGCTCAGCGGCCACAAGGCGCGTTTCGCTACCGCCAAGGCCATCCCCCTCATCGACCTGCTGATGCAGGCCATCGGCTCGATGCTGCGCACGGGATCCACGCTGCCGCTGAACCGCAGCGGCGCCGCCGGCTGGGTGTACGAGGGCTCGGTCTGGTTCGTGGCCAAGCGCCTGGCCGACAGCGTGCGCGACTGGATCAAGACTCACGAACCTGACGAAGCGGTGCCAGGCGAGACGAAGAACGATCGGCTCTTCGACACCTGGCAGGAGTACGGCGCCATCGAGCTCAACCCTGCGACAGGCCAGGCCATCTGGTACGTGACCGTGCATGGCCATGCGGAGGACAGCGGCACTGCGGAGCAGCAGGGCGGCTACGTGCACGAGCTCGCCATGCTGCGCTTCCCGCTGGCCAAGCTGTTCGCGCACGAGAGCAAGTACCCGGCACCGATGCGCGGCCATCTGCAGCTGCGCGACAAACGCAAGCCTGATGCAGCGGACGCAGCGGACGCAGAGGAGGCAGCGGAGGCGGCCGCGCCACAGTTGCGGGTCCCTGATCCAGCAGGACATGGCCAAGAGGTTGCGCCAGGATCCGACCAGGCACCTGAAGCTGCGCCAGATTCCGACGTTTCGCAGTTGCAGCAGCCTGCCGCGGCAGCGGCCACGAAGCAGGAGGGCAAGCCCGACAAGATCGCAGCCATCATGCGGGAGCCTGCCTTCAGGAAGCCTTCGACCAAACCTCCCAAAGCTGCGCCAGAGGCACCTGCAGCCAGGCCTACTGAAGCTGCGCCAATCTCTTCTGCCAGCGTAGCGACACCCAAGGCCCATGAAGCTGCTGCGCTGAGACAGGCAGCAGTTGCACCTGCGCCAACTGTTCGCAGTTCTGACACTGCAACAGGCTCTGCGAAGGTGCATCCACACGAGATTGCGCCAGAAGAAGCCGCCTACCTGGTGAGCGACTCCGACTTCCTCGACCCATTCGAAACTGCTGCAGCGCTGCAGCGCCAGGAGAAGAAGCCGAGGGCCATGCCGCCGTCGAAGGCGACTGCGAAGGGCACGCCGGGGACCGGCCAATCATCCGAGCATGGCGCAACGCGGCCACCCGCTGCTGCAACGCCAGGGCCTGCGCTCGGACGCGAGGCACGCCCGGCACCAGAAACTGCAGCAATCCAATCCGCCGTACAACAGCGCGCGGCCGACGTTCCGGCACCAGCACCAGCACCGGCACCAGCACCAGCACCAAGCGATGTAACACCGTGGCACCGCAGCGTGAGCGCGGAGTTCAGGCGCCTTGCCGAGGACCTCGAGGATCTGCCGGCCATCATGCCGCGCGCGGCGGCCGCGCCAGCCCGTGCAGCCTCATCCCATGCAGCGCCGGCCGAGCCGCCCCCGGTGCTGCTGGTGCAGAAGCTGCCGCGCTTGTCCGTGGACCAGGACAAGCCTGCGCCGCAGCCCAGCGAGCTTGCGCTGGCCTTCCTGCGCTGGGTCCAGCAGAGCCTGGTGAGCCGCGAGCTCAAGTACAACGAAGCGGGCGCCCCGGTGCATTTCGTGGAGGAAGGCATGGCGCTGGTATCGCCGCTGATCTTTCGCATGTATGCGCGCGAAGCCGAGGGGGAAGACCAGGCCCAGGAGCTGGGTGCCCGCGTGCAGCGGGAAGTCATCAAGTGCGCATGGCACCTGCCGGGGCCGAACCGCACGAACATCGTGCGGTACGCCATCCACAGCCGCGGCAACATCGCCGGCCACCTGTCCTGCGTGGTGCTGGTGGAGCCGTCGCGCTGGGTGCAGCCGGTGCCGCCGAGCAATCCAGTGCTCAAGATGGTCTAGCCCATGCGAGGAGCCAACATGCAGCAGTGCTTCGATCCTGTGAGTTGGCGTGCCTGCTGCGACCAGATCGCCGATGCGGCGAGCGACGGCTGCTGGCTGGAGTACGAAGAGCGCCTGAGTGCGGCGGTCGAGCGCGCCCTGCAGGCCATGCCGGCGGGCCACCGTGCCAGAGCCGTGGCGATGGCGCGCAGCTATGGGTACGCGACGGCGCAGGAGCTTGCCGCCGCAATGAGACCGAACCTGGACAAGGCCCTGGACCAAGGATGCACGCATGGACAGGTGGTAGCGAGACCAAACTTTGTAGCGCGCGATGGCGCAGCGGAGCCCTCGACGGACCTTGGGGATGTATCAAAAGTTGACACCCTCGGGCAAAGTCCCTAGAGTCCGACCCGTGCGTCAACGAGGCTCCTAAGTCCTAGGCGGTTTTGATGGAGGCCCGTGTGAGCAATCGATCCGAAGGATCGGGCGCTTGACACGATAGGTCTTTCCCGACAATGCGGATACGACGGCTTTCTACTTTATACGATGTATATCAGATGGATTATCTGTTTTCATCTGAAGAACCTTCATTCTCAGTTTAAACGGGTACTCAGGCAATAGTTATTCACATAATCGACCGCCACAGAACACCCGGCTTATCAGGCGCGCGATAGACGCCTGGTGGACGTAACAGCAGCGCTACGCGGCGAGCAGGGCGCTTGAGCAGAGGTGCTGACGCACGAGGGATCAACCGGTGGCGCGTGGACGGCACTGCGCTGCGCTTGTTGCCGCGATCTGCCGGCGCCAGCGGGCCGACCGCTGGCGGCGGAGGTTTCGACCCGGGGCGCCTCACGACGATGCCGGGCTACTCCCTTGTCGCGCTAGGCCTCAGTGGCGGGTTTCGCGGCCATGGCGCGCCACCGGGCTGCAGCAGCGCGGGCATCGGCCATCCAACGCTCGCGCTCGTCCAGGTGGGAGCGGAGCCATTGGCGGTAGAGCTGGTCGGTGAATGTGCTCATCAGACACGCTCCAGGCCGAGCGCCGAGCACACGCGCAACGCCCTGACGTGAGCAATATCCGCGTTTTCCGTTACGCGCCCAGCCATGCGGGACAGCGTGAAGACCCACTTGGGCGAGGACTCCAAGCCCTCGATTCCTTCAAACAATGTGGACAGTTCAAGGGCAAATTCATACGCAGCGGAGCTGTGTTGCAATAGCTCAGAGATATGCGTAGCAAGAGCATCGGCGTCAGCCGGGATAGACTTCGAGTCAGCCATTTTTCAAGTCCTTGTCACTTGGGTTTTGGTCAGGGGGTCCGAGCGGCCTATCCGCCCGGATTCCCCGCTTAATGCGCCCTTGCGGGCTGCATGGAATGCCCCGCCAGCGGCTGTACGGCCGAGAGCGAGGGGTAGGGTGCAGACGCACCCCAGATCGCCGCACAGAGCCCAATAGGGCCAAGCGCCAGCACCACGAACGCAGATGGCCCCATCAGACCCCCTTGCGCGGACGGCCGCGTTTGCGAGGAGCGTCGACCGGCTTGCCATCGACCAGCACCACGCCGGTGCCACCAGTCACATCGGCCCACGTATCGGACGCAAGGCGCGCCACCAACGACCGCAGCAAAGGTGACACGGGAGCACTGTTCTCAAACCGCCTCACTATCTCGTGATAGGCCGCATCAGTTCCGAACTCACGAATCTTCTTTCGCGTGAATGACTGTTGCTTGTTCACCATAACGCTACAACTTTCATAGCTACGACCCAAGGGAACACGGCCCGCGAGGAATTACGTGTTCTAAAGTGTCTTGTTAATAAATTAAGCCCGGCGCTCCGCGCCGGCCCCCCGCACGCTCCGCTTGCTGCGGGGGGCCGGTGCTTCGCTCCCGGCCGAACGTGCCCCTTGCGGGTCCCGTTCGGCCGGGCGCGCAGCACCCATGGCCCGACGAAGATCGAGGTTCTCGCGGTAGACGACATGGAACAGCCGGGCTCGCCGCACAAAAAGCGACCACCAATTGCAGTCGGAGCCGACGAACCGGTGGCCCTCGGGCGACACCAGCGCTCCGGCGATGAACGACCAGCCGGCCCAGGCCGCCCCGGGCAGTTCCGCGCGGCACTCCAGGCGGACCAACCGGTAGGCGGCATAGGGCACCAGATGGCGGCCGGTTTCCCAGTTATGCAAAGTGCGCTCCGAGACGCGAAGAAGCTTCGCGGCGCCGCACCGGTCCAGGCCCAGGCTGCGGTACATGGCCCGAAAGCGCGCGCCAAGCTGGGCGCGGTCCTTGAGGTCGGAGGGATCGGTGCCTGCAGGCATGGTTGACTTTATACGATGTATATTATGTATAGTCAAAATCCACCTCCCGAATTTCCTCCCCGAACTTCCGCGTAAGATCGCTGACTGGGTGGTGCGCCGGCTTTGGTGGTGTTCCAGGTTTCAGCGATGGTCGGGCCGCCTCGCGGGCTTTGCCATGACCAGGAATTACATGTCAGATACCGCGCTACAGTGGGTTGCCGCCGGCATCTTTGCCATTGCCCTGCTGCATACCTTCGTCGCCAAGCAATTCGAGCAATTGTCCCGGCGCTATCCGGCCCACGCGGGCCTGTTCCACTTGTTGGGGGAAGTCGAGGTCGTTTTCGGCTTCTGGGCCATCGTGCTGGTGCTGGCCATGGCCCTCATGGCTGGCGGTGCGCCGGCGCTGGATTACGTCGAATCGCGCAACTACACGGAGCCCTTGTTCGTCTTCGTGGTGATGGTGATCGCCGCGTCGCGGCCGGTGCTGCTCACCGTGATGTCCACCGTCAATGCCGCCGCCAGGATGCTGCCTGTCTCCACGCCCTTGGCCACCGCTTGGCTGGGGCTGGCGGCGGTGCCGCTGCTGGGCTCGCTCATTACCGAGCCGGCCGCCATGACCATCGCGGCGTTGATGCTGGCGCCGCAGATCTTTCGGCCGCAGGTGCCCGAGAAGGTCAAGTACCTGGCCTTGGGGGTGCTGTTCGTCAACGTCTCGATCGGCGGCACGCTCACGTCCTATGCCGCGCCACCGGTGCTGATGGTGGCGACGACATGGCAATGGGACAGTGCCTTCATGCTCGCGACCTTCGGTTGGAAGGCGGCGCTGGGTGTGATGGTGAACGCGACCGTTGCTGCGCTGGCTCTGCGCAAGCATCTGCTCCCGGCTTCGATCGGTCGCGGCGACACCGTTCCAGACGGCGTGCCGGTCCCCGTGTCGGTGGTCGCGGTTCACCTGGGACTGCTGGTGGGCGTGGTGCTGTCTGCGCACCATCCGGTCGTGTTCCTGGGCCTGTTCCTGATGTTCCTTGGCTTCACCCAGGCGTATGAACGTCATCAGAGCCCGCTCATCCTCAAGGAGGCATTGCTGGTCGGTTTCTTCCTGGCGGGCCTGGTGGTGCTGGGCGGTATGCAGCACTGGTGGCTGCAGCCCATCGTTTCGGGCCTGACGCCGATGGCGCTGTTCTTCGGTGCGCTGGGCCTGACGGCCATCACCGACAACGCCGCGCTGACCTATCTGGGCTCGCTGATTACCGGTATCACCCCGCAATCGCAGTACATGCTGGTCGCCGGTGCGGTGGCTGGCGGCGGCCTGACCGTGATCGCCAATGCGCCGAACCCGGCCGGCGTGGCCCTGCTCAGGCGCGGATTCGCAGAGGAGACGATCGGCGCCGGCGGCCTGTTGCTCGGCGCGCTGGGGCCGACTGCGGTCGCTGCGGCGATGTTCATGCTTCTTTGAGGCGCTCTTTGGCGCAGTAGGATGGGCCGTCGGCACTTCGCCGGCGCCATTCACAGGAACAGGAGGCCATCATGGCCAAAGGCCAGCAACGCAACGAGAAGATGACGAAGAAGCCGAAGAAGGACCGTTCGGTACCCAAAACCCCCGTGCTGTCCGACCGGCCCACGCCGCCGGTCACGGCCGTCATGCCACGCGGCAAGAAAGAGAAATAAGCCGCCGGCCGCAGGGCCCCTCCTCCATTGGCCATGCAGGATTCGCTTTTTTCCTTTGACGCGGAGGAGCCGGCGCCCCGGCCCGCGCCGTCCGGCGCTGCGGCCAGAACCCGCGCGCAGGCAGCCATCGCAGCACAAGCGCCCGATCCGGCACATCAGGCGCTTGCAGCGGAACTGCCCTCGCTGCTGCGGCTGGGGACTTCCTCGTGGAATTACCCCGGCTGGACCGGCATGGTCTGGGCGGATGAACACCCCGAGGCCGCGTTGTCCAAGCGCGGTTTGCCCGCCTACAGCCAGCACCCGCTGTTTCGCAGCGTGTGCGTGGACCGCGCGTTCTACCGGCCGCTCACCGCCAGCCAGTACGCGGCCTATGCGGCGCAGGTGCCGCCGGACTTCCGTTTCGTGGTGAAAGCGCCGGGGCTGGTGACCGATGCCATGGTGCGCGGCGAGGATGGCCGCGGCCTGCAGGCCAACCCGGCCTTCCTGGATCCGCAGTTGGCGCTGCAGGAGTTCGTGGCGCCCGCGCTAGAAGGGCTCGGGGCCAGGCTCGGCGCCTTGGTGTTCCAACTCAGCCCCCTGCCAGGGCCGATGCTGGGACGATTGCCGCAAATCCTGGAACGCCTGCGCGCGATGCTGCAGGCCCTGCCTGCGCTGCGCCCGCACGCTCCAGACGGAGTGATGGCGGTCGAGGTCCGCAACCCCGAATGGATCACGCCCGAACTGGCCCAGGCGCTGCGCGAGACGGGCGCCACCTACTGCCTGGGCCTGCACGCCAAGATGCCGCGCATCGGAGAGCAGTTGCCCATGCTGCGCGCGCTCTGGCCGGGGCCGCTGGTGTGCCGCTGGAACCTGCACCCTGTCCACGGCCTGTACGGCTACGAGGACGCAAAGCAACTCTACGAGCCCTTCGACCGCCTGCACGATGTCGACGAGGAAACCCGCGAAGCGCTGGCCAAGGTCGCCATCGCCACGACCCGCGCGGGCCACCCGGCCTACATCACCGTCAGCAACAAGGCCGAAGGCTGTGCGCCGCTGTCGATCGCGGGGCTGGCGCAGACGATACGCACACGGATGCGGCAGACCGCGTAGCGCGCAGCAGGGTCCTCAGTGCACATGCCCCCAGTACAGCAGGGCATCGCGCCCCTCGACAGAGAGGGAGACTTCTGCCCCGACCGGCAGCAGCACCTTGGTCGGCACGTGGCCGAACGGCAGTCCGTCGATGACGCGGGCTTTCACCTGAGTGCGCAGCCAGTCGATCACGCTGCGCAGCTTGAAGCCCTTGTCGTGCGGCGTGAGGCTGTAGTCGGTGAACTGCCCGAAGATGATGGCTTTCTGGCGTGCCAGCACCCCGGCGTGCAGCAGTTGCGTCAGCATGCGCTCGACCCGGTAGGGCGACTCGTTCACGTCCTCCAGGAACAGGATGCCGCCCTTGGTGTCGGGCAGGTAGGGCGTGCCCACCAGGGAGGCGAGCATCGCCAGGTTGCCGCCCCAGAGCAGGCCCTTTTTTATATAAAAATCGCCTGAAGCCTTAGTGGATTCTGGGCCTTGCGCTATCAATTTTGATTCTTCGCGCGGTTTGGGCATGCGCCAGCCCGCGCCTTCGCCCTGGCCTGTGAGCAGATCGTCGAAGCAGGCTTGCATGATGTCGTCCGGCTCGCCGTCCACGCCAAAGTCGGACCCCAGCGCGGGCCCGGCCCAGGTCACGGCGCCGGTCTTGGCGAGCAGCGCGGTCTGCAGCGCGACGAAGTCGCTCAGCCCCACGAAGCGGGTGCCGCGGCGCGCGGCCCTGGCCAGCGCCTTGTAGTCGATGGCCGGCAGCAGCCGGCTGATGCCGTAGCCCCCGCGCGAGATCAGCGCCACGTCCGCGCCACTGGCCGCGGCCCGGTGGATGGCGGCCAGGCGGGTCGCGTCGTCACCGGCGAAACGGGTGTGGCTGGCGAGCGCGTCGGGGTCGATCTCGACCTCATGCCCGAGCGCGCGCAGGCGTGCCACGCCGCGGCGGAAAGCCGCCTTGTCGCGCACGGCGCCCGAAGGGGAATAGACGTAGATATGGCGCGGGCCATGCGCGTGTCCGCAATCGGCATGGTGGTGGTGGTCGTGGTGGTGTTTCGCAGCGGACAAGTTCATGGCGGCCGGCGGGTGCGGCCGTCTCCAGGTGAAGGGAAGATCAGAGAGCGGCGGACGCCGCGCCTGCGCGAAAGTATTCCACAGCCAGGCGCACGATCTGCGCGGGGTTGCCGCCTGCATCGGCGTCCAGGCGCAGCACGCGCTCCGGTGCCAGGGCGCTGGCGGCCTGCGCATCGTCGTGCCAGGCCGCCAGCGCGCGCGGGCCCGCGCGGTGGCCGCGGTCGGGGTACGGCACATCGTCCAGTTCGGGTTCCGCCCCGTGGGGCGGCAGCAGCAGCCATCCGGCAAAGCGCTCCGGCGCCGCGCGCAGCAACGCGCCGGCAGGGCCTGCAACGCCGGCTTCCGAGACCAGGATGCAGGGCTGCGCACCCCGGCTGGCAAGCCACGCAAGCAAGGACTGCACATGCCACTCGGGACGATGGAAGTCCTCGCGCTTGGGCTTGTCGCTGCGGCCAAAGCCGGCCAGGTCCGGCGCCACGGCCGTCTGGCCGGCCGCGGCCAGTGCCTCCAGCAGCGGCACGAAACGCAGGCTCCAGGCGCTGGAACCATGCAGGCACAACCACAAGGGCCCCTGCCCTGCCCCGGCCAGCAGCAGGTGCAGGCGCAGGCCGTCGTGCTCCCAGTAGTGCGATGCCGCGGCGCCCGTGGGCAGCGCCTCGAAACGGCGCTCAGGTGTTCGCAAGGCATCCTCGCGCAGCGCGGGGGCGCGAGCGGCCAATTGCGCGCCGCGCCGTTGCCGGAAGAAATCCTGCAGCAGCGCGCCGCATTCCTGGGCCAGCACGCCGCCCTGCACCCGGGTCTGGTGGTTGATGCGCGGTTCGGCAAACAGATCGAGCACGGAACCTGCCGCACCGGTGCGCGGGTCGGGCGCACCGTACACCACCCGCGCCAGGCGCGCGTGCAGCATCGCGCCGCTGCACATGGCGCAGGGCTCCAGCGTCACGTAGAGCGTGCAGCCCTCCAGGCGGTAGTTGCCAAGGGACGCGGCCGCGGCGCGCAAGGCGACGATTTCGGCATGGGCCGTCGGGTCGCGGCCCGCGATGGGCGCATTGCGTCCGCCGGCGAGCATCTGCCCATTTCGCACCAGCACGGCGCCAACGGGCACTTCGCCGGCAGCAGCCGCGGCCCGCGCCTGCTCGAGCGCAACCCGCATCCAGCCGGCGTCCGAGCCGGGCGGCGGCACGGCGTCAGCGCTGCTCTGCGGCATCGCGCTGCCTGCGCGCCGTGTCGGCGGCTTCGTCCAGTGCCTTCTGCACCTGCTGCACGGCCTGGTCGCGCTGCTGGAGGACGTCCGCCGCCGCTGCCGTCCCGCCTGCCGGCGGCGTGGCCGGACCGCGCAGCGCAGCCTTGGCCAGCAGGCCGGCGATCAGCAGCGCCAACACCAGACCCAACAGGCCGAAAGGACTACGCATGGCGGTTGTCCAGGGCGCTGCGGGCGAGCGCCTCATGGCGGCTCGTGGATGGGGCGGGAAGGCGCATGGGGCTCCGATTCTAGGGGGGCCGGGCGGCGCACGAAGTGCAGCGCCTGGGGCTGTTCGACCAGTACGCAGCGCTTGCCGGTGCGTCGGCAGTGGTCCTGTACACGCCAGTAGGCACCGTGGCTGACGCAGCCGGTCTGGCAGATGACCAGGTCCGCCGCCAGCAGGCTGGACTCCAGCAATGCGGCATGCTCGTCGGCATCGCTGCCGTCATGGTGCAAGAAGTGGCACCCGGCGAGTTCCACGACATGTTGCGCAGCGATCAGTTGAACAGCATCGCGCCCGACACACAGCACCGATTTCTCGCGCAGGGCGTCCGGCGCGGCCGGGGGCGGCTTCGCTGGCGCGGGCTGGGGCGGCTGCAAGGCGCTGCGGGAGCCCAGCAGGCGCTGCAGGCGGTCACGCAGGGCCTCGACGTGGCGGATCAGCGCCCTCCTGCGCGGCAGCCCCGGGAGGGAGGCCTCGAGCGCCGCACGGTCTTCGCGCTCAAATGCCAGTGCGGTATCCCGGCGCAGCACCTCGGCGCGCAGGCGCAGGAGCTGCGCCTGCAGCTTCGCGATCTCGGCCGCCTGCCGCGCCAGCAAGGTGCTGCACCGTGCCTGCGCCTGTCCGTGGGCCGCGAGCAATACCTGGTGCTCATGCAGCAGCTCGTCGTAGTCGCTGGTCTTGCAGGCCATGGGATTGCGCTCCTTGCTCATTTGCCACCAGGAGCGGTGGCAGCTCGAATTCTAATTGCGAATCATTTTCAATTGTTGGTATGATGCAGGCACGGCGCCACAGCCCTCTCCGGTTTCATCGTGGGGCGACTCCGGGAGATGTTTCTCCCCAAGGGTCGTTTTTGCTAGCCATCGGTCCGCCCGACCAGCCATGCTTTTTTTGCCCGTTCGGCCCACTGCGCCAGCGCATCCAGCGCACGCCGTGCTCCCGTCTCGCTTGCCGGTCTGAGGTGCAGCCGCGTCAGGAGCCCGCCGGCCTCCTGGCCGGACCCGGCAGCCACAGCGCGTCCAGGTCGCTGAATCCCCAGGCTTGCGGGTCCTCGACGCCGATGATCCTGTCCTGCCCATGCGGTCGCGAAAGGTCCAGCACCACATGGGGCAGCGGCTCGTGCCGCGAGGCCGAATGGAACACCTTGACCCGCGGATGCAGCAGCGCCTGCGCATTGGTCTCGACCACCACCGCCAGGCGCTGCGATGCCAGCCGCACCAGCGAGCCCACCGGGTAGATGCCCACGCTCTTGACGAAGGCCTGGGTCAGCACCGGGTCGAAATGGCCCTTCCAGCTCACCATCCTGCGCATGGTCAGGGCCGGGTCCCAGGGCTCCTTGTAGCTGCGCACCGAGGTCACCGCGTCGTACACGTCGCAGAGCGCGCCCATGCGCGCGAACACGCTGATGTCCTCACCGGCCAGCCCGTGCGGATAGCCGGTGCCGTCGTACTTCTCGTGGTGGTGCAAGGCCACGTCGCACACGATGTCGCTGGCGGTTCCGCCTTCGCGCAGCATGCGCCAGCCGTCCTCGGGGTGGCGCTTCATGATCTCGAACTCCTCCCGGGTGAGGCGCCCTGGCTTGTTCAGCACTTCGAGCGGCGTCAAGGCCTTGCCGAGGTCGTGCATCAGCCCGCCCATGCCGGCCTCGCGCACCCGCGCCTCTTCCCAGCCCAGTTGCTGCGCGAGCGCCACCATCAGCGCGCAGACCGCCACGGAATGCATGTAGGTGTAGTCGTCGCGCCTCTTCAGGCGCACGATGCTGATGAAGGCTGCCGGGTTGCGGGCCACCGAGGCGGCGATGTCCTCCACCATCGGCAGCGCGGTGCCCGTGTCGATGGCGCATCCCATGCGCGCGTCGGAGAACATCGAGGCCATGGCCTCGCCTGCCAGCGAGCACAGGCCGCGCGCGCGCTCCAATTCTTCCTCGAAGCTGGCCGGACGGTGCCGGGGCAAGGCCACGGGCGGCGGTGGCGGTGGCGGCGCCGCCTCCTCTACGGTTTCGGCCGGCGCGCTGCCCGCCGCAGCGCCCACCTCCACGTCCTTGCCCTTGGCCGTATCGATCCAGACCTCGCCAATGCCGGATTCGCGCACCGAACGCAGGTCGTCCTGGCTCTCCAGGAGGAAGGCGCTGCGCCAGAACGGGTGCTTCAACCACGAGCCGCCCAACTTGTGCAGGTACATGCCCGTACGCAATTGATCCACCGCGATCTTCTTGAGCATCGGAGGTGTGTTCTGGTCTAGCATTCTGGAGAGTGGGCCGGGATGGCCGCGCGAAGGTCTGAGGGCGGAGTATTTTGCAACAGTGTGTCCCATCGCGGGGCCGTGGGGCAAGAAGCGCTTGCAGGCCGGCGATCCGTTGCCGCTAGACGTGGCGCCGCGGCCCTGCCGCCGGCCGCTCGCCGGTGGCCTGCGCATCGGCACGTGCGTGCAGCGCCTCGATGATGCTGCAGCGCTGCTCCTGGCCGTCGCAGCGGTCGCGCAGCGCGCTCAGGTCGGCCTCCAGCGCCTGCAGCTCCTGCAGCCGTTCGCGGACGTGTTCCAGGTGGGCGGTGAGCGTGCCGCGCGCCCGCGCGCAGTCGCCGTTGTCGCCCAGGTCCAGCGCCAGCAGGGTGCGCACCTCGTCCAGCGACATGTCCATGGCGCGGCACAGGCGGATGAAGCGCAGGCGGTGCACCTCATCGTCGCTGTACATGCGGTAACGGTTCTCGGCCCGCACCTGCGGTTGGAGCAGGCCCTCCTTCTCGTAGTAGCGGATGTTGGCGGCCGACACGCCCGACAGGCGGGCGGCATCGCCAATGCGGTGGCAGGGGCTTTGGCGGGACATGGCTTGACCTTCGAGCGGCTTCAGGGTTTTCAATCATGGCACGCCCTCCTCTCGCCATCTGGAAGACCCATGACCGAACACACGCACGCTCACCGCGATACGCACCCCCATCCTCAGGGCCATGACCATGCCCACGCCGCTGCCGCAGGCGCGGGGCCGCGCATCGAGGTGTCCTGCTGCGGCGGTGGCTGCGCTCCATCGGGCGCGGCCGCGGCGCCGCAGGATGCGCACGACGGCCACGATCACGGCGCGCTGCCCGGCTGGGGCCGCATCGCGGCAGCCCTGGCGGCAGCCACCGGCGCGGAACTGCTGCACCTGCTCGGGCCGGACATGCCCCTCTGGCATGGCGCCGGCATGCTGCTGGCCGGCGCGGCCATTCTGCTGGCCGGCCTGGGCATCTACCGCAGCGGCCTGCGCTCGCTGCTGCGCGGCCAGTTGGGCATCAGCGCGCTGATGGCGGTGGCCGTGACCGGCGCCTTCCTCATCGGGCAGTGGCCCGAAGCGGCCATGGTGATGGCGCTGTACGCCCTGGCCGAGCGCATCGAGGACCGCGCCGTGGGCCGGGCGCGCGACGCCATCGGCTCGCTGCTGGCGCTGAGTCCGCAGCAGGCCGAGGTGCAGCAGCCCGACGGCCGCTGGCAGACCCTGCCCGCGGCCCAGGTGCCGCTGGGCGCGGTGGTGCGCATACGCCCCGGCGCCCGGGTGCCGCTGGACGGCACGGTCAGCACCGGCCGCGGCGCGGTGGACGAGTCCAGCGTCACCGGCGAAAGCCTGGCGGTGGACAAGGCGCCCGGCGACCGCCTGTACGCCGGCACGCTCAATGCGCAGTCCGAACTGGAATTCCGCGTGACCGCGGCCGCCGGCAACACCACCCTGGACCGCATCATCCTCGCGGTCGAGCAGGCCCAGGCCACCCGCGCGCCCACGCAGCGCTTCGTCGACCGCTTCGCCGCCATCTACACGCCCGCCGTCTTCGTGCTGGCCGTGGCGGTCGCCGTGGGCGCGCCGCTGCTGCTGGGCTGGAGCTGGCTCGACGCGGTCTACCGCGCGCTGGTGCTGCTGGTGATCGCCTGCCCCTGCGCCCTGGTGCTGGCCACGCCGGTCACGGTGGTGAGCGGGCTGGCGGCGGCGGCGCGGCGCGGCATCCTGATCAAGGGCGGCAGTTGGCTGGAGCAGGCGCGCGGCATCCGCGCCGTGGCCTTCGACAAGACCGGCACCGTGACCGCCGGGCGGCCGGTGCTGGTGGCGCAGCACGGCTTCGGCGACGACGCCGCGCCCGACGTGGCCGTGGCGCTGGCCGCGCGCTCGGACCACCCGGTGTCCAAGGCCATCGTGGCCGGGCTGGACGCCCCGGCATCGCTGCCCACGGTGGAGGACTTCAGCGCCCTGCCCGGCCGCGGCGTGGCCGCGCGCGTCGGCGGCGCGCAGTGGCACCTGGGCAACCGCCGGCTTATGCAGGAGCGCGGCCTGTGGAACCCGGCCGTCGAGCAGGCCGTGGCCGCGCACGAAGCCCAGGGCCGCAGCGTCACCCTGCTGGCCGACGGCAGCGCCGTGCGCGCCCTGTTCGCCGTGGCCGACACCCTGCGGCCGCAGGCGGCGCGGGCGGTGGCAGACCTGCGCGCGCTGGGCATCGTGCCGGTCATGCTCACCGGCGACCATGCCGCCGCCGCGCGGGCCGCGGCGCGCGAGGCCGGCATCGAGCAGGTGCAGGCCGGCCTGCTGCCCGAGCAGAAGCTCGCCGCCATCGCCGCGCTGCAGCAGCAGCACGGCATGACCGCCATGGCCGGCGACGGCATCAACGACGCGCCCGCGCTGGCGCGCGCCGACCTGGGGTTTGCCATGGGCGCGGCCGGCACCGACGTGGCCATGGAGACCGCCGACGTGGTCATCATGAACGACGACCTGCGCCGCGTGGCCGAAACCGTGCGCCTGTCGCGCCGCACCCATGCCGTGCTGTGGCAGAACATCGCGCTGGCGCTGGGCATCAAGCTGGTGTTCTTCGGGCTGGCGCTGGCCGGCCAGGCCACCATGTGGATGGCGGTCTTCGCCGACATGGGCGCCAGCCTGCTGGTGGTGGCCAACGGGCTGCGCATGCTGCGGCCCGAACGCGCCGGAGCGGTGGATTGATGCTACTGAATATATAGCTTCAAGCCTTGGAGGGATCATGACTTCAGTATTTAACTGCAATGAAACATAGACGGTTCTAAGGCTTCAAGCTATCTTTAGCATAGCGAACGCGGCCCGGCGCCAGGGCAATCGCATCTAACCAGAGCCCCCCATCCCCAGAGCCGCTCCCATGCCCATGAGGTGCTCCAGATAGGGCAGGCTCCAGCCAGCGCGCTTGCGCTTGGCCTGCAGCCCGAGCTTCACCGAG
>NZ_JAELTO010000094.1 GCF_016428875.1 Xylophilus sp. ASV27
CCCCCCCCCCCCCCCCCCCCCCCCCCCCCCCCCCCCCCCCCCCCCCCCCCCCCCCCCCCCCCCCCCCCCCCCCCCCCCCCCCCCCCCCCCCCCCCCCCCCCCCCCCCCCCCCCCCCCCCCCCCCTCTTTTAGATGTGTATAAGAGACAGGTGGCACGGCATACGGCGCCAGCGCGGCGGGCGTGGCCGTTGCGCTGGCCGCCGCGCCGCTGCCCGCGCTGCTGGTGGCCCGCACCGCGAAGGTGTAGGGCGTGCCATTGGCCAGCCCGGTGATGAGGCAACTGGTGGCCAGCGCCGCGCGCTGCGGGCACACGCTGGCGCCCACGGGCGCGCCGGTAATGGTGTAGCCGGTGACGGGCGTGCCGTTGGCGGTGGCGGGGTTCCAGCTCAGCAGCACCGCGCCGTCGCCCGCGCTGGCGCCCAGGCTGGCGGGCGCGTTGGGCGGCAGCACCATGCTGGGTGTGAAGGGGGCGCTGGGCGCCGATGCCGCGCTCACGTCGTCGCCGCCGTTGGCCGTGTTGCGCGCCAGCACCTTGAAGCGGTAGACGGTGCCGTTGGTCAGGCCGGCGATGGTGCACTGCGTCTGGCCCGCTGGCGCGTCGCAGCGCAGGCTGGGGTCGCCATCTACCGCCGCCGTAAAGCCGGTGGCGGCGGGGGTGCCCGCGTGGCTCCAGTGCACCGTGGCCTCGCCGTTGCCGGGCGTGGCGGTCACGCCCGTGGGCGCGGCGGGCGGGTTGAGGGTGAGCATGCGCACGCGGTGGTCGCCGGTGGTGGACACGAAGAGCCGGCGCGCGTCGGGGCTGGCGGCCACGTGGTAGGGCGACCGCAGTTGCGCCGCCGTCGCCGCTGTCGTCCGCCGTAGCTTGGCCGGCAAAAGGGGTCAGGCTGCCATCGGCCTCGCGGCGCTGGACGCTGGGATCGACGGTGGGATCTTTCGTGAAGAGCAAGCCGTCGCTGGCATCGAAGGCCACGTCGAGGGGAGACGGGACCGGCCCTGGCTGTCGAGTGCGATGCCATAGGGGTTCATGTCGGACGCGGTGGTGGTCAACGTGCCGCTGCCCAGATCCAGGAGCACCACGGGAATAGGTCTCTAGCCCAGGTTGCAACTGGGCTTTGTGCTATTGATTTTGAATTCCAACGGGCAGTGCCAGAATGGCGAGCCTGCCCTGCCTTCCCACCACCATGCTGTCCTTGCCCCTGCTCTGGTCCGATGCCATTTCCTGGACCAGCGGCCATCTGGTCGTGCCCGCCCTGGCGCTGCTGCACATCGGCGAGGCAGCCGGCGACCCGCGCGAGATCGCCGAGGCGCTGCTGATCGCCGCGCTGCAGCTCTTCATCATTGCCGGCATCTTCCGCCCGCTGGAGAGCCTGCTGCCGGCCGAGCGCTGGGAAGACCGGCGTCTGACCACGGTGGACCGCCACTACACGCTGCTGATGCTGCTGGGCCTGTTCCCGCTGTTCAGCTTCCTGGTGCTGATGCCCTTCGCGCACCTGCTGGGCGGCGGCCCGGCCAGCGCCGAGCCGAGCGGGCTTCGGCACTGGTTCCCGTGGTTCGAGCAGCATCCTGTGGCGATGTTCCTCGTCTACTACGTGGTCTACGACTGCTTCTATTACTGGATGCACCGGGCGCAGCACGCCATCCCCTGGTGGTGGGCGCTGCACAGCATGCACCACAGCCAGCGCCAGATGAGCTGCTGGAGCAACGACCGGGGCAGCTACCTCGACGGCGTGCTGCAGTCCTTCCTGCTGGCCGGCGTGGGCCTGGTGCTGGGCGTGGAGCCTTCCGAGTTCGCGCTGCTGGGGCTGGTGAGCGAGCTGGTGCAGAACTTCTCGCACGCCAACGTGCGCCTGCGGCTGGGGCGCCTGGGCTGGATCGGCGAGCGCCTGCTGGTCGGCCCGCGCTTCCACCGCCTGCATCACATGCTGCGCGACCCGCAGCGCCCGACGCTGCACAACTGCAACTTCGGCCAGGTGCTGTCGGTATGGGACTGCCTGTTCGGCACCGCGCTCTACGGCGCGCCGCTGCGCCCCACGGGCGTGAGCGATCCGGTGGTCGATGCCGACAACGGACGCGGCCTGGTGGCCATGCAGTGGCACACGCTCAAGCGCTTCTGGGGGGCGTTCCGCCGCCCGGCGGGCTGGCGGCTGGGCGACGTGTCCTTCGGGCCGGGCTATGCGCCCCTGCACGACGATGCGGCGGGCGCCTCGACACCGGCGGCGGGCCGCGGCGAATCCGCGCGGGCTAACTAATGCCGGCCTCGGCCTGCAGCGCCTCGCGCGGCAGCCGGACGCTGAAGGTCGAGCCCGCCCCCGGCGCGCTCGACACGCCGATGCTGCCGCCGTGCGACTGCACGATCTGGCGGCTGATGTAGAGCCCGAGCCCCAGCCCCGCGATGCTGCGGCTGTCCACCGCGCGCTCGAACTGATTGAAGATGCGCTCCTGGTCTTCCAGCGCAATGCCGCGGCCGTGGTCGCGCACGTCGATGCGCACGCCGCCCGCGTCTTCGGCCACCCGCACCAGCACCGGCTTGCCGGGGCCGTAGCGCAGCGCGTTGGTGAGCAGGTTGGTGAGCACCTGCTCGATGCGGAACTCGTCGAGCTCCACCTCCAGCGCCTCGGGCGCCTCGAGGCTGAGTTCGCATTCCGCGGCCGCGGCCTGGTAGCCCAGGCTCTGCACCAGCCGGCCCGCCATGTGCACCAGGTCGAAGCGCCGGGGCAGGATGGAGAGGGTGCCGCGCTGCAGGCGGGTGACGTCGAGCATGTCGTCGATCAGCCGGATCATCGACTGGATGTGGCGCTCGTCGCGCTCCAGCATCTGGGGCAGCCGCTCGGGCGCGAAGGCCGCCTGGTTGCCGCGCGCCAGGTGCATCTTGCGCACCTGCGTCTCCAGGAACAGGGTGTTGAGCGGCGTGCGCATCTCGTGCGAGACCATGGACATGAAGTCGTCGCGCATGCGGACCGCGCGCTGCAGGTCGGCCTGCGTGGCCTGCAGCTCCTGCACGAGCAGTTCCTGCTGGCGGCGCGCGGCCTCCAGCGCTTCCAGCTGCTCCCGGATGGCGCAGCGCTGGCGGTACAGGTCGACGAAGACGCAGACCTTGCTGCGCACGGTATGCGGGTCCAGCGGCTTGTGCAAGAAATCGACCGCGCCGCTCTCGTAGCCGTGGAAGGCGTAGTTCAGCTCCTGGCCCGCGGCGCTGACGAAGACGATCGGGATGTGGCGCGTGCGCTCGGTGCCGCGCATCAGCTCGGCCAGCTCGAAGCCGTTCATGCCGGGCATCTGCACGTCGAGGATGGCCAGCGCGAACTCGTGCTGCAGCAGCAGCGACAGCGCCTCGTCGGCCGAGTTCGCCTGCTGGATGATGCGGTCCTCCTGGCGGATCAGGGCATCGAGCGCGAGCAGGTTCTCGGGCAGGTCGTCGACGATGAGGATGCGGGCGGGGGCGTCTTTCAGCATGGGGATGTCTCGTCCAGCTCGATGAGCAGTCGGCGCAGGCCGGGCAGGTCCAGCACCCGGTCGGGCTGGCGCAGGGCCAGCGCGGCGGCAGGCATGGTGGCGACCCTGGCGCTGGCCGGGTCCTGCACGGCCGTGAAGCCGCCGAGCGCGCCGGCCTGCGCCAGGCCGGCGGCGCCGTCGGCACTGGCGCCGGTGAGCAGCATGGCCGCGAGCCGCTCGCGGTAGGCATGGGCGGCGGAGTCCAGCAGCACGTCGATGGAGGGCCGCGAGAACAGCACCGGCGCCTCGCAGCTCAGCGAGAAGCTGCGGTCCGCCTCCACCAGTAGGTGGTAGCCCGGCGGGGCGAAGTAGAGGTGGCCCGGCAGGATCGGCTCGCCTGGCGCGGCCTCGTGCACGGCCAGCGCCACCCGCTGGCCGAACACCTCAACCAGGCGGCTGTTGCGCTCGTCCGGCAGGTGCAGCACCGCCACGATCGGCAGCCGGAAGCGCGGCGGAAGCTCGCCCAGGATCTGCAGCAGCGCCTCCACGCCGCCCGCCGACGCACCGATGGCGGCCAGCGCGATGCCGTGCGGAGGCGGCCGGGAGGATGGGGAGGAGGGCGCCGTCATGGCATCAGCGCTTGCGGAAGATGCGCTCGGAGCGCACCAGGGCTTCGAAATCCTTCGCGCGCGAGGAGAAGTCGACCGTCTCCTTGCTGCCCAGGCCGAGGAAGCCGCGCCGGCACAGCGAATCGTGGAACAGGCCGAAGGCGCGGTCCTGCAGCTTCTTGTTGAAGTAGATCAGCACGTTGCGGCAGGAGATCAGGTGCGTCTCGGAGAACACGCTGTCGGTGGCCAGGCTGTGGTCGGCGAAGATGACGTTCTCGCGCAGCGAGCGGTCGAAGCGCGCCCCGCCATAGGCGGCGGTGTAGTAGTCCGGCAGCGCGCGCCGGCCGCCGGCCGCCTGGTAGCTGGCGGCGTAGCCCGCCACCTGCGCCAGCGGGTAGATGCCGGTGCGCGCCCGTTCGAGCGAGAGCGGATTGATGTCGGTGGCGTAGACGATCGAGCGCTCCAGCAGCCCCTCCTCGCGCAGCAGGATGGCCAGCGAATAGACCTCCTCGCCGGTGCTGCAGCCCGCCACCCAGACCTTGATCGACGGGTAGGTGCGCAGCACCGGCACCACGTGCTGCCGCAGCGCCAGGAAGTAGCCGGGGTCGCGGAACATCTCGCTCACCGGGATGGTGAGGATCTGCAGCAGCCGGCTGAAGGTGTGCGGGTCATGCAGCACGCGCTCCTGCAGCGCGGAGACGGTGGCGAAGTTCAGCTGCGCCACGGCATGCAGCACGCGCCGGCGCAGCGAGGCCAGCGCGTAGTCGCGGAAGTCGTGGCTGTACTTGAGGTAGATCGCCTCTACCAGGAGGCGCAGTTCGATCTCCAGGTCGTCGCCATGCGCGCTCGCGGAGTCCATCAGGCCGCCGTGCGCTCCATCTGGGGCATCCACACCCGCATCAGCGAGAACAGCCGGTCCAGGTCGATCGGCTTGGCCAGGTAATCGTTGGCGCCGGCCTGCAGGCACTGCTCCTGGTCGTCCTTCATGGCCTTGGCGGTGATGGCGATGATCGGCAGCCGCTGCCATTGCGGCTGCTTGCGGATCTGGCGCGTGGCTGCCAGGCCGTCCATCTCCGGCATCATGATGTCCATCAGCACCAGGTCGATGTCCGGCACCTCGGCCAGCCGCTCGAGCGCCTCCAGCCCGTTGCGGCCGACCTCCACCACCGCGCCCTTGTGCTCCAGGGCGCTGGTCAGCGCGAAGATGTTGCGCACGTCGTCGTCCACCACCAGGATCTTGCGCCCCTCGAATACCTTGTCGCGGCTGCGCGCGCTGCGCAGCATGCGCTGGCGCTCGGTGGAGAGTTCGGACTCCATCTTGTGCAGGAACAGCGTGACCTCGTCGAGCAGCCGCTCGGGCGAGCGCGCGCCCTTGATGATGATCGAGTGCGAATAGCGCAGCAGCTCGGCTTCCTCCTGGCGCGTGAGGTTGCGGCCGGTGTAGACGATCACCGGCGGGAAGGCGCGGATGTCCTCGGTGGACATGCGCTTGAGCAGCTCGTTGCCGCTCATGTCGGGCAGCTTCAGGTCGATGATCATGCAGTCGTAGGCCGTGCCGCGCAGCAGCTCCAGGGCCCGCTCGCCGAATTCCACCGCGGTGATCTGCACGTCGGTATCGCCGATCAGGTGGATGATGCTCTCGCGCTGCAGCGCGTCGTCCTCCACCACCAGCACGTGCTTGACCTTCTGGGACAGCTTCTCCTCGATGCGGGCGAACACCTCCTGCAACTGCTCGCGCGTGGCCGGCTTGACCACGTAGCCGATGGCGCCCAGGTGCAGGGCAGGCTCGGTGCGCTCCTCGGCCGAAATGACGTGCACCGGGATGTGGCGCGTCTGCGGGCTTTCCTTGAGCCGCTGCAGCAGCGCCAGGCCGGGGCGGTCGGGCAGCCCCATGTCCAGCAGGATGGCATCGGGCACATGCTGCTGTGCCAGTTGCAGGCCGTCGTCCGCCCCGTGCGCCACCAGGCAGCGGTAGCCCAGTTCGTGCGCCAGGTTGTAGAGGATGCGGGCGAACCGGGGCTCGTCCTCCACCACCAGCACCAGGCGCCCGCGCGGCTCGCGGGCATCGCGGTCGTCCGGGAAGCTCGGGGCCGGCACCACGGCGCGCGGCGCCGTCACGGGGGCCGGTGTGGGGGCCGGCGGCGGCATGCGCGGCGGTGCGGGGGGCGGCGGCACGGACTGCGCAGCCTCGTAGTGCAGCGGCATCACCAGCGTGAAGGTGCTGCCCTGGCCGGGGCTGCTGGCGACGGAGAGCGAACCGCCCAGCAGATGCGCCAGGTCGCGCGAGATGCTCAGGCCCAGCCCGGTGCCGCCATAGCGGCGGCTGATGGTGCCGTCGGCCTGGTGGAAGGCCTCGAAGATGTGGGCCTGCTGCTCCGGCGCGATGCCGATGCCCGAGTCCTGCACCGCGAAGGCGATCCGGCCGTCCGGCTGCCGGGTGACCGACAGGCTGACGCCCCCCTCGCTGGTGAACTTGATGGCGTTGGACAGCAGGTTGCGCAGCACCTGCTCCAGCCGCTGCCGGTCGGTGTGCAGCAGCTCCGGCGCATCGGGGGCGACCTGCACCTGCAGCGCGAGCTGCTTCTGCTGGGCCAGCGGCTCGAACACCCTTCGCAGGGTGTCGGCCAGGCGCGCGATCACCACGTCCTGCGGCCGCACGTCGAGCTTGCCGGCCTCGACCTTGGAGATGTCGAGGATGTCGTTGATCAGGTTCAGCAGCTCATTGCCGGCGGCATGGATCGACTGCGCGAAGCGCACCTGCTCGGCGTCGAGGTTGCCGGCCGGGTTGTCGGCCAGCAGCTTGGCCAGGATCAGCGAGCTGTTGAGCGGCGTGCGCAGCTCGTGCGACATGTTGGCCAGGAATTCGGACTTGTAGCGGCTGGCGCGCTGCAGCTCCTCGGCGCGTTCCTCCAGCTGTGTGCGGGCCAGGTCGAGGGCGGTATTGCGCTGGTCCAGCACCGCCGCCTGCTCGGCCAACCGCCGGTTGGACTGCTCCAGCTCCACCTGCTGCACCTCCAGGCTGGCCTGCGACTCCTTGAGCACCCGCGACTGCTCCTCCAGTTCCTCGTTGGTGATGCGCAGTTCCTCCTGCTGCACCTGCAGTTCCTCGTTGAGCTGCTGCGTCTCGGCCAGGAGCTCCTGCTGCCGCTGGCGGTAGCGCTCGGCCTCCAGCTGGGCCCCGATGTTGGGCGAGACCAGCTGCAGGAATTCCACGTCACGCGCCTGCAGCGGGCGCAGGAAGCCCAGCTCCAGCACCCCGTTGACCTTGCCGTCGCTCTCTATCGGCACGATGACGGCACTCTGCGGCAGGCCCTCGCCGACGCCCGAGCTGATGCGCAGGTAGTGACTCGGCAGGCCGTCGAGCCGTATCACCCGCCGCTCCTGCGCCGCCTGGCCGACCAGCGTCTGGCCGGCCTGCAGCGTGGCATGCACGCCTTCCTGCGCCTGGCTGAACCCGTAGCTCGCGATGCGCTGCAGCCCGGCGCCCGCGTCGCGCACGTAGACCGCGCCGATCGCGCTGTCCAGGTAGCGCGCCATGAATTCCAGCACGTTGCGTCCGAGCAGCAGCAGGCTCTGCTGGCCGATGACCTGGCTGGCGAGCCGGGTCTGGCCTTCGCGCAGCCAGGCCTGCTGCTGCAGGGTTTCGGTGGCCTGCGCCTGCTCGCCCAGCAGCCGCTGGTAGATGGAGGAGAGCTTGAGCAACTGGCGCCGCCCGAAGTAGGCGAAGCCGCCGCTGAAGCCCACGCTGAACAGCAGGTACAGCACCACCACCAAGACAGCCGTGGCGCGCACGCTCGTGTTGCGCTCCTGCAGCAGGTGCTGCTCCATCGCCAGGAAATCGGTGAACTCTCCGCGCGCCGCGTCGGTCAGGCGCTTGCCCTGGCCCGAACCGGCGATCTGCCGGTAGCCTTCCCCCGTCGCGCGGCGCGCCTCGATCAGGCGCTGGGCGTAGCGCTCCCACTCTTGCAGCAGGCCGCTGATCCGTGTCAGCCGATCGACCTGCACCGGGTTGTCGGACACCAGCTCCTGCAGCTCCTTCATCCGCTGGGGAATGCGCGTCCTCGCGGCCTCGTAGGGCTCCAGGTAGCGCTCGTCGCCCGCGAGGAGGTAGCCGCGCAGGCTGGTCTCCCTGTCGCTGCTGAGGGTCGCCAGCTCGTGCGCCCGCGCGATCACGCGGTCGGTGTGCTCCACCCAGGACATGACGTACATCAGGTACAGGATCAGTCCCACGAAGAGCCCGGCGCCAGCCAGCCCGATGCCCAGCGGCAGCCACAGGTTGCGGGACAGGATGCGGCGGAAACTCTCGGTGTCGACCGTGGCGTTGCTGTTCATGGGACGGGTGCTTGCTGGACGGGAATGCCTTGCGAGGCGGCGCAAGTGTGCCGGAGAAACGCCCGACCCCACGTAGGCGGAAATCCCGTCCGCCGCGGCTTCGCGCGCCGAAAGCCGCCGGCGCGGCGGCCGTCCCTACGCCAGGAAATCCTCGATCAGCCGGGCCACCTGGGCGGGCTGGTCGTGGTGCAGCATGTGGCCGGCGTCGCGCACCAGGGCGCGGCGGCACTCGGGCACGGCGCGCAGCCGCTCGTGGAATTCCGCCAGGGTGTAGCGCTCGCCCCACCAGCGCGGCATCTCGTTGTCGGAGGCCTCCACCACCAGCACCGGCGCGGTGATGGCGGCGAAATGCGCCAGCGCTTCTTCCACCCGGTAGACCTGCGCGCCGACCACCTTGTGCCCGGCGTGACCCAGGATCTGCCACTGGGTGCTGCCATCTGCGGCCGTCACCGGCCGCGCCCAGTGGCGCGCCAGCCAGGCGGCCTTGTCCGCCGGCAGGCGCGGGTTGGTGCGCATCAGGCGCTGGGCGACGCCTTCGGCGTCGGCGTAGGGCGTAAGGGCTTTCTCGCCGCGCGCAAACGCCTTGAGTTCGTCGATCCACTGCGCGTGGCGCTGCGGCGCCTTGTCGGCCGGCATCGCCGGCATGCCGAAGCCTTCCAGGTTGACCAGCCGGCGGATGCGCTGCGGCCGGACACCGGCGTAGAGCATGGCCACGTTGCCGCCCATGCTGTGGCCGGCCAGGTCCACGGGTTCCCCGGGCACCAGCGCGTCCAGCAGGAAGTCGAGATCGGCCAGGTAGTCGGCGAACCAGAACTGGTCGGTCGGCGGCGCCTCGGTGAGGCCGAAGCCGCGCCAGTCCGGCGCGATGACGAAACGATCCTGCGCCATGGCATCGATCACGAACTGCCAGGAGGCGCCCACGTCCATCCAGCCATGCACCATCACCAGCGGCGGCACGCCGGGCCGGGGCGTACCCCAGGTGCGCACGTGGTAGCGCAGGTGGCGCAGCGGGACGAAGCGGTTCTCGGCAGGGCGGCGGGCTTGGTACATGTCGGCATTATTCAGCGGCGCCCGGTCGCGCGGCAGTCAAGGCGGGGACAAACTCGCCTGCACTAATCGATCGAAATTCCGGCGGCCGATAGGTCGCCGCCAAAACTGCTGTAATTTGCGCATGAGCATTCCCACTCCTTCTTCTTCTTCTTCCCCGTTTGCGCCGGTCCGCCTGGGCCAGAGCGAACTGCAGGTCGCCCCGATCTGCCTGGGCACCATGACCTTCGGCGAGCAGGTGTCGCAGGACCAGGCCCATGCCATCCTCGACCGCGCCGTGGAGCGCGGCATCGACTTCCTGGACACGGCCGAGATGTACGCCGTGCCCGCGCGCAAGGAGACCTACGGCGCCACCGAGACCATACTGGGCCACTGGTTCTCCCGCCGCCCCGGCGTGCGGCAGAAGCTGGTGCTGGCGACCAAGGTGGCCGGCCCCTCGCGCGGCATGCCCTGGGTGCGCGAGAGCGGCGGCATGACGGCGGCCGACATCGAGGCCTCGTGCAACGCCAGCCTGAAGCGGCTGCGCACCGACGTCATCGACCTCTACCAGATCCACTGGCCCGAGCGCCATGTGCCGGTGTTCGGCAACATCTACTACGACCCCGCCAAGGAACGCTCGCAGACGCCGATCCTCGAGCAGCTCGAAGCGCTGGGCAAGCTGGTGAAGGCGGGCAAGGTGCGTGCCATTGGCTTGTCGAACGAAACGCCGTACGGCGTGCACGAGTTCGTGCGCCTGGCCGAGCAGCACGGCCTGCCGCGCGTGGCGACGGTGCAGAACGTGTACAGCCTCATCAGCCGCGGCCATGAGAACGGGCTGGACGAGACGATGCACCGGCTGGGCGTGTCGCTGCTGGCGTACTCGCCGCTGGCCTTCGGCCTGCTGACCGGCAAGTACGACCAGAGCGGCATCGAGGGGCCGGATGCGCCGAAGGGCGCGCGCATCTCGAGCTACGAATCGGTGCGCAAGCAGCGCTGGGGCCGCCCCGATTCGCTGCGCGCGGCCAAGCGCTACAACCAGCTCGCCCGCGACAACGGCCTGACGCCGACGCAGCTGGCGCTGGCCTTCTGCTACACCAAGTGGCAGGTGGCGAGCACGATCATCGGCGTGACCTCGGTGGCGCAGTTGGAAGAAGACCTGGACGTGTACGGCACCACGCTGTCGCCGGAAGTGCTGGCGGAGATCGACAGGATCCGCTGGGAAATCCGCGATCCGGCCGCCTGATTCATCAGCGCGCGCATTCGCCGTTCGCGGCGGCCAGAGCGAGCGCGGGCAGGCTCAGCAGGCCCATGCCGCCGCCCTTGAATTCGCCTTTCCTGCAGTCGCCGTGGGCGGCGCTGGCTACGCCTGAGCTCAGGCGCGAATCGAAGGCGGAGCGCGAATTGCCGTTGATGTCCTGACCGGCTCGGTCGGCGAAGGAGCGTTCGCGGCCGATGTCGCGCAGGGCGCGGCGGGTGCTTTCCGAATGGAGGATCAGGGGCGGAGGTGGCGCGGGGGGCGTGGGCTGCGGCGGTTCGGCAGCTGCCACCGGTTCCTCGGGCGCGGCGATCGCGTTGCTGCGCACAGCCCTGGGCGCGCGGATGGTGCTGGCGCGCGGCTGCGCCGCCGCCGGGGCGTGTGCGACGGTTTCCTTGTGCGGCGCCGGCGGCTCGGTCTTCGCCTTGGGCGCGACCTGCACCAGCTTCATCACGATGCGCTTCACCGGCCGCGAGGCGCTGCTTCCTTGTGGCTTGGCCGCAACCACCAGCAGCCAGAGCGCGACAGCGTGCATCGCTGCCACGACCAGCACGAGTGCCGGCATTGCGGGGCGGCGCATCAGTTCTTCGCTGGCGGCTGCCATTCGAGCAGGTCGCCGGGCTGGCACTGCAGCGCCTCGCAGATGCGCTCCAGCGTGTCGAAACGCACGCCGCGCACCTTGCCGCTCTTGAGCAGCGAGAGATTCTGTTCGGTGATGCCGACATGCTCCGCCAGTTCGCGCGAGCGCATCTTGCGGCGGGCCAGCATCACATCGAGGTTGACGACGATGGGCATGCCGGATCAGACGAAGCCCGCGTTGTCGTCGGCCAGGCGGCGCGCCTCGGCCATGACGCGGGCGATGGCGACGAGCACGGCGCCGAAGAGGATGTGCAGGCAGTCGAACCAGGCGAGGCTGATCGCCACATAGCGCTGGCCGGGCGGGTTGCCCATGCTGAGCGCGACGCTCATCAGGGCGCGCGTGAGCGGCAGGAGCAGCGCCAGCAGTAGCACGGCCCACGCGAAGCGCACCAGCGCGTCCTGCGCGGCGCCGCCGAACACCTCGCCGCGGCCGTATTCGCCGAAGAGCCGCCAGAGATGCCAGAGATGCCGCAGCGCGTAGAGCCCGCCTCCCACCGGCAGCAGGCTGACCACCGCGGTGCGCCAGCGGCCCGCTTCGTCGGCCGGCAGGTTGGGCAGGCCCAGGAAGCTGCCGATGCCGAAGAGATCGAGCCAGTCGCTGGCCGTCAGCAGCAGCACGGGCTGGGCCAGGAGCAGCGCGGCCCCGGCCAGGACAAGGGCCTGCACGACCTGTGCGTGGCGCTTCAGATAGAACGAGGGCGTGACGGCCGACGCTGGGGTATGCTGCATGATTGAAGCAATATTCAATGTGTGACAGCAAAAGTTTACTGTAAAACGATAAAAACTCAAGAAAAAACCGGAATCAGACCGCCACCGGAATGGCCAAGAAGAACACCCACACCTCCGAGACGCCCGCCACGCAGCTGCTGCGCGCGCACAAGATCGCCTTCACCGAGCACCCTTATGAATACGTCGAGCACGGCGGCGCGCAGCGCGGCGCCGAGATGCTGGGGCTGGACCCGTTCACCGTCATCAAGACGCTGGTGATGCAGGATCAGCACGCCAGGCCGCTGATCGTGCTGATGCACGGCAACCGCACGGTGTCGACCAAGAACCTCGCGCGGCAGATCGGCGCCAAGAGCGTGGAGCCCTGCAAGCCCGAGGTGGCCAACCGCCACAGCGGCTACCTGGTCGGCGGCACCTCGCCCTTCGGCACGCGGCGCGCCATGCCGGTCTACATCGAGGAGAGCATCCTGGCGCTGCCGCGCATCTGCATCAACGGCGGGCGGCGCGGCTATCTGCTGGGGCCGGATCCGCAGGTCTGCGTGCAACTGCTGCAGGCGCGGCCGGTGCACTGCGCGCTGGCAGAATAGCCGCCTCCCATCCCCTCCCTGCCGCTGCACCGCACGCCGGCACCGCCTGCGAGACAAACGCCTTGGATCATCTTCTCCCCACCCTGGCCACGGTCGCGGCCTATCTGCTCGGCTCGCTGTCATTCGCCGTCATCGTCAGCCGGGCCATGGGCCTGCAGGACCCGCGCAGCTACGGCAGCGGCAACCCGGGCGCCACCAACGTGCTGCGCTCGGGCAGCAAGGCCGCGGCCGTCGCCACACTGCTGCTGGATGCGGCCAAGGGCTGGCTGCCGGTGATGCTGGTGCGCTGGTGGGGGCCGGCCTGGGGCCTGGAGGGCGGCACGGTGGCGCTGGTCGGCCTGGCGGCCTTCCTGGGGCATCTGTACCCGGTGTTCTTCCGCTTCCAGGGCGGCAAGGGCGTGGCGACCGCGTTCGGCGTGCTGCTGGGCATCGATGCGCTGCTGGGCCTGGCCGCCGCGCTGAGCTGGCTGATCATGGCGGTGTTCTTCCGCTACTCGTCGCTTGCCTCGCTGGTGGCCGCGGTGTTCGCGCCGTTCTTCTACTGGTTCGGCGATGGCGTGGCCTGGAAGGCCGATGCGCGGATCACCGCGGCCATCGTGGCCATGGCGCTGCTGCTGGCCTGGCGCCATCGCGAGAACGTCCGCCGCCTGCTGGCGGGCACCGAGTCGCGCCTGGGCGCGCGCGGCGGCAGTTCGCGGCAGTCCTGAGAAGCCCCGCTATGGGGGCGGGGCCGGGCGGACCTTCGCGCCGTCCAGCGCGGCGATGTGCCGGGCTGCCTGCACGCCGATCTGCAGCAGCATGCGGTAGTTGAGCGGCGCGCTCACCTGGGTGTGGGCCAGCGCGGCGCGGATGCGCGGCGTGTCCCCGGCAACACGCTGCAGGCGCGGGCGGCGCAGGGGTTTGCGGTGGGCGTCGAGCACGACGGCGATCACCGGCTGGTTGGCGGTTTCGCCGCGGCGCACCACCACCGCGGTTTCGCCGCTGTCGAGTTCGACGAAGGTGCCCGGCGGGCACAGTCCCACCGAGCGCACCAGCGCGTAGCCGACCTCGCCGCGGAAGTCGCCGCGGCCGTCGAGGATGGCGCGCACCGAGTCCAGCGCGCTGCGCCCGGTGCGCGTGGTGCGCGGGCTGATCATGGCGGCATAGCGGTCTATGGTGCGCAGCACGTGCGCCAGGCGCTCGGCCGGCGCCATCGCCGCCAGCGCGGTGGCGTGGCCGCTGGCCGCATGGTGCTGGCGCACCACCTCGAGCCAGATGTCGTCGGTGACGCCCAGGCGGGAGAGCATGGTGCTGCCGTCGGCGGCATGGTGCTCGATCACCATGCGCTGCTGGGCGCTGGGCTTCTCTTTCTGCGCGGAGAGGCGGTCCTGCACGTCGGTCATGGCGATGTTCATCGTCATGGCCGCGTGCACGAGCGCGTCGCGCTCGGCGCGCGCGAGCTTCAGCTCGTCGGCCACGACGTGGCACAAGGCCGCGCAGACCAGCGCATGCGAGGCGCTGTACCCGACCGAGGAGGTGGTCGCCAGCTGGAGCAGCAGGTACAGGGCGGTATCGACGTCCTGCAGCACCAGCGCCTGCATCCAGCGGTCGTACTGCAGGATCTTCTGCGGGAAGTCCTGCACGCGGAAGGGCCGCGTGAGCACCACCGACAGCCCGGACTCCAGGTCGGCCCAGAGGCTCAGCAGGTCTTCGCCGGAGTCCTCGGCCGCAGCCGGGATGGCTGTCGGGTGGGGGGCCATTGCGTGCGCAGCGACTCCCTAGTCGCGGAAGTTGTTGAAGCTGATCGGGACGTCGGTCACGTCCTTCTTCAGCAACGCCATGGTGGCCTGCAGGTCGTCGCGCTTGGCGCCGGTGACGCGCACCGCGTCGCCCTGGATGGCGGCCTGCACCTTGAGCTTGCCGTCCTTGACGATGCGCTGGATCTTCTTGGCCAGCTCGGCCTCGATGCCGTTGCGCACCTTGAGCACCTGCTTGACCTTGTCGCCGCCGATCTTCTCGACCTTGCCCTTGTCGAGGAAGCGCACGTCCACGTTGCGCTTGGTCAGCTTGTTGCGCAGGATGTCCTCGACCTGGGCGAGCTGGAAGTCGGCATCGCCGAACATCGTGATCTCCTTGTCCTTCAGCTCGATGGCCGCGGAGGTGCCCTTGAAATCGAAACGGGTGCCGATCTCCTTGGCTGCGTTGTCGACCGCGTTGCGGACCTCCACCAGATCGGCTTCGCAAACGGTATCGAAAGACGGCATACAAACACTCCAGAAAAGTACGTGGAAACCATGCCATGTTATGCCAAGCCCGCGTGTTGCGAAACGGCCCCGGTCCCCGCGTGCCGGCCGCGCGAGAGTGAGAAAATCCCGGGGATGCGAGTCGAGAAGAACGTGGCCCTGCGGCCCTACAACACCTTCGGCATCGTCGCGCGCGCACACCAGCTGGTGCGCGTGGCGGGCGAGGAGGACGTGCGCGCCGTGCTGGCCGATCCGGCGCTGGCGGCGGCGCCCAAGTTCGTGCTGGGCGGGGGCAGCAACATCGTGCTGACCGGCGACGTGCGGCCCCTGGTGCTCAAGGTCGAGATCCGGGGCCGGCGCGTGCTGGAAGACGGCGAGCGCGGCTGGCTGGTAGAGGCCGGGGCCGGCGAGAACTGGCACGACACGGTGGCCTGGACCATCGCCCAGGGCCTGCCGGGGCTGGAGAACCTGGCGCTGATCCCGGGCACCGTGGGCGCCGCGCCGGTGCAGAACATCGGCGCCTATGGCGTGGAACTGCAGGACCGCTTCGACTCGCTCGACGCGATCGACCTGCGCACCGGCCGCGTCTTCACCCTGGATGCCGCGCAGTGCGCCTTCGGCTACCGCGACTCGGTGTTCAAGCATGCCGCGGCCGGCCCGAATGACCTGGGGCTGCTCGGGCGCGCGCTGATCCTGCGCGTGCGCTTTCGCCTGCCGCGGCCCTGGAAGCCCGAGCTGGGCTACCTCGACCTGGAGCGGCGCCGGCAGGAGGAGGGCGTGGCCGTGCCGACGCCGCAGCAGGTGTTCGACTGGGTCTGCGACATCCGCCGCGCCAAGCTGCCGGACCCGCGCGTGATCGGCAATGCCGGCAGCTTCTTCAAGAACCCCACGGTCAGCCCGGAGCAGTGCGCGGACATCATCGCGCGCGAGCCCAAGATCGTGCACTACCCCATGCCCGACGGCTCGGTAAAGCTCGCCGCGGGCTGGCTGATCGACGCCTGCGGCTGGAAGGGCAAGTCGGTCGGCAATGCCGGCGTGTACGAAAAGCAGGCGCTGGTGCTGGTCAACCGCGGCGCCGCCGGCGCGGCCACCGCCGCCACCGGCGGCGAGGTCATGACCCTGGCCCGGGCGATCCAGACCAGCGTGTACGAGCGCTTCGGCATCCGGCTGGAGCCCGAGCCGGTGGTGGTCTGACCGGCGGTTTTGCTATAAAATTAATAGCTAGAAGCCCAGAATATACCTGGGCTACAGCCTTTTTTGGTCAAAAAAAGCCACCCGAGGGTGGCTGGCGGGCGCAGGTGCGGGGATCAGCCGTTCCTGCCCGGCGTGCCCGCACCGCCCAATTGCGGCACCGCTGCGTCGGCGCTGGAGGACAGCAGACCGGTCTTCAGGTAGATGGCCAGCTTGTCGCGGGTATCGATGATGTCGAGGTTGCGCATGGTCAGCTGGCCGATGCGGTCGGCCGGCGAGAACGGCGCGTCTTCTACCTTCTCCATCGACAGGCGCTCGGGCGCGTAGGTGAGGTTGGGCGAGGCGGTGTCGAGGATCGAATAGTCGTTGCCGCGGCGCAGTTCCAGCGTGACTTCGCCGCTCACCGCGCGCGCCACCCAGCGCTGCGCGGCTTCGCGCAGCATGATGGCCTGCGGGTCGAACCAGCGGCCCTGGTAGAGCAGGCGGCCGAGCTTGCGGCCGTTGTCGCGGTACTGCTCGATGGTGTCCTCGTTGTGGATGCCGGTCAGCAGGCGCTCGTAGGCGATGAACAGCAGCGCCAGGCCGGGCGCCTCGTAGATGCCGCGGCTCTTGGCCTCGATGATGCGGTTCTCGATCTGGTCGCTCATGCCCAGGCCGTGGCGCCCGCCGATGCGGTTGGCCTCCAGGAACAGCTCCACCAGGTCGGCATGTTCGACGCCGTTGAGCGCCACCGGGCGACCTTCCTCGAAGCGCACGCTGACCGTCTCGGCCTTGACCGGCACCTCGTCCTTCCAGAAGGCCACGCCCATGATCGGGTTGACGATGCGGATGCCGCTGGAGAGCAGCTCCAGGTCCTTGGCCTCGTGCGTGGCGCCGAGCATGTTGGAGTCGGTGCTGTAGGCCTTCTCGGCCGACATCTTGTAGCCGAAGCCGGCGGCGGTCATGAAGGCCGACATTTCCGCGCGGCCGCCCAGCTCGTCGATGAAGGCCTGGTCCAGCCAGGGCTTGTAGATCTTCAGCGCCGGGTTGGTCAACAGGCCGTAGCGGTAGAAGCGCTCGATGTCGTTGCCCTTGAAGGTGCTGCCGTCGCCCCAGATGTGGACGTCGTCTTCCTTCATGGCCGCCACCAGCATGGTGCCGGTGACGGCGCGGCCCAGCGGCGTGGTGTTGAAGTAGGTCACGCCCGCGGTCGAGATGTGGAAGGCGCCGGCCTGCAGCGCGGCCAGGCCTTCGGCCGCCAGTTGGCTGCGGCAGTCGACCAGACGCGCCTTCTCGGCGCCGTACTGCATGGCCTTGCGCGGGATCTCGTCGTAGTCCGGCTCGTCGGGCTGGCCCAGGTGGGCGGTGTAGGCGTAGGGCAGGGCGCCCTTCTGCTTCATCCAGTGCAGGGCGGCGCTGGTGTCCAGGCCGCCGGAGAAGGCGATGCCGACCTTCTGGCCGACGGGAACTTGCTGGAGGATGGTCGACATGCTCGTGTCCCGCGCTCAGCCGAAGTGGCAGATGTAGTGGTAGGGCTCGGTCACGCGGATCTCGAACCTGGAGTTGCCCGGGATGCTGAACGTCTCGCCGGCCGAGGACTTCACCCAGCCGTCGCTGCCGGCGAGCTTGTACTCGCAGCTGCCGGCCACGGACTCCATGACCTCCGGCGCGCCGGTGTTGAAGGTCAGGGTCGCGGGCAGGATCACGCCGACCGACTTCTTCGTGCCGTCCGGCAAGGTGATGCCGTGGCTCACGCACTTGCCGTCGAAGTAGACGCTGGCTTGGGTGGAGACGGACACGCCGTCGATCTTTTCGGTGCTCATGGAGGCTGGGGATGGAGGTGGTGGGGGCCGGCGGCTTCCGCGCCGGGGCGCCGGCCGGGACAAACGGCCAATTTTAGGGCAACGCTGAACAAGTCCCTCGCGTGTCGCGCATCCCTGCTGTGGGCGGTCTGCGGCGTTGCAAATCCTCGCCATAGCTGCGGCTATGGCTGCGGTTTGCGCCTTGCATCCCATCCCACACC
>NZ_JAELTO010000095.1 GCF_016428875.1 Xylophilus sp. ASV27
CCGAACAGGACAGTGAAACGACTCAGCGCCGATGATAGTGCGGGTTCCCGTGTGAAAGTAGGTCATCGTCAGGCTCTTACAGCCCTCAAAACCCCCTCTGCATCACAGCAGCGGGGGTTTTGTTTTTGCCGGTACAGGTTCTTCGTCGCCTGCCGCGGCATATGGCATTCCGCTCAGCCCGGCGGCAGGCTCAGGGCGCCGACTTCATGCACCGCGCCGTCGACGAACACTTTGAGTTCATGCGCTGCAAAGGGCTGCCATTGCTCGTTGCTGGTCAGGGGCGCGGTCACGATGACTGCGACGCGGTCTTGCGGCGTGGTGTGGGCGGCGAAGTCGATGCTCAAGTCTTCGTCCGCGAGTTCGGCCGACGTGAAGGGGTGGCGGCGCTCGATGTAGTACAGGTGGGTGGACGCGTGCGCCCACAGCGCCTGTCCATTCGACAACAGGAAATTGAAGGTGCCGTGCGCGGCGATCTGTGGCACCAGTTCGCGCAGTGTGCGGGTGAGTTCGTCGATGCTGGGCACGCCCGCGTGCGATTTGGCCAGTTCCTGCATGAGCCAGCAAAAGGCGCGCTCGCTGTCGGTGGAGCCGACGGGACGGAAACCGCCGTGCAGCCGGGGCTGGAAATCCTTCAGGTCGCCGTTGTGGGCGAACACCCAGTAGCGGCCCCACAGTTCGCGCACGAACGGGTGGCAGTTTTCCAGGTTGACGGCGCCCTGCGTGGCCTTGCGGATATGGGCGATGACATGCCGGCTCTTGATCGGGTAACGCCGTATCAGCTCGGCGATGGGGGAGTCGACCGCGCGCTGGTGGTCCACGAAATGGCGCAGGCCCAGGCCTTCGAAGAACGCGATGCCCCAGCCGTCCGCATGGTCGGAGGTGCCGCCGCCGCGCTGCGCAAAGCCGGAGAAGCTGAAGGTGATGTCGGTGGGCGTGTTGCAGTTCATGCCCAGCAGTTGGCACATGGGCTCAGTCCTTCTGCGGCGGTGGCGCCGGCGCGGCCTCCCCGCCTGGTTGGCGGCGCAGTTGCCATGCGGCAGCCAGGGCCAGCAGGCACAGGGCCGCCAGCATCAGGAAGGCCTCGCCGAAGGCGCTCAGGCGCGCCGGGCTGGTGGCCGGATCGCTGAGCACGTCGCCATGCGCGGCCAGCCGCCATTCGAGCACGATGCCGCAGAGGCTCACGCCGGCCGCGCCGCCAAGCATGCGTACGAAGTTGATCACGCTGGCACCCTGGGGCAGCAGCGCCGGCGCCAGCGGCTGGAGGGAGCCCAGGTTGAGCGACGGCAGGATGAAGCCCAGCCCGATGCGCCCGAGGATCGTGAAGGCCACCAGCAGCCAGATCGCGCTGTCCAGGCGCACCAGCACCATGAGCGCGAACGAGGCGGCGAGCAGCGCCAGTCCGATCGATACCAGCATATAGGTGGGGTGGCGGTCGGCCAGCCGGCCGACCACGGCGATGGCCACGGCCAGCACGAAGCCCGCAGGCATCAGGATGGTGCCGACATAGGAGGGCGACAGCTGCAGCCCCAGTTGCATGTAGACCGGCAGCAGGTAGGTCGAACCGAACAGCGCCGTGCCGTAGATGAAGGAGACGATGCTGCCCATGGCGAACTGGCGGTGCGAGAACAGCGCCAGGTTCATCAGCGGCTGCCGGCCCTGCCGGCCCAGGCGACGCTCCCACCAGACGAACGCGAACAGCGCCGCCACCGCGGCGGCCAGCAGCAGGACCGCCTCCAGGGGGCTGTCGCCGCGCAGGGCGACCAGACCGTTGAGCAGGCAGAGCGTGCCGGCGCAGCCCAGCGCGAGGCCGCGCCAGTCGATGCCCTCGCCCCGCCGGTTCGCCGCGATGCCGCCCGGGGCGGTCGTGGGCACGAACTTGGCGCCCAGCCATAGCGACACGAGGCAGAAGGGCACGACCAGGAAGAAGATCGAGCGCCAGCCGAACAAGTCCACCAGCACGCCGCCGATGCTCGGGCCGACGGCCGGGGCCAGCACCACGCCCATGCCGAAGATGCCGCTGGCGCGGCCTTGTTCGTGCGGCGCGAAGGCGCGCAGGATGATGATGGCCGGAATCGGCTGCACCACGCCGGCGGCCAGGCCTTCGGCCACGCGCGCGCCGAGCACCAGCCCGTAGGCACTGGCAAAGCCGCCGACCACGCCGCCGGCCAGCAGCAGCCACATGGCGCCGGCGTAGGTCTTGCGGTAGCCGTAGCGGTTGAGCAGCCAGGGCGTGGCCAGCATGGAGACGGTCATCGCCACCATGAAGCCCGAGGACACCCACTGCGCACGCCCCTGTCCGAGCGCGAAGTGGTGGCTCATGTCGGGAATGGCGACGTTGACGATGGTCGAGGACATGACCGAGGCGATGGTGCCGATCATCAAGGTCATCAGCAGCAGCCAGCGGTAGCGCTCGCCGTAGCGCTCGCGCAGCGAGGGAGCGGCCGGCGGCGGGCTGGCAGTGGCCGACATGGGAGGCGGGAGGCGCGCGGCTTATTCGCGCGGTTCGGACCAGAGCTTGCCGCCGGTGGCCCAGTTGTGGCGCGGCACGTCGGTGATCAGCACGTCCACCGAATCGGGCGAGCCGCCCAGGACTTCGACCGTGACGCGCGTGATTTCGGCCACCAGCTTCTTCTTCTGTTCGACCGTCCGGCCTTCCATCATTTCGATGTGGTACGTGGGCATGCAGTGCTTCCTATGGAGAGTTGAGAGGGACGTCGATCATAGAAGCGCCAGCGGCGCAGCGCGCGCAGAGGCACGCCCGGCCGCGCGCGGCGGCGGGGATGCGCGCCAGCGCCGCCGCGTCGACGGCGGGCAGATGGAAGCACCAGCAGTCCGGGGGCGCCGTGCCCGCCGCGCGGGCCACCTCAGCCGCGCAGAGGCTGGGCGCGCCGCACAGCGGGCAGTGGCGGGCGTCGGCCGGGTCGGGCGGGCAGGGCATGGGGGGCGAGTGTAGCCGCCACGCCCATTTTTTCAAAAAAAAGGGCTGTAGCCCAGGTTCCACCTAGGTTATTTGCTATTAAATATATAGCACCCACGGAATGCGGCACAGCGGATTCGCGGGCTCAGCCTGGCAGCAGCACATGGTCCACCACGTGGATCACGCCGTTGGACTGGAACACGTCGGCCGTGGTGACCCGGGCCCAGCCGCCCTTGGCGTCGGTGATGATGACGTCCGGGCCGCGCATGCTGGCCACCAGCGTGCCGCCGCTGGCGGTGTTGAGCACGGCGCGGCCGCCGCCGGCGCGGATCATCTTCCCGAGCGTCGCCGCGTCCACGCGGCCCGGCACCACGTGGTAGGTCAGCACCTTCACCAGCGTGGGCTTGTTGGCCGGCTGCAGCAGGGTCTCCACCGTGCCGGCGGGCAGCAGCGCGAACGCATCGTTGGTCGGCGCGAACACCGTGAACGGCCCCGGCCCCTTGAGCGTGCCGACCAGCCCGGCGGCCTTGACGGCGGCCACCAGCGTGGTGTGGTCCCGGGAGTTGACCGCGTTGTCGATGATGTCCTTGCTGGGATACATCGGCGCGCCGCCGACCATGACCGGGCCGGGCGTGGAGGACTGCATCGGCATCGAGCCGGCCATGGGCACGGGGGGAGGCGGCGGTGCCATCCCGTTGACGGACGGCCCGTTCATCGTCATGGCGCCGGTGCCGCCGTTGGTGGTCATGGGATTGGAGCGCGCATCGACCGAGGACATGCCGCTACCGGACATGCCGCCGGCACAGGCGGTGAGAAGGGCGGTGACGCCGGCGGCGAGAACAAGCTGCTTCATGGAAAGCTCCTGGTTGGATGGGACGAAAGGCGAACGTCTGTTTGCCTGTTGTCGTTACGCAGCCACCGGGCGCCTGGTTTGTAGGATGAAACCCCGAGAGGAAAGCTGCATCCGGTGCACCGTGAGCTTGTCCTCAATCAATGCCCATTTTTGGGGTAGCCGGGGAGGGCTTCCTGAGGCAGGTGCAGTATCCTCGGCGGCGCGGCGTAGGTGCCACGTGGCACTAGCCTGCCTCAGGGGCGGCGGCAGGCGCCACCCGAAAAGCGTGAAACGATCGCACAATTTTCTGCGCTTCGTACCGTTCAAGTTACAACTTTAAGCCAGTGCATGATTCCTTCGTTTAACCATTCGCATGTGCTGCCGCCATTCTTGGGAAGTGATCCAAGCGTTGCTGCTCAAGTCTCACCCTTTGTGACCTCCATGCGTGAGCTTGTCGAGCGGTTTTGCCACCTGGAAGGGCGCAGAGCTTTGTTGGACGGGTTGTTGAAGTACCGCGCCGAACTTGCAAGGCTCGGGTTCTTGCGCGGTTTCCAATGGATCGACGGAAGCTTTGTCGAAGATGTGGAAGTCTCAGAGAAAAGAGCGCCCAATGACATTGACGTGGTGACGTTCTCATATGCCCCTGCTGGGCTGAGCAGCACGCAGGTGACCCAACTGCTCAAGGAGCATCCGCAGGTGTTTCAGCCGGAGCAGGCGAAGGCTACGTTCAGGTGTGATCCGTCCATCGTGCCCTTGGACAAATCGCCGGAAAATTTGGTCAAGCGGGCGTCGTACTACTTCAATCTTTTTTCGCATCGACGTGGCGACCATGTCTGGAAAGGGCTGTTGCAGATTCCGCTAGAAAGTGATGGTGTCGAGGCACGAGAGTTGCTCGAAAATGCGCAATCAGGAGGTCGCGATGTTGTTACAACTTGAGCAGCAGTACTTGCAGGCCAACTTGGCGCAGGCACGAGCGATGTTGGCCGACGTGCAGCAAGACGATGACCCTATCGGGCAGCATCAGATGGCGCAATTGGTTCGTCAGCTAGAGACGAAGTTATTAGCCATGCCAGGTGAGATTGCACAGGCGCCTGCGGGTGTTGCATTGTTTTTTGGCGGGCGCCCAGTCGTCGGATCCCTCGGTATTCACGCAGACTTTGGTAGCAAGGCCATTGAGCGGTTTCAAACCATTGTGAGCCAGAGGTTTGCGGCTGAAGAGGTCGGACCGTTGGCATCCAAGGGGCGTGTGCCTATGAAGGATGCCACCCATTTGCTGGTGACAGATGTAGTGCGGGGCTCATTCGGCTTTGTTTTGCAGGGTGCACCGCAGGATCAGACGCAAGTGTTGGACACAACCCTCAAGGAGATTGTGGACAAAGTGGCCGACACAATCTCACGTGTGGCGGCGCAGGACGAAGCCCTATTTGATGGCGCTGTGGCTGAAATCGATGAGCGTCAGAAAGGCGCACTCACTGAGTTCTTCAAGTTACTTGATACCGAAGGCGCCACGATGCGCATCGTTGAAGGAGGGCGTGACTTCGAGTTGGATCAAGCGTCCGTTCAGCGTGCTCGCCATCGCGTGGAAAACATGCGGATTACGGACCGCACGCAAGAGCTAGAGGGACAGATTGTGGGGTGGACGGACTACTCGGCTAAATTTGAGCTGAGGCTGCACGAGAGCAGAGAGCTTATTCAAGGCAGCATCGCGCCTCAAACTCTCAATAGATTAGCCGCAGAGGGCGTTGAGCCCTATCACAAACACGTTCGCGTGCACGTGAAGGTGCGCGAAGTTGTGGCACGCAACAGGCAGCCAAAAATCTCCTACACCTTGTTGAGTTTGGTGACCCATCCGGCCCCGGTTGATTGGTCAACGCAGGGCGTTCAGAACATCATTCGCTGAATATCCCCTTCCATTATTGGTCAATGAAAAACGGCGCTGAATGGCGCCGTTTTTTGTGAGAGCGCCCGGTAGCTGGGCATGAGCAGTTGATCGAGTCTGCATCAATCGGCTGTTCAGGTGGCAGCCTTCACCTTCAAGCGCCACGCATGCAGCAGCGGCTCGGTATAGCCGCTGGGCTGCTCGATGCCCTTGAACACCAGGTCCAGCGCGGCCCGGTAGGCGGCGGAGGTGTCGAAGTGGCCGGCCATGGGGCGGTACAGCGGGTCGCCGGCGTTCTGCTGGTCGACCACGGCGGCCATGCGTTCGAAGGTCTCTTTCACCTGCGCCTCGGTCACCACGCCGTGCAGCAGCCAGTTGGCGATGTGCTGGCTGCTGATGCGCAGCGTGGCGCGGTCTTCCATCAGGCCGACGTTGTGGATGTCGGGCACCTTGGAGCAGCCCACGCCCTGGTCGATCCAGCGCACCACGTAGCCGAGGATGCCCTGCGCGTTGTTGTCCAGTTCCTGCTGGCGCTCGGCGGCGCTCCAGTTCACGGCGGGCGCGATCGGCACCTGCAGCAGGCCGGCCAGCAGCGCGTCGCGCTCGGCGGCGGCGTCGATCTTCTCCAGTTCCTGCTGCACCTCGGCCACGTTGACCTGGTGGTAGTGCAGCGCATGCAGCGTGGCGGCGGTGGGCGAGGGCACCCAGGCGGTATTGGCGCCGGCCTTGGGATGGGCGATCTTGGCCTTGAGCATGTCGGCCATCAGGTCGGGCATGGCCCACATGCCCTTGCCGATCTGCGCCTTGCCGCGCAGGCCGCAGGCCAGGCCCACCAGCACGTTGTTCTTCTCGTAGGCGGTGATCCAGGGCGTGGTCTTCATGTCGCCCTTGCGCAGCATGGCGCCGCCCTGCATGGCGCTGTGCATCTCGTCGCCGGTGCGGTCGAGGAAGCCGGTGTTGATGAAGGCCACGCGCGCGGCGGCCTCGGCGATGCAGGCCTGCAGGTTGACGCTGGTGCGGCGCTCCTCGTCCATGATGCCCAGCTTCACGGTGTTGGCGGGCAGGCCCAGCAGTTGCTCGACGCGGCCGAACAGCTCGCTGGCGAAGGCGACCTCGGCCGGGCCGTGCATCTTGGGCTTGACGATGTAGACGCTGCCGGTGCGCGAGTTGACGATGTCTTCCTTGCCGCGGCGCTTCAAGTCGTGCAGCGCGATGGTGGTGGTGACCACGGCGTCGAGGATGCCCTCGGGGATCTCCTTGCCGCCGTCCCACAGGATGGCCGGGTTGGTCATCAGGTGGCCGACATTGCGCAGGAACATCAGCGAGCGGCCATGCAGGCGCAGCGGCTGGCCGTTGGCGCCGGTGTAGACCCGGTCCGGGTTCAGGCGGCGGGTGAAGGTCTTGCCGCCCTTGCTCAACTCTTCAGTCAGCGTGCCCTGCAGGATGCCCAGCCAGTTGGAATAGGCGGTGACCTTGTCCTCGGCATCGACCACGGCCACCGAGTCTTCCAGGTCCAGGATGGTGGACAGCGCGGCCTCGACCACCACGTCCGACACGCCGGCCGCATCGCTCTTGCCGATGGCCGTGCCGCGGTCGATCCGGATGTCGATGTGCAGGCCGTTGTGCACCAGCAGCACGGCCGAGGGCGCGGCCGCATCGCCCTGGTGGCCGACGAACTGCGCCGGCGTCTTCAGGCCGGTCTTGCCGCTCTTGAGCGTGACCACCAGTTGGCCGCCTTCCACCGCGTAGCCGGTGGCATCGGCGTGCGAGCCGCCGGCCAGCGGCGCGGCCTCGTCCAGGAACCGGCGCGCGAAGGTGATCACCTTGGCGCCGCGCACCGGGTTGTAGCCCTTGCCCTTGTCGGCGCCATCGGTCTCGGGGATCGCATCCGTGCCGTAGAGCGCGTCGTACAGCGAACCCCAGCGCGCGTTGGCAGCGTTGAGGGCGTAGCGCGCGTTCAGGATCGGCACCACCAGCTGCGGTCCGGCCTGTAGCGCCAGCTCGGCATCGACATTGGTGGTGGTGGCCTTCACGCCGGCGGGCTGCGGCTGCAGGTAGCCGATCTGCTCCAGGAAGGCGCGGTAGGCCGGCAGGTCTTGGATGGGGCCCGGGTGGGCCTTGTGCCAGCCGTCCAGCGCGGTCTGCAGCCGGTCGCGCTCGGCCAGCAGCGCGGCGTTCTTCGGCGCCAGCTCATGGACGATGGCGTCGAAGCCCTTCCAGAAGACCTCGCTGGCCACGCCGGTGCCGGGCAGCACCTGCTCTTCGATGAAGCGGTGGAGGACGGTGGCGACCTGAAGGCCGTGAACGGTGGTGCGTGCGGTCATGGTGAGGCGTCTCGGATGAATGTGGGAGGGTGTGGCAACTGTATTGCATCTCACCGTCAGTATTAAGCGCCCCGCTGTGGATTTATTCATGACTTTTTGGGCTGCAATTGAGCGTCGGGACGCGATAATCGCCGTCCATGGACAAGCTCAAGGCGCTGGAAACCTTCGTCTCGGTCGCCAGCCGCGGCACGCTCACGGCCGCCGCGCAGGCCGAGGGCGTGGCGCCGGCCATCATCGGCCGCCGCATCGACGCGCTGGAGGCGCAGCTGGGCGTCAAACTGCTGGTGCGCACCACGCGCCGCATCACGCTCACGCACGAGGGCAGCGCCTTCCTGGAGGACTCCCAGCGCGTGCTGGCCGATCTGGCCAATGCCGAGGCGGCGGTCAGCGCCGGCGGCCTCAAGGCGCATGGCCACCTGCGCATCACCGCGCCGGCGGGCTTTGGCCGGCGCCACGTAGCGCCGCTGGTGCCGCTTTTCCGGGATGTCCATCCCGAGGTGACGATCTCCCTGAATCTGAGCGACCGCGTGGTGGACCTGGCGGGCGAGGGTTTCGACTGCGCCGTGCGGGTTGGCGACCTGCCCGACTCGGCGCTGGTCAGCGCGCGCATCGCGGACAACCGGCGGCTGTGCGTGGCCACGCCGGACTATCTGGCGCGCCGTGGCACGCCGCGCCACCCGTCGGAACTGGCGCAGCACGACTGCCTCATCCTGTCGAGCGACGCCTCGCAGACGCGCGGCTGGGCCTTCCGCCTGCCGGCCGAAGGCGGCGCGGGCGAGGTGGTGCACGTCAAGCCCGCCGGCCCGCTCGACTGCTCGGACGGGCAGGTGCTGCACGACTGGTGCCTCGGGGGCCGTGGCATTGCCTGGCGCAGCACCTGGGAGGTGGAGGCCGAGATTGCCGCGGGCCGCCTGGTGGCGGTGCTGGAGGATTTCGCCGCACCGCCCAACGGCATCTACGTGGTGTTTCCGCAGCGCAAGCACCTGCCCCTGCGCGTGCGGCTGTGGATCGACTGGCTGCGCCAGCACTATGCGCAGCCCGAATTCTGGCGCCGGGACCGCGCTGCCTGATAGCCCGGGCCGTCGCATGGCGCAGTGCGCCAGGGCCCTCGTGGCAGACTGCGGGCCATGTCCGTGCCCACGCTGCTGATTGCCGATGACCACCCGCTGTTCCGGGCGGCCGTGCTGCACGTGCTGCACGAGCGCCTGCCGCAGTTCCGCACGCTGGAGGCGGCCAGCGCGGCCACCTTGGGCGCGGCGTTGCAGGAGCACCCCGAGGTGGAGCTGGTGCTGCTGGACCTGAGCATGCCGGGCACGCGGGGCTTTTCCGCCCTGCTGCATGTGCGGGGCGAATACCCGCAGCTGCCGGTGGTGGTGATCTCGTCCAATGACCATCCGCGCGTGATCCGCCGCGCCCAGCAGTTCGGGGCGGCCGGCTTCATCCCGAAGTCGGCGCCGGCCGAGGCCATGGGCGAAGCCATCGCCGCCGTGCTGGACGGCGGCGGCTGGTTCCCCCCGATGGCGGCCGAGCGGTCCGAAGCCGATGCCGAGCTGGCGGCCCGCCTGGCGCAACTGACGCCGCAGCAGTTCCGCGTGCTGCTGTGCCTGGCCGATGGCCTGTTGAACAAGCAGATCGCCCACGAGCTGAATCTGGCCGAGAACACCGTCAAGGTGCATGTCACGGCCATCCTCAAGAAGCTGGAGTGCTACAGCCGCACCCAGGCGGCGGTCCTGGTCAGGAGCCTGGAGCCCGAGAGCGGGCCCTGACTGCCTTCGTGGCGCTCAGTGCCGCGCGCTTTCGCGCAGGCGCAGCAGGGTCTGGCTCATCAGCGCCCGCAGTGCCGGGGGGCGCACGGGCTTGGCCAGGAAGGCCCAGCCCTGTTCCGCCGCATGGCGGCGCAGCGTGGCATCGCGTTCCGCCGTGACCAGGATCACCGCCGGGGCCTTGCCCCAGCGCCGGCACAGTTCGGCGTAGACATCGGGGCCGTGGTGGCTGCCCAGGCGCACGTCCAGCAGCACGAGCTGGGGCGCCTGCCCGGGCTGCGCCTGTGCCAGGGCCTCCGGGGCGCCTCCGGCGAACGGCACCTGGCAGCCCCAGCGTTGCAGCAGGGCCTGGGTGGCGGCGCAGGTCTGGCCGTCGTCCTCGATCACCCAGGCGTTGCCGCCATGCAGCGGCGCGTCGTCCGCCTGCTCGCTCGCATGGGGCGGCGGGCCGATCTGCGGCACGGCGGCCGGATCGCCCAGCGGCACGCGCACCCAGAACACGCTGCCGCGGCCCAGTTGGGATCGCACGCCGATCTCGTGGCCCAGCAGCCGGCCCAGGCGCTCGACGATGGCAAGCCCCAGGCCGGCGCCGCGGTCGCCGTCGCGCCCTTCGTCGAGCCGGCGGAACTCCTCGAAGATCTCGCGCTGCAGCGCTTGCGGGATGCCCGGGCCCTGGTCGTGCACCTCGATGCGCACGTGGTCGCCGTCACGCCGGCAGCCGATGACGATGCGTCCCCGGTGGCTGTAGCGGATGGCGTTGGACAGGAAGTTCTGCAGGATGCGCCGCAGCAGGGTCTCGTCCGTGCGCACCGCGCAGCGCGTGTCCACGCACGACAGCTGCAGGCCGCGGCTCTCCGCCAGGATGCCGAAGTTGTGCCGCAGCACCTGCAGCATGGGTCCCAGCGCCACGGCGCGCATATGCACTTCCATCTGGCCCGACTCCATGCGGGCGATGTCCAGCAGGCTGTTGAGGATGGCGTCCTGCGCCGCCAGGGCGCCGTCGATGCTGTCCACCGCATGCCGGTCGGCATCGGCGCGCAGGTGGCTGCGCAGCAGCGAGGTGAACATGCGCGCCGCGTTCAGCGGCTGCAGCAGGTCGTGCACGGCGGCGGCGATGAAGCGGGTTTTATAGCGATTGGCCTGCTCGGCCTCCCGCTTGGCCTGCGCCAGATCGCGCGTGCGGTCGGCCACGCGCCGCTCCAGCGCGTCAGCGAGCGAGCGCAGTTCGCGCGCGGTGTTCTTGTAGCTGGTGATGTCGGCGTAGCTGGTGACGAAGCCGCCATCGGGCAGCGGGTTGCCGCGAATCTCCAGCACCGTGCCGTCGTCCTTGGCGCTCTCGTGCAGATGGGGCGTGCCCTTGCGCAGATGCTCCAGGCGCCGGCCGACTGCCTCGTCCGCGGGCCGCGGGCCCAGCAGGCCCCGGCGGGCGTTGTGGCGCAACAGGGCCTCGATGGGTTGGCCCACGCGCATCAGGTAGGCCGGGTAGCGGAACAGCTGCACATAGCGCGAGTTCCAGGCCACCAGCTTCAGCTCGGCATCGACGATGACCACCCCCTGGGGCAGGTGCTCGAGGCTGCGGGAGAGGCCGGTGTCGGCCTGCTTGGCGGCCTGCACGATGCCGTCCTGCGCGGTGCGCAGCTCCTGGGCGTGCTGCTGCAGCACGCTTTCCAGTTCCAGGCGGCTGCGCTGGCGCAGCGCCGCCAGGCGTTGGCGCTGCCGTGCGAACAGCACGAGCAGGCCCAGCGCGAGCCAGCCGCCGGCGCCGGCCGCGGCGGCCAAGCGGCTGTCGGCGAGGCTGCCGAGAGTCTCGTGCACAAGGTGCAGCTTCCACGGGGTGCCGGGTAGCGGCTGCGTATGCCAGAGCACGCGGCCCGGCAAGGGCGGCGCCTGCATGCGCGCCAGCGTGCCGCCGTTGTCCATGCGGTCTTCCACGCGGAAATCCAGCGGCCGCAAGGGCTGGTCGGCGTACTGGCGCGTGGCGTTCAGCTCCCGGCGTTCCTCGTCGTCCAGCGGCTGCAGCAGCCGGTAGCGCCAGGCATCCTGGCTCGCCAGGAAGACGACGCCGTGCTCGTCCGAGGTGAGGACGATGTCCGGCGTCTGCAGCCATTCGCGCTCGAGTTCCTGCAGCGCGATCTTGATGACCACCACGCCCTGCGTGCGGCCGCTGTCGTCGCGGATGGCCTGGGACAGGAAGTAGCCCGGCTCGCCCGTGGTCACGCCGATGCCGTAGAAGCTGCCGCTGCCATGGGCCAGCGCCTGCTGGACGTAGGGGCGGAAGCTGTAGTCGACCCCCACGTTGCTGTTGGCGGCGCGCCAGTTGCTCGCGGCCAGGGCCTGGCCATGGCGGTCGATCAGCGTCAGGGTGGAGGACTGGCTCGCCCCGTTGGCCTGCTCCAGCTTGCGGTTGAGGCGGGCGATTTCCTCGAGCCGCAGGGGGTGGCCCAAGGCGTCGCGCAACTGGTCGTCCAGGGCCAGCACCTCGGGCAGCGTGCGGTAGCGGTCGATGCGCTGTCTCAGGGTCTGGCCGTACAGCGTCAGCTGGCGCCGCACGTTGTCGCTCTCCTCGCTCAGCGAGCGATGCCAGGCCAGCTGGCCGGCCAGGAACATGCTGCCGGCCATGCCCCCCAGGAGCACGAGCAGCGTCCAGGCAAGGCGGTGGCGGGGCGTGAAGAGGGGCACGGCATCGATTGTCCCCGAGCGCCGCAACGGGCACTTCCAAGCCAGCCTGCCCCAAGTCGGGGCTAGGTACTTTCCCTAGGTTGGTGCTCCCGCCCCTCAGGGACGGCCGGCAGCCTAATACCAATGGGTTATCGGCTTCCAATGCCTGCGACGGTACAACCGGCTCCCTCGATGCACCCAGGTGGTGTGGTCCTCAGATACCGGAGCCAGTCCCATGCACGCCATTCCAACGGCAGACAGCCATCACGCGCGCCTGCCCCTGCCGTTTTACCGCCAGCTGTACTTCCAGGTGGTCGTCGCCATCATCCTGGGCGTCCTGCTGGGCCATTTCGAGCCCGCCTATGGCGAGGCGCTGAAGCCGCTGGGCGACGGCTTCATCAAGCTCGTGAAGATGATCATCGCCCCGGTGATCTTCCTGACCATCGTCACCGGCATCGCCGGCATGACGCAGTTGAGCAGCGTCGGCCGGGTTTTCGGCAAGGCCATGGCCTACTTCCTGTGCTTCTCCACGCTGGCCCTGGTGGTCGGCTTGATGGTGGCCAACGTGGTTCAGCCGGGCGCCGGCATGAACATAAACCCGGCCGACCTGGACCAGACCGCCGTGAAGTCCTACGTGGCCAAGTCCCATGAAATGACGCTGACGGGCTTCGTCATGGACATCATTCCCAAGACGCTGGTCAGCCCCTTCGTGGGCGACAACATCCTGCAGGTGCTGCTGGTGGCGGTGCTCTTCGGCGTTTCGCTGGCGCTGGCGGGCAAGGCCGGCAAGCCGGTGCTCAACTTGCTGGAAGCTCTGACGGCGCCCGTGTTCAAGCTGGTGCATATCGTCATGAAGGCCGCTCCCATCGGTGCCTTCGGCGCCATCGCCTTCACCATCGGCAAGTTCGGCCTGGGCTCGCTGGTGAACCTGGCCTGGCTGGTGGGTTCGTTCTACGTCACCTCGTTGCTGTTCGTGGTGGTGGTGCTGGGCCTCGTGGCGCGCCTGTGCGGCTTCTCCGTGCTCAAGCTGTGCCGCTACCTCAAGGCCGAGCTGCTGCTGGTGCTGGGCACGTCGTCGTCCGAATCGGCGCTGCCGTCGCTGATGGAAAAGATGGAGAAGGCCGGCTGCAGCAAGTCGGTGGTGGGGCTGGTGGTGCCCACGGGCTACTCGTTCAACCTGGACGGCACCAACATCTACATGACGCTGGCGGCCCTCTTCATCGCCCAGGCCACCAACACCGAGCTGACCCTGGGCCACCAGATCGCGCTGCTGCTGGTGGCGATGCTCAGCTCCAAGGGCGCGGCCGGCGTGACCGGTGCCGGCTTCATCACCCTGGCCGCCACCCTGGCCGTGGTGCCCGAGGTGCCCGTGGCCGGCATGGCCCTGATCCTGGGCGTGGACCGCTTCATGAGCGAATGCCGCTCGCTGACCAACTTCATCGGCAATGCCGTCGCGACCGTGGTGGTGTCCCGCTGGGAAAACGCCCTGGACCGCAGCCGCCTGGATGCGGCCCTGAACGGCCGGCCGCTGCCGGCCCCCGCGGCCAGCGACGCGCCCGCGGCGGTAATTACGGCTGGCCCGGCGGCCTGATCCTTCCCGCTGTCTGCCGCCATGGCGGTATTTCTGGTCTCCTTGCTGCCCCAATCTTCGGGGCACATCGCCTTGTTCAGTTTTGCGCAACCGCCTCCTGGCTCGAAAGACCTTGAAAGGGAGGGGCCTTGATGGTCCTGGCCACCTGCCGGGCCGCGCCCACCAACGCCTGCTCCACCGCATCGATGCGCCGGCTGCCGGCATCGGCGGCACGCCGCACCATCACCATCTGCCGCACCGGTGCATCGCGGCCCAGGCCGATCTCGCGCACGGCATAGGTGGCGAGCAGTTCCGGCCGCAGTTGCGGCAGCACCGAGACGCCCAGTCCTGCGGCCACCATCGCCACGATGGCATCCACGCTCGGCACGTCCACCAGCGCGGCGCGCTGCGGCACCCGCGCATCCACATAGCGCGCCGCCAGGCGGCCTGCCACCAGCGCCCGGTCCAGCCGGATCCAGGGCTGCGTGCGCAGCAGCGCGTCGACGCGCTGGCCCGGCAGGCCGGCCGGTACCACCAGCACGAACGACTCGTCCAGCAGCGGCGTCCAGCGCATGCGGCTGGAGCCGCCCGAGGGCGGGCGGATCAGCACCGCCGCATCGAGCCGGCCGGCACGCACGTCGTGCAGCAGCGAAGGGGTCATGCCGCGCTGGATCTGCAGCTGCACCTGCGGCGCGCCTTGCTGCAGGTCGGCGAAGGCCGGCGGCAGCAGCGTGGTCAGCGCCGATTCGGTCACGCCCAGGCGTACCGTGCCGGCCGGCGCCTGCTCGCTCGTCTCGCGCAGCGCCTCGATCTCGGACAGCGCCCGGCCCACCGTGCGCGACAGCTCGCGCGCAAAGGCCGTGGGCCGCACCTGCCGGCCCGAGCGGTCGAACAGCGGCCGGCCGAAGTAGCCCTCGAGCTGCTTCATCTGCAGGCTGACCGCGCTCGGCGTGATGTGCACCTGCTCGGCCGCGGCGGCGAAGCTGCCGTACTCGAGCACCGCGGCCAGGGTGGCCAGGGACTGCAGTTTCATGAGAAATCCTCGTGTGTGGGACGACGAATCATCGCCCATGCGCCGCAGCCCAGGCCCTAGCATCGACAGCGTTGCCTCTCCAAGCGCCCGCACCATGCAGACACCGATCAGCCTCGACACCCTTGCCACGCCCTGCACCACCGCGCCCCCGGTGCGCGGCGCCGCCCCGCTGCCGCGCCGCCTGCGCGGCATGCTGTCGCTCGACGACTTCGAGGACGCCGCGCGCCGATTGCTGCCGCGCTCGGTCTTCGCCTACGTCTCGGGCGGCTGCGAGACCAACCGCGCGCTGCATGCCAACCGCAGCGCGTTCACGCAGTACGACTGGGTGCCGCGCGTGCTGGCCGACACCTCGCGCCGCAGCCTGGCCACCGCGCTGCTGGGGCGCGAGTACGCGGCGCCGTTCGGCATCGCGCCGATGGGCATCAGCGCGCTGTCGGCCTACCGCGGCGACCTGGTGCAGGCGCGCGCGGCGGCCGCCGCCAACATTCCGATGCTCATGAGCGGCTCCTCGCTGATCCGCATGGAAGAGGTGGCTGCGGCCAACCCCGACGCCTGGTTCCAGGCCTATGTGCCGGGCGAGCCCGAGCGCATCGAGGCGCTGCTCGAGCGCGTCGCGCGCGCGGGCTTTCGCACGCTGGTGGTGACGGTGGACCTGCCGGTCTCGGGCAACCGCGAGAACAATCTGCGCGCGGGCTTTTCCTCGCCGCTGCGGCCGAGCCTGCGCCTGGCCTGGGACGGCATCACGCACCCGCGCTGGCTCTGGGGTACGGCGCTGCGCACGCTGCTGCGCCACGGCATGCCGCACTTCGAGAACTCGCAGGCCACGCGCGGCGCGCCCATGCTGTCGTCGCAGGCGCTGCGCGACTTCGGCGCGCGCGATCACCTGGACTGGTCGCACCTGGCGTTGATGCGCCGCCGCTGGAAGGGCGCGCTGGTGCTCAAGGGCGTGCTGCACCCCGAGGATGCGCGCAAGGCGCGGGACCACGGCGCCGACGGCGTCATCCTGTCCAACCACGGCGGGCGGCAGCTCGACGGCGCGGCGCCCGCCCTGCGCATGCTGCCGGACGTGGTGGCGGCGCTGGGGCCGGACTACCCGGTCATGATCGACGGTGGTTTCCGCCGTGGCAGCGACGTGCTGATGGCGCTGGCGCTGGGCGCGAAGTTCGTCTTCGTCGGCCGCCCGTTCAACTACGCCGGCGCCGTCGCGGGCGAGGCCGGCGTGCGGCACGCCATCGGCATCCTGGCGGCGGAAATCCGGCGCAACATGGCCCTGCTCGGCGTGCAGCGGCCGGCCGAGGTGACGCGGGAGCATCTGCGGGAGGCCACGGGCTGACGCGGCTCTTGCACAATGCGCGCAACCGCGCCGTTCCGAGCGTGCAAGCCTGCGAAAGCCGACCATGGTCCTCGAATCCGTACTTGCCTACCTGCACCTGCTTGCCATCTTCACGATGGTGGTCTTCATCGCCAGCGAGGCCGCGCTGTGCCGCGCCGAGTGGCTCAATGCCAAGGTGGTGGCGCGCCTGGCCCGGGTCCACTTGATCTACGGCATCGCGGCGCTGCTGGTGCTGGCCACCGGCCTGGCGCGCATCGTCTGGGGGGTGCGGGGGCCGGTGTTCTACGGCACCAACTGGCTGCTGCATGCCAAGGTGGGGATGTTCGTGGTGGTCGCGCTGATCTCGATCAAGCCCACGCTCACCTTCCGCCGCTGGGCCAGGGCGCAGAGGGCCGGCGGCGCCCTGCCCGACCAGAGCGAGGTCAAGGCCACGCGGCGGCTGGTGATGGCGCAGGCGCACCTGATCGCGCTGATCCCGCTGGCGGCGGTGTTCCTGGCGCGCGGCTTCGGCGGCAAATGAGCACAAAAGGCAACGCTGAACAGGCCCCTCGCGTGTCGCGCATTCCTTCCGTGGGCGGTCTGCGGCGTTGCAAATCCTCGCCATAAAACAAACCCCGCGCGGCATGCCGGGCCAGGGCAATCGCATCTAAATCCAAGCGAAACTAAAGCGCTGAAACAACCCTCCTAGCGCTGCCCCGATGAACCTACTGCACCACCTGCAGAGCATCTCCGACCCCCGAAGCCACCGCACGCGTCGCCACGACCTGCAGGCCATCCTGGCCGTAGCGCTGTGCGCCACCCTCGCCGGGGCAGACAACT
>NZ_JAELTO010000096.1 GCF_016428875.1 Xylophilus sp. ASV27
GCCCCGGCGAGGGTGGCGCACAGCGCTACGGCCAGGATGGCCTGCAGGTCGTGGCGACGCGTGCGGTGGCTTCGGGGGTCGGAGATGCTCTGCAGGTGGTGCAGTAGGTTCATCGGGGCTGCGCTAGCAGGGTTGTTTCAGCGCTTTAGTTTCGCTTGGATTTAGATGCGATTGCCCTGTCAGCCTGGGCATGTAGCTATAAAAAATGCAGCACACAAATGGCCGCGGAGCAGGCCAGGCGAAAACCGCCGCGGAACTGGCTTTGCCAGGCCGCTGGCGGTGCCCCCTTCGCGCAGCAGAAGGGGGTTGGCGAAGCGCGTAGCGCGCAGCCTGGGGGATGCATTCAGTGATGATGGCCGTGCTCGCCATGCACGTGGCCGTGGGCGATTTCCTCGGCGGAGGCGGCGCGCACACCGAGCACCGTGATGCCGAAGCGCAGCGACTTGCCGGCTAGCGGGTGGTTGCCGTCCAGGTGCACCTCGGGGCCCTTGATCTTCATCACGTGGAAGACGTGCGGCTCGCCGCGGTCGGTCACGCCCTGCAACTGGCCGCCGACCTTCACGCCGGGCGGGAATTCGCTCTTGGGGATCACGCGCACCAGCGACTCGTCGCGCAGGCCGAAGGTGTCCTCGGGCTCCAGCGCCAGCGTGACGCTGTAACCGGCTTCCTTGCCTTCGAGCGCTTCCTCGATCTTGGGCAGCGTGTTCTGGTAGCCGCCGTGCAGGTAGACGCTGGGCTCCGAGCTTTGCTCGATCAGCCGGCCCTGGGCGTCCAGTACCTTGAAGCGGAGGGTGACGGCGGTGTCCTTGGTGATTTTCATGGCGGCGCGGCTTTCAGGGGCAAAAGCCGCCATTTTCGCTTGGGCGCGATCGGGCCCGCCAGCGCGGGAGAGCCCGGCGGCCTAATTTCCGCAGTATCCATTCGGTTTCGCTCGTAAACCATTGATTCGATGGTATTTTCAAGGGAAATATCCATTCAGGTATCCATTCCATGACCCCTCCCGCCCTGGCCCCCCGGCTGCTGCAGGCCCTGCGCCGCAGCGGCGGCGTGCTCTCCAGCGCCGAGCTGCAGGAGCTGCTGGGCGTGAGCCAGCCCACGGTGTCGCGCGCGCTGGCGCCGCTGCTGCGCTCGGGCGAGGTGCTGAAGGCCGGCGCGGCGCGCTCGCGGCGCTACCTGCTGCCGCGCAGCATCGCCGGCGTGGGGCGCGAGGTGCCGGTGATGCGCATAGACGCCCACGGCCGCGCCAGCCCGTTTGCGCGCATGGTGCCGCTGCAGGGGGGCGGCATCTGGGTCGACGAGGCCGATGGCCTGAGCCAGCGCCACGACGGCCTGCCCTGGTTCCTGAACGACATGCGGCCGCAGGGCTTCATGGGCCGCACCTTCGCCCATGCGCACCCCGAGCTGCAACTGGGCGCCGACCCGCGCCACTGGAGCGACGACGACGTGCTGCGCGCCCTGGCGCTGTTCGGCGACGATCTGCCGGGCAATCTGGTGGTGGGCGAGGCCGCGTTCCAGCGCTTCCAGACGCTGCCCGCGCGCGCCTCGCGCGTGGCCTCCGCCGCCGACTACCCGCGTCTGGCCGAGCGGGCCATGCAGGGCACGCTGTCGGGCTCCTCGGCCGGCGGCGAGCAGCCCAAGTTCTGCACCATCGTCGAGGGCCGCCCGGTGATCGTGAAGTTCTCGCCCGCGGGCCCGAGCCCGGTCGAGCAGCGCCTGCGCGACCTGCTGGTGTGCGAGCACCTGGCGCTGCAGACCTTGGCCGAGGCCGGGCTGCCCGCCGCGCGCACGCAGATCAGCAGCGGCGCCGGCCGCGTGTTCCTGCAGGCCGAGCGCTTCGACCGCACCGCGCAGGGCCGCATCGGCATGGTCTCGCTGCTGGTCTATGACGCCGAATACGTGGGCGAGATGGACAACTGGGCCGCCACCGCCGGCCGCATGGAGGCGCGCGGCCTGCTCACCCCGGCCGACGCCGCGCACCTGTGCCTGCTGGAGGCCTACGGCATCCTCATCGCCAACACCGACCGGCACTACGGCAACATCTCGCTGCTGCTGCACGACGACGACTGGGCCCTGTCCCCCACCTACGACATGCTGCCCATGCTCTACGCGCCGGTGGGCGGCGAACTGGTGCCGCGCGACTTCGCCGCGCGCGGCCTGCAGCCCAGCGCCGCCACGCTGCCGGTGTGGGAGCGGGCGCGGGAGCTGGCCGCGGCGTTCTGGCAGGCGGCGGCGGCGGACGCGCGCATCTCCGAGGGCTTTCGCGCCATTGCGGCGGACAATCTGCGGAAAATATGAGCCAAATCGGCCTGTAGCCCAGACAGCGTCTGGGCTGCATGCTATGATTTTTGAATGATCAAAGCAGGCGCCGCAGATAGCGCCCGGTATGGCTGGCCGGGTTCGCCGCGATCTGCTCGGGCGTGCCCTGGCCCACCACGGTGCCGCCGCCGGCGCCGCCCTCGGGGCCCATGTCGATGACCCAGTCGGCGGTCTTGATCACGTCCAGGTTGTGCTCGATCACGACGATGGTGTTGCCCGCGTCGCGCAACTGGTGCAGCACCTTGAGCAGCAGGTCGATGTCGGCGAAGTGCAGGCCGGTGGTGGGCTCGTCCAGGATGTAGAGCGTGCGGCCGGTGTCGCGCTTGGACAGCTCCAGCGCCAGCTTGACCCGCTGCGCCTCGCCGCCCGAGAGCGTGGTCGCCGCCTGCCCGAGCTGGATGTAGGACAGGCCCACGTCCAGCAGCGTCTGCAGCTTGCGCGCGATGGTGGGCACCGGCTGCAGGAAGTCATGCGCCGCCTCCACCGTCATCTCCAGGATCTGGGCGATGTTGCGGCCCTTCCACTGCACCTCCAGCGTCTCGCGGTTGTAGCGCTGGCCGTGGCACACGTCGCAGGGCACGTACACGTCGGGCAGGAAGTGCATCTCCACCTTCACCATGCCGTCGCCCTGGCAGGCCTCGCAGCGCCCGCCGGCCACGTTGAAGCTGAAGCGGCCCGGGCCGTAGCCGCGCTCCTTGGCCACATTGGTCTCGGCCATCAGCTCGCGGATCGGCGTGAACAGGCCGGTGTAGGTGGCTGGGTTGCTGCGCGGCGTGCGGCCGATGGGGCTCTGGTCGACGTTGATCACCTTGTCGAAGTGCTCGATGCCCTCGATCGCCTCGTGCGGCGCCGGCTCGTCGTGCGCGCGGTAGAGCTGGCGCGCCACCGCGGCATAGAGCGTGTCGTTGACCAGCGTGCTCTTGCCCGAGCCCGACACGCCGGTGACGCAGGTCAGCAGCCCCACCGGGAACTCGACCGTCACGCCGCGCAGGTTGTGGCCGGTGGCGTTGACCACGCGCAGCGCCTGCAGCGCGCCCTGCGTGGCCCGGTGCGCGGCCTGGCGCTCGGCCCAGGCCACGGCCGCGGCGCTGGGCCTGCCGGTTTTCTTCGAGGCCTTGGCCTCGGGCCGGGCCGCCTCGCGCAGCACTGGCAGCCAGGGCGTGCGGCGCGCCGGCACGGCGATCTTCTTCGCCCCGGCCAGGTACTGGCCGGTGAGCGAGGCGGGATTGGCCTGCACCTCGGCGCACGTGCCCTGCGCCATCACCCGCCCGCCGTGCACGCCCGCGCCCGGGCCCATGTCGATCACGTGGTCGGCCGCGCGGATCATGTCCTCGTCATGCTCCACCACGATCACGCTGTTGCCCAGGTCGCGCAGGTGCTTGAGCGTGTCGATCAGGCGGTCGTTGTCGCGCTGGTGCAGGCCGATGCTCGGCTCGTCCAGCACGTACATCACGCCGGTCAGGCCCGAGCCGATCTGGCTCGCCAGGCGGATGCGCTGGGCCTCGCCGCCGGAGAGCGTCTCGGCGCTGCGCTCCAGGCTCAGGTAGTTCAGGCCCACGTCGTTGAGGAACTGCAGCCGCAGCCCGATCTCGCGCACGATCTTGCCGCCGATCTCGGCCTTGGCCCCGGACATCTTCAGCGCGGCAAACCAAGCCTGGCTGTCGCGCAGCGTCATGCGGCTGACCTCCTGGATCGCGCGGCCCTGTGCGCCCTCGCCCACCCGCACGTGCCGCGCCTCCACCCGCAGCCGCGCGCCCTGGCACACCGGGCAGGCCTGCGTGCTGCGGTAGCGCGCCAGCTCCTCGCGCACCACGTTCGAATCGGTCTCGCGGTAGCGCCGCTGCATGTTGGGGATGATCCCCTCGAACGGGTGCTTCTTGCTCAGCCGCTTGCCGCTCTGCGGGCCCGACTCCAGCGTGTAGCTGAACTTGATCTCCTCCGTGCCCGAGCCATGCAGCAGCACCTGCTGGAGGTGCGGCGCGAGATCCTCGAACGCCGTCTCCAGGCCAAAGCCGTAGTGCGCCGCCAGGCCCTCCAGCATCGAAAAGTAGAAGCCATTGCGCCGGTCCCAACCCTTGACCGCGCCGGCGGCCAGGCTCAGCGAGGGGAAGGCCACCACCCGCTGCGGGTCGAACACCTCCTGCACCCCCAGGCCGTCGCAGGACGGGCAGGCGCCCGCGGGCGAGTTGAACGAGAACAGGCGCGGCTCCAGCTCGGCAATCGACCAGCCGCACACCGGGCAGGCAAAGCGCGCGTTGAACAGGTGCTCGGCCCCGCCGTCCATCTCCAGCGCGATCACGCGGCCCGCGCTCTCGGCGCCGCCCACGCGCAGCGCCGCCTCGAAGCTCTCGGCCAGGCGCTGGCGCAACTCCGCGCGCGCCTGCGGCTCGGCTTCGGCGCGCACCTTGACGCGGTCGATCACCACGTCGATGTCGTGCTTCTCGGTCTTCTTCAGCGCCGGCAGGTGCTCGTGCTCGAATACCTGGCCGTCCACCCGGAAGCGCACGTAGCCCTGCGCCTGCATGCCCGCGAACAGCTCGGCGAATTCGCCCTTGCGCTCGCGCGCCACCGGGCACAGGATCATCAGCCGCGTGCCCGCCGGCAGCGCCAGCACCGCGTCCACCATCTGCGACACCGTCTGCGACTGCAGCGGCACCTCGTGCTCCGGGCAGTAGGGCGTGCCCGCGCGGGCATAGAGCAGGCGCAGATAATCGTGGATCTCGGTCACCGTGCCCACCGTCGAGCGCGGGTTGTGGCTGGTGGCCTTCTGCTCGATGCTGATGGCCGGCGACAGGCCCTCGATCACGTCCACGTCGGGCTTGTCCATCAACTGCAGGAACTGCCGCGCATAGGTCGACAGGCTCTCCACGTAGCGGCGCTGGCCCTCCGCATACAGCGTGTCGAACGCCAGACTCGACTTGCCCGAGCCCGACAGCCCGGTCACCACCACCAGCGCATGCCGTGGAATGTCCAGGTCGATGTTCTTCAGGTTGTGGGTGCGCGCCCCGCGGATGCTGATGCGCTGCTCGCGCAGCGCGCGGGCCAGGTAGGCCCCTTCCCTGGCGGGCGTGCCGTCAGCCGGGTGTGGGGCGTCGTCGGTGAAGGAGTTCAAGGGCGGGGCTTTTGCGGGACAACCCACCATGATAGTCAAGCGCCCCGCGCGGCGTGGGGGCGGGGCCTTGGCGATAGGGCGTGCCGACGGTGCTTGTCATCTGTTTGGAGGACATACAGGACGGGATGCAAAAACTAACATCGCGGCGTGCTGCGCGTCCCAGGGCCGCACCCGCGGCCGCCCATGCCCCATTCCCCGATCACGCTTGCGCCATGACCCCTCGCGATCTGCATTGCCCTTCCAGGGGCCGCCCGCATCCACGCCCTGTTCCGGGTCTGTCGCACCTGCCCCCATTCCGGAGGACGCCCGCCATGCCCGCTTTCCCTCGCACCCCTGCCGCGCCGGCTTGCCGAGCGGCAGCGCCGCTGCCCGCCACCCTGGCCCGGATCACCGCCGCTGGCCAGCGGGCGCTGCGTGCCCTACTGGCCGCCCTGCTGCTGGTCGCCTGCCTGCCGGGGCTGGCGCAGCCCGCCTGGACGGCGGCCAGCGACATGGCCGCAGCGCGCCATTACCACAGCGCCACGCTGCTGCCCAGCGGCAAGGTGCTGGTCGCGGGTGGGTACAACGACAGCAGCGGCTACCTCGCCAGCGCCGGGCTGTACGACCCGCGCACCAATAGCTGGAGCCCGGCGGGTGCTCTAGGCGCGGCGCGCTCAAACCACAGCGCCACGCTGCTGCCCAGCGGCAAGGTGCTGGTCGCTGGCGGATTCGGCAGCGGCGGCTACCTCGCCAGCGCCGAGCTGTACGACCCGGGCACCAATAGCTGGAGCCCTGCGGGTGCCCTGGGCACGGCGCGCCACTTGCACAGCGCCACGCTGCTGCCCAACGGCAAGGTGCTGGTGGCGGGCGGATTCAGCGGCGGGGCCGCCCTCGCCAGCGCCGAGCTGTATGACCCGGCCACCCATAGCTGGGGCCCTGCGGGTGCTCTTGGCACGGCGCGCTACTTGCACAGCGCCACGTTGCTGCCCAGCGGCAAGGTGCTGGTCGCTGGCGGATTCGGCAGCGGCGGCTACCTCGCCAGCGCCGAGCTGTATGACCCGGGCACCCATAGCTGGAGCCCTGCGGGCGCCATGGGCACGGTGCGCTCAAGCCACAGCGCCACGCTGCTGCCCGGCGGCAAGGTGCTGGTCGCGGGGGGAGATGGCAACAGCCCCCTCGCCAGCGCCGAGCTGTACGACCCGGGCACCCATAGCTGGAGCCCTGCGGGCGCCATGGGCACGGTGCGCTCAAGCCACAGCGCCACGCTGCTGCCCAACGGCAAGGTGCTGGTCGCGGGAGGAGCTGGCAGCGCCGCCACGGCTCTCGCCAGCACCGAGCTGTACGACCCGGGCACCAATACCTGGAGTGCCGCAGGTACCCTGGGCACGGCGCGCTACCGGCATAGCGCCACGCTGCTGCCTAGCGGCAAAGTGCTGCTCGCGGGTGGATATGACAGCAGCGCTGCCCTCGCCAGCGCCGAGCTGTATGACCCGGGCAGCAGTAGCTGGAGCGTTGCGGGCGCCCTGGGCACGGTGCGCCGGCTCCACAGTGCCACGCTGCTGCCCAGCGGCAAGGTACTGGTCGCCGGTGGATTCGGCAGCAGCGACACCCTCGCCAGTGCCGAGCTGTATGACCCGGGCAGCAGTATCTGGAGTGTTGTGGGCGCCCTGGGCGCGGCGCGCCAGTACCACAGCGCCACGCTGCTGCCCAGCGGCAAGGTACTGGTCGCCGGTGGATTCGGCAGCAGCGACGCTCTCGCCAGTGCCGAGCTGTATGACCCGGGCAGCAGTACCTGGAGCGCTGCGGGTGCTCTGGGCACGGCGCGCTACTTCCACAGCGCCACGCTGCTGCCCAACGGCAAGGTGCTGGTCGTGGGTGGATTCGGCAGCAGCGGTCCCCTTGCCAGTGCCGAGCTGTACGACCCGGGCACCAATAGCTGGAGTGCTGCGGGCACCTTGGCTACGGCGCGCTACGACCACAGCGCCACGCTGCTGCTCAGCGGCAAGGTGTTGGTCGCCGGGGGATTCGGCGGCGGCGCCCTCCTTGCCAGCGCCGAGCTGTACGACCCAGGCACCAACACCTGGAGCCCTGCGGGCGCCCTGAGCACGCCGCGCCAGCTCCATAGCGCCACGCTGCTGCCCGGTGGCACGCTGCTGATCGCCGGCGGATTCGGCAGCAGCGGCGCCCTCGCCAGTGCCGAGCTGTACAACCCGGGCTCCGCTAGCTGGAGCCCTGCGGGCACTTTGGGCGCAGCGCGTTACTACCACAGCGCCACGTTGCTGCCCAGCGGCAAGGTGCTGGCCGCTGGCGGCATCGGCAGCAGCGCCCTCACCCTCGCCGGCGCCGAGCTGTACGACCCGGGCACCAATGGCTGGAGCCCTGCGGGCGCCATGGGCACGGCGCGCCTGCTCCACAGCGCCACGCTGCTGCCCAGCGGCAAGGTACTGGTCGCCGGAGGATTCGGCAGCAGTAGCTCCCTTGCCAGCGCAGAGCTTTACCAGGAAGACCAGGGCGTGCCCCCCAGCCGCGCGCCCGTCCTGACCAGCCTGGCCAGCCCGGTGCTGCAACCGGGCATCGCCCTCGCCATCACCGGCACGCTGCTGCACGGTGACAGCGAGGCCGGCGGCGGCACGCGCGGCGAGGCCCACAACCTGCCGCTGCTGCAGTTGCAGCGCCTGGACAACGCCGCCACCTCCTGGCTGGCGCCGGCCAGTTCCACTGACGCCAGCTACAGCTCGCAGCCGCTGCCCACGCCGTTGCCGGCGGGCTGGTATGCGCTGCGCGCGGTGGTCAACGGCATTCCTTCGGCCCCGCTGTTCGCCAGGGCGGCGCAAGCGCCGGGCGCGCCCGGCGGCGTCAGCGCCACCCCGGGCGACGGGGCTGTGCGCTTGGGCTGGGCGGCCCCCGCCGACGATGGCGGCAGTGCCGTGGCGGGCTACACCGCCACGGCCTATGCAGCTCCCTACGTGCAGGGCGCGGCTGCGCTGGGCAGCTGCACGGCCACGCCGGCGGCCATGACCTGCACCGTGGGCAACCTGGCCAATGGAACGACCTACGCCTTTGCCGTGCAGGCCAGCAATACCGTGGGCCCAGGCGATGCATCGGCCCCGGTGCAGGCCACGCCGCAGGCGCTGGGTGCCCCCAGCGTGCCGCTGCCGGGCAATGGCGGCAATGCCAGCGTGGTGATCGGCGGCGGGCCTCCGGGCTGCACGCTGGGGGCCTTGACCATCGACAACACCGTTCCGCCCGGAGCCCCCGCAGGTGCCAGCGCTCCGCTGGGCGTGCTGCGCTTTACCGCCACCGGCTGCGCGGGGGCCACGCTCAGCGTCAGCGTCACCTACCCGCAAAGCCTGGGCGGGCTGAGCTTGCAGAAGTACGGCCCGCCCGGCGCGGGGGCCGCAGCCAGCTGGTTCACGCCCACCAGCCTGCAACTGAGCAACAACAGCCAGACGGTGACTTACACGGTGACGGACGACGGCGAGGGCGACAGCGACACCACCACGCCCGGCACCATCACCGACCCGTTCGTCCCGCTGCTGCTGCCCGCGCCGGGGGCCATGACGGCCATCCCGACGCTCTCGCAATGGGGCCTGATGCTGCTGGCGCTGCTGCTCGGCGGCATGGCATGGCGGCAAGGTATCACGCGCCGCCGGTAGCGGCATGGACCAGGTTTTGCTATTGAATATGTAGCTGGTAGCCAAGGCATAACTTGGGCTGGCGACGTTTTTTTGCAAGATTCATGGCTTGCCGCCCGCCGCCCGCCGCCCGCTCAGCCAGGCTGGGTGGCGCCCTGCGCGGGCAGGCGCAGCTCGAACAGGTTGCCGCCTTCTTCCACGCTCCAGCTGCAGCGCGCCCCCAGGGCCTGGGCGCGGCTGCGCACGTTGGCCAGGCCCTTGCCGTGCCCGGCCGGGGCGTGGCCGTCCGGTCGGTGCGGCGTGCCGTCGTCGCGCACCCAGACCAGCACGCTGCCGTCCGCCGTGCTGCCCGTGGCGATCTCTATGCCGTGCGCGCCGCTGTGCTTGAGGAGGTTGGCCAGCACCTCCTGCAGGATGCGCAGGATGTGCAGCGCGCTCTGCGGGTCCAGCCATGCCAGGGGCGGCACGTCCACCACGCGCCAGCGCAGTGCCAGCCCGGCGGCTTCCAGGCGCGGCGCCAGCCTGAAGCGCAGGGCCGCCAGCACGCTCAGCAGGTCGGTGCCCTGGTGCTCCAGCGAGTCGATGGAGAGCTTCAGGTCGTCGATGCATTCCCTGAGCACGCGCGCCATGTCGGCCTCCTGCAGCCGGCCGCGCTCGGTCATGCGCAGCGCGCTGATGAGCGACGAGCCGATGCCGTCGTGCATCTCCTGCATCAGGCGCTGCCGTTCGGCGTCGAGCGTGCGCTGGCGCTCCAGTGCCTGCAGCTGCGCGTAGCTGGCGGCCAGCTCGCGCTCGCGTCCGGCCAGGCGCACCTCCAGCTGCGCGTTGGCGGTTTCCACCGAGCGCAGCGCCCCGACGTAGCGCTGGTACAGGATCACCAGGAAGATGCTGAACAGGCCGATCGACACATAGGGCCCAAGGTAGACCGATTCGATGGGCACGCGGTAGCTGGCCAGCAGCAGGTCGTAGGCACCGGCCGGCACGCTGAGCGCGAACCAGATGGACAGCACCAGCCCGGCGCGCGTGCCGCCGCGCCGCGATGCCCAGATGCCTGTCAGCGCCACGGTCACGGCCAGCGCCACGTCGGTCAGGTAGAGCACGGGCAGCACGGTTTCCAGCCGCAGGCCCCAGCCCGGCAGCGTGGCCAGGGACATGGCCACCACCACGGCGACGATCCCGCGCTCCAGCGCAGGCAGCTTGCGGCCGTGCACGCGCATGGCGAACAGGCAGACGCATGCCATCCACCAGCCCAGCGAGTTCACCGTCACCCAGCCGAAGAGCGCGTCGGGCAGCAGCGGCGGCTCGTTGCCGATGGTGAAGTGCAGCGTGCGCAGCGCATGGGTCACGGCGCTGGCGAAGAACAGCGCGTAGAGAGTCTCGCGCCGCCGCACGCACCACACGGCGAAGGAGAACAGGCCGATGGCCAGGAAGGTGCCCGAGGCGATCGACACCAGGTCGGACTGCAGCCAGGCGCGCAGGCGGTAGCGTCCCTGCAGCGCGTGCTCGCTGCCCACCCACGCGGTGGACAGCGCGCCGCCCACGCCGCGCTGGCTGGCCATGCGCACCAGCACCGTGCGCGGCGCGGGGCCCTGCGCCGCCTCGGTCAGCGGCAGCCACAGCGGACGGTTGAAGCCATTCCAGACCCGGCTGCCGCGCGAGCGGTACACCAGCCGGTCGTCGGCATAGACGGCAATGCTGCCGATGGTCTGCCAGCGCGGCAGGTAGAAGAACGGCCCCGGCCCGGCGGTGCCCGCCGGCAGGTCGAGGCGGTACCAGGCCACGTCGGGCGGCGCGTCCGGCGTGTCGCCGGCCGCGGCCAGGCTGCGCGGGCGCGCGTGCGGCAGGGCCACGGTGTCCCAGGCGGTGCCGCCGTCCGGGGCGAGCAGTGCCGGCGGCGGCGCCGCCGGTGCATCCCAGCCAGCCCCGGGCTCGAGCGCCAGGCGCGCCTGCTGCAGGTGCAGGGGCGCCGGGTCGGCGCCGGCCGCGTGGGCTGGGGCGGCCAGACCCAGCACCGCCAGCAGGCCCCATGCCGCCGCGCGCCACCACTGGCGCGGGCGGCTGGCGCTATCCGCGCAGCAGGCCATGGCGGTGCGCCTGGTGGATGGCCTCCGCCCGCGTGCCGACCTGCAGCTTGGCGTAGATGCGGCGCACGAAGGTGCGTGCGGTGGAGTTCGAGATGCTCAGTGCCGCCGCCGTCTCCTCGGTGGTGAAGCCCTTGCTCACCAACTGCAGCACCTCGCGCTCGCGCACCGACAGCGCGATGGAGGAGGGCGCTGCCGGCGCGGCCACGGGAGCGGCGCGCTCCACCGCCCGCGTCAGGATCTTGCGCGCCACCATGGGACTGATGGGGCTGCCGCCGGCGTGCACGCTGCGGATCTCGTGGGCCAGTTCCGGCGCGCTGCTGTCCTTGAGCAGGTAGCCCATGGCGCCGGCCTCGATCGCGGGCAGCACGTGGGCCTCGTCGCCGAACACCGTGCTGACCAGCACGCCGCAGCCGGGCCATTGCGCACGCGCCGCGCGGATCACGTCCAGGCCCGAGCCATCGGGCAGGCCCAGGTCCACCAGCAGCACGTCGAGCGCCTGCTGCGGCAGCAGCGCCAGCGCCTCGGCCCGGCGGGACGCCTGCAGCACCAGCACCAGGTCGGGCTGGGCGTCGATGTGGCGGGCCAGCGCCTCGCGCGTCTCGGGATCGTCCTCCACCGTGCCCACGCGGATGCGCGCGGGCGCTTCGGCAGGCAGTCCGCCGGGGGCGCGGGAGGCGTGTGCGGGATGGTCCTGCATGCTCGCGGCGGCGCTGTCAGCCGGCCATGCCGGCCACCCGCACCTGGTTGCGGCCGGCGCGCTTGGCGGCGTAGAGCGCGGCGTCGGCGGCGGCCATGAGCTCGGTCATGCCGGCGCAGCCCGGGTAGTGGGCGATGCCGGCGCTGAAGGTGGTGGAGAAGATGCCGTCCTCATAGGCGTGGTAGAGCCGGCCGAAGCCCTCGCGCAGGCTGTCGATGCGCCGCCGGGCCTGCTCCGGCTGACAGTTCTGCAGCACGACCACGAATTCCTCGCCGCCGTAGCGGCCGACGATGTCGGCGTCGCGCAGGTGCTGGCGCAGGTAGCGCGCCAGCGCCTTGATCACCTTGTCGCCGGTGGCGTGGCCGTAGTCGTCGTTGACGCGCTTGAAGTGGTCGATGTCCAGGATGGCGTAGGACAGCGGTACCTTCTGGCGCTCGGCCTGCGCCAGGCTCTGCTGCAGCAGCGACTTGGTCTTGACGTGGTTGTAGAGGCCGGTGAGGCTATCTTCCACCATGAGCTTGCGCAGGCCGCGGTAGCGCCGCGCCCGGTGCAGCACGGTGTGGAACAGCTGCTCCGCGCCCACCGGCTTGACCAGGAAGTCGTCGCCGCCGTAGCGCATGGCCTCCTGCTGCATGGCCTCGCGGCTTTCGCTGGTGAGGTAGATGATGGGAATGGACTCGAAGGCCTTGTGCTGGCGGATGATGCGCGCCACCTCCAGGCCGGTGCAGTCGCGCAGGTGGTAGTCCAGCAGCAGCACGTCCGGCCAGTAGTAGTTGAGCACGTCCAGCACCCGCTCGGGCCGGCTGAGCACGCCCAGGTGCAGTTGCGGATAGGGCCGCAGCGCCTGGCGCACGCTGGCCAGCACGGTGCGCGAGTCGTCCAGCAGCAGCACCCGGTAGGGCGGCTCCTGCTGCGGATAGGCCAGCGGGTCCAGCACTTCCACCAGGGCGTCGATGGACAGCGGCGCGACGAAGAAGAACAGCGCGCCCTGCCGCACCGCCTGCAGCCGCAGGCGGTAGTCGCCCTGGCGCGCGAGGGCGCACCAGGGCAGGCCCAGGCGGGCGAGTTCGGCGACGATGGGCGCGGCGCGCTCGAAGCCTTGGCTCAGGTCGACGATGACGGCGAGCGGCCGCTGCGCCGCAGCGGCGGCCAGGCCACGCTGCGGGTCGGGCTCGCGCTGCACCCGGTAGCCGTAGTGCTCCATCTGCAGCAGCAGGTCTTCGGTGGCGGCTTCGTCGCCGCTCAGCACCAGCACGCCCGGGCTGGCGGTGGCCGCGCGCTGGGCCGGGCTGCCGGTGCGCACGCGCTTGCCGCCACCGTCGTAGGCGGTGCGCACGGCCTCGGCGATGGCGGGCAGCAGCCGGTTGGCCGGCAGGTAGGCCGCGTCGGCGGGTTCGGCGATGTCGCCCAGCAGGTGCAGCAGCGGCGCCAGCGCCAGCTCGACCTCGGCCATGCCCTGCTCCTGGGCCAGGCCGTGCAGCCGGTCGCAGTGCAGCATGAAGGAGGCCCAGCGCTCCAGTTCGGCCGGGGCTTCGCCCACGCCCGCCCAGGCCTGGACCATGTCTTTCCAGGCGCCTTGGAGTCGTCGGGGCGCGCTCATGGTCACGATTACAGCATGCTTGCTGCAAAACGTAACCGCCACAGGCATGCTTCTGCGCTCCGGCGATCGGAGACAATGCCCGGCGCCGATCCGCGGCGTCGCGGGCCGAGCCCCGCTCCCTCCTCCTGTCCTGCCCCAGTGCCGCCCGACGTGTCCACCCCGCCCGTTTCTCCCTCCTTGCAGCCCGCCGCCGGCCCGGCGCCGCGCGCTGGCGCCATGACGCCGCTGGAGCGGCGCGCCACCGGCGCGCTGGCGGCCATCTTCGCGCTGCGCATGCTGGGCCTGTTCCTGGTGCTGCCGGTGTTCGCACTGGAGGCGCGCAGCTATCCCGGCGGGGACGATCCGGCGCTGATCGGGCTGGCCATGGGCAGTTACGGGCTGACACAGGCCTTCCTGCAGATGCCCTTTGGCATGGCCTCGGACCGGCTCGGGCGCAAGCGGGTGATCGTGGCCGGCCTGCTGGTGCTGGCGCTGGGCAGCCTGGTCGCGGCGCTGGCGACCAGCCTGCCGTGGCTGGCGGCCGGGCGGGCGCTGCAGGGCGCGGGCGCGGTGTCGGCGGCGGTGACCGCGCTGCTGGCCGACCAGACGCGCGAGGCGGTGCGCACCAAGGCCATGGCGGTGGTCGGCGGCAGCATCGGGCTGATGTTCGCGCTGGCGCTGGTGGCCGCGCCGCCGCTGGCGGCCTGGGCCGGGCTGCCGGGCCTGTTCGGCCTGACCGGCGTGCTGGCCCTGGCCGGCGTGGCGGGGGTGCTCTGGTGGGCGCCGCCCGAGCCGGCGCTGACGCGCAGCACCGGGCGCGCGCCGCTGGGCGCGCTGCTGCGCCATGGCGACCTGCTGCGGCTCAATGCCGGCGTGTTCGCGCTCAACGCCATCCAGCTCGCCATGTGGGTGGCGGTGCCCGGCATGCTGGTGCAGGCGGGGCTGGCGCGCATGCACCACTGGTGGGTCTACCTGCCGGCGGTGCTGGCGTCTTTCGTGGTGATGGGGCTGGGCCTGTTCCGGCTGGAGCGGCGCGGCTACCTGCGCGCGGCGCTGCTCGGCTCGATTGCGCTGGTGGCGCTGGCGCAACTGGGGCTGCTGGGGGCGGCCGCGGGCCGGGGCGGCGCGGGCGTGGGCTGGCTGGCGCTGCTGATGTTCGTCTTCTTCTGCGGCTTCAATGCGCTCGAGGCGAGCCAGCCGAGCCTGGTGTCGCGCATGGCGCCGGACGCATTGCGCGGCACGGCGCTGGGGGTCTACAACACGCTGCAGTCGCTGGGCATGTTCGCGGGCGGCGCCATGGGCGGCGCACTGGTGAAGTTCACCGGGCCCACGGGCCTTTTCACGGCCACGCTGCTGCTGTCGCTGGTCTGGCTGGCGATCACCTGGGGCCTGGGGTCGGTGGGCCGCGCGGCCGCGTCAGTGCCGCAGCGCTGAGGGCTGCCCGCCCGCCGACAGCAGCATGTGCTCGGACAGCGCGCCGTAGAGCGGCCGGCTCAGCATGCGCGATACCAGGCTGGCTAGCATGGCCGCGGCCATCAGGCTCAGCACCATGGCGTGGCCGTCCACCATTTCCATCACGATGATGAAGGACGTGAGCGGCGCCTGCGTCACGGCCGCCAGGAAGGCCGCCATGCCCATGGCGATGAGCGCGGGCGCCAGGTGGGCGTCGGTTAGCAGCGCCACGTTGTGGCCCACCCCCGCGCCGATGGACAGCGAGGGCGCGAAGATGCCGCCGGGCACGCCGCACCAGGCGGTGAGCCAGGTGGCGATGAACTTCAGCGTGACGAAGAAGGCCGGCGCATGCGCTTCGCCCGCGAGCATCTGCTTGACCTCTTGCGAGCCCGCGCCAAAGGTCGCGCCGCTGGTGACGCAGCCGATGACGGCCACCGCCAGCGCGCCCAGCGCCGCGAAGCGCACCGGGTAGCGTGCGCGCCAGCGGCTGAAGCGGTCGGGCGAGCGCCCGATCAGCGAGTTGGCCAGCAGGCGCGAGAACAGCCCGCCCAGCACCGCCGACACCAGCGTGACCAGCAGGCCGGGCAGCAGCGCATCCCAGCCCAGGCGCGGCACGCGGATCACGCCGAAGTAGGTCAGGTTGCCGAAGGCCGACACCGCCATCAGGCCCGACAGCACGATGGCCGCGATGATCAGGCCGCTGTTGCGCGACTCGAGCTTGCGCGACAGCTCCTCGATGGCAAACACCACGCCGGCCAGCGGCGCGTTGAAGGCCGCCGCGATGCCGGCCGCGCCGCCGGCCACCAGCAGCGCATGCCGGTCGATGCCCGAGCCCGCGCGCAGCCAGCGCCGCGCGTGCTGCATCACGCCCGCGGCCACCTGCACCGAAGGACCTTCGCGGCCCACCGACAGGCCGGCCAGCAGGGCGGCGGAAGACAGCACCACCTTGGCCACGGTCAGGCGCAGGCTGACGAAGCGCCCGCGCTCGGCCTCGGGCAGCGAGGGCTCCAGCGCCGTCATCACCTGCGGGATGCCGGAGCCGGCCGCGCCCGGGAAATGGCGCCGCGTGAGCCAGACCACCGCCGCCGTCCAGGCCGGCGTCCACAGCAGCACGGCCCACCAGTTCCAGTGGTAGACCCGCTCGAACAGCCCGAAGGCCAGCTCGCTGAGCACGGTGAAGCCCACCACCAGCAGGCCCGCGGCGATGGCATAGGCCAGCACCACGGCGCGGTCCAGCCACACGCGCCAACTGGAGAATTCTGCCTGGACGCTGCGCCAGAAGTTTGGGTGCTCGTGCATGGTAGCCCCGCATTCTCGCAGGCCCGCGCGGGGCGCGGCTGCGGCACAATGGCGGTCCTTCGCTGGCCCCAGTGCTGCCTTTCCGTCACCCTACCCCCATTCTCTGCAGGCCCCCACCATGGCATCCGTCAACAAAGTCATCGTCGTCGGCAATCTCGGCCGCGATCCCGAGATGCGCACCTTCCCGAGCGGCGACCAGGTCGCCAACGTCACCATCGCCACCACCGACCGCTGGCGCGACAAGACCAGCGGCGAGATGCGCGAGGCCACCGAGTGGCACCGTGTGGTGTTCAACGGCAAGCTCGCCGAGATCGCCGGCCAGTACCTGCGCAAGGGCTCGCAGGTCTACGTCGAGGGCAGCCTGCGCACCCGCAAGTGGACCGACCAGGCCGGCGTGGAGAAATACACCACCGAGATCCGCGCCGACCAGATGCAGATGCTCGGCAGCCGCCAGGGCGCCGGCGGCCCGCAGGGCGGCGACGGCGGCCACGACGGCGGTGCGGGCGAAGGCGGCGGCTACGACCTGTCTCTTATACACATCTGACGCTGCCGACGAAGAGAACCTAGTGTAGATCGCGGTGGTGGGCGGGGGATTAAAAAGGGGGGGGGGGGGGGGGGGGGGGGGGGGGGGGGGGGGGGGGGGGGGGGGGGGGGGGGGGGGGGGGGGGGGGGGGGGGGGGGGGGGGGGGGGGGGGGGGGGGGGGGGGGGGGGGGGG
>NZ_JAELTO010000097.1 GCF_016428875.1 Xylophilus sp. ASV27
GGGTCCCGCGAGCGCGCGCCCTCGGGCGTGACGTCGATCCAGAAGCCCGGCACGCGCGGCTGCGCCACCGGCTGCCCGGCGTTCAGGTACTCGTGCAGCACGCCTTCCCAGCGCCAGGGCAGCGCGGTGGACACCAGGCTGCACCGGTCGTAGCTCAGCGACCCGTAGCGCGCCTCCAGCGAATAGGCCGGGCCATCCAGCCCGGGCCAGGCCGCGCCCGGCACCGCGCCCAGCGTTTCGTCGGCATCGATGAACAGCAGGTAGTCGGCCTGCTCGCGCGCCAGGTTCAAGGCCTCGGTCCGGTTGTGGCCGAAGTTGCGCCAGGGCCGGTGGTGCAATTGGCCCGGCAAGCCGGCCAGCGCGGCCTCGATGCGCCGGGGCGTATCGTCCACCGAGCCGGTGTCCACGATCACCCAGCGGTCGATGTAAGGCCGCACCGAGGCCAGGCAGCGCTCGATCACCGCCGCCTCGTCGCGCACGATCATGTTCAGGCAGATCTTCACAGCGGGCTCCTCAGGGACGGTCAGGACACGGCGTTGCCGCCGTCTCCCTCCCCGGCGCGCACGCCCCCGCCCCCGGGGCCACATGGATTGAGGCCACTTTTGGCGTGGATTGATCCAGTCTTGCTATTTCAGGCGGACGATGCTCATGGACGCTCCTGGTTCGTTTGAATTGCCCTGGAGAGTTACTGCTCCAAGCATACCGCCCAACTGAAGCTGCAACGTATCGCCTGCAACCAAGGGGAGGATGGCCTGACGATGCCGATTGATGCGCGTACCAGTATCTATGCCCACGGTATCCGTCAACGCAGGTCGCGGCGCTCCATTTACCGACACTTGTGAAAAAATACCAACCAAAGGAGAGGTGATTATGTCATAGCTCACCAAGTAGAGGCCTGTGCTTGGGACGGTAAAGGCGTCGGAGTTACCGTTGGTGGTGAAGGTTCCCAGCTCTTGCAAACCGGGGAGCGGAACATTGGTACCGCTGATGACGACGGGAATCACAGAGCTACTGGTATTGGCGGCGTAGGCCGAATCGACCCCGACGGATGCGCCGGCAGGGCCTGCAGGGCCGGCAGGGCCTGTAGGGCCGGCAGGGCCCACAGTCCCGTTGGTCCCGTTGGCGCCCGCTGGTCCGGTGGGGCCCACAGCCCCGGTGACGCCAGGAGCGCCCGCTGGTCCGGTGGGGCCCACAGCCCCGGTGACGCCCGCTGGTCCGGTGGGGCCCACAGCCCCGGTGACGCCCGCCGGTCCGGTGGGGCCCACAGCCCCGGTGACGCCCGCTGGTCCGGTGGGGCCCACAGCCCCGGTGACGCCCGCTGGTCCGGTGGGGCCCACAGCCCCGGTGACGCCCGCCGGTCCGGTGGGGCCCGTGCCTACGCCATTGGCGCAAGGCCCCATCAGGCCGGTGGCGCTGTCGAAGCAGGCCAGGCTGTTCTGGGTCGTGGCGCCGCCCAACGCGGGCAGCAGCACGCTGCCGTTGTCAAGCACTTGCAGGCGGGTGCTGGTGCCGGTGGAATCCTTGACGACGAAGCCGCCGTTCTGCGGCACGGTGGCGGTGATGCTGGGCCCGTAGGGGGCCGCGAACACGGCGCACGGCAGGCCGAGCATCAGTGCGGTGCCCAGGGCTTGGGTCAGACGCCGGGGAGCGAATGGAAGGGTGGATGGGTTCATGTGCAATACCTCGATGCTTGAATGGTTGGCTGTTTCAGTGGTTCAGGAGTGGTTCATGGAGCGACGGCGCTGCTTGCGTCCGTGCCAGAAGGCGGCGGCCGCCACCAGCAGGCTCAGCAGCGCCAGCCCCCATTCGCTCAGCGTCGGAATGGCGGCCAGCGCCGCGCCGATCTGCACGTTGGGCGCCTGGGTGACGTTGTCACGCACCACCTGCGCGTTCGGCCCCAGCGTGATGACCGCCGTCTGCGCACCCGAAGACACCAGATTCAGCGGATGGCCCGGCGCGCCCTGCAGCGTCAGCGTGCCGTTGACCGTCAACTGCGTGCCCACCGGCACCACGAAAGTCCCGTCGGTACTGCTGGTCAGCTTCAGGTTGTTGAACACCGTGGTCCCGGAAATCGTCACCGGATTGGCGGTACAGCCCCCGTTGAAAACCACCGTGCCCGTGCCCGGATTGAACTGGCCGCTGCTGCTCCAGTTGCCGCCGACCGTGATCGTGCCCTGGCCGCCATTGACCACGCCGCTCGGATCGATGCCCACATTGCCCACCGTACTGAGCAGGCCGGCGTTCACATTGACCGTACCCTGCACCTGCAGCGGCACACAGGCCAGATCCATGCCGCCCGCCGGCACATTCAGATCGCCGCCCAGCGGCACCACCACCTGCGCATAGGCAGAGCCGCACAGCAGCGCGGCCAGCGACAGCGCAAGCCTGACGCCGCCTGCCGCCTTCTTCCCGTGAGCAGGAGTTCTTCGCGGAGATTGCGTGAATCCCTTTGGCCGCACCAGAGGTACCGCGCCCCCCGGAGCGGCGACCCCGGCGCGCACCGCACGCCGCAGCCGCGCCCACTTGACATGGTTTTGCTTGCTTGATTTCAATTCGGTTTCCTTGAATTGGTTAGGCAGCCACGTGCCGCATTGAAGAACCTGATGGCAAAGCACCTCCCTGCGCTGCACGGAGCGCACAAAAAAAAGCTGGAACGTGGGCCGGCCTGCGGGCCGGGGCGTCAGGCGGCTACGGAACGCTCATGGGACGAACACCAGTCCGCGTCCGAAGACGGAGCGCACCGGCAGCGTCAGCCCGGTGGTCTGCAGCGTCTTGCGCCGAAGCCGGGTGAGCCGCGATTCGACGCGGTGAAAAAGATCCTCCGGATCGCCGCCTCCCATGGCGTCGATCAAGGCCTGCTTGCTGACCAGGGTACCGGGCACCTCGATCAGGTGGACCAGCAACTCCATTTCGCGGCTGGTCAGTTTCACGTTGCGCTGGTTGGGTGCCACCAGCACGGCCTGCGCCTGATCGAGACTCCACGACACCATCGTGGCTTCTGCCCGGGGCAAGAACACCGCGCGCCGCAGTTGCGACCGGATGCCGGCGACCAGTTCATGCAGGTCCGCGGGCTTGACGAAATACTGCAGCGCTCCTGCGTCCAGAAGCTCGATGCGGCTCGGCAGGTCGCCCCGCGCGGTCAGTACGACCACGGGCACGTGCTGGCGGGTCAGGCGGTCCACCAGGCTCTGGCCGCTTTCGCCGGGCAGGCCGAGGTCGACCAGCACGAGGTCCGCGCGCCGGTGCAGCAGCTGCACATAAAAATCCTCTGCCGACTCCGCCCCCCAGCTGCCGAAGCCGGAACGCTCCAGGAAACTGCAGACATTGCCGCGCAGATCCTCGTCGTCCTCGACGACGGCGATGGTGTGCGGCACCGGGTGGGAATAATCTTGCGACATTGCGAAACAAATTGATAGGGATGATTCTTGCAGGCCCTGGAGCGCTTCGTCATGCACAAAAACTCACCATTACGCACGAAGCTGCGCAACGCACTCGGGCTGCTGCTGTGGGCACTTCTGCTGCCCCTGCACGCGCAGGAACTGACGGCGCGGCTCGCCGCGGGCCACCCCCTGGTGTTGGGGCCTGACGTGGTGATGCAGGCCGTGATGGACCCCACGGAGCGGTGGCGACCGGAGGACGTGGAGGCCCTGCCGGCCAGCATGTTCCGACGATGGACGGACACGCTCAGCATGGGCTACACCCGCAGCCCGCTGTGGGTGCGGATCGACCTGCCTGTGGCACTGCGCCAGGAGGCAGCCTTGCAATTGCAGATCCTGCCCACCTACCTGGACTCGGTGACGGCCTACCAGCGCCAAGGCCCGGCCTGGGAGGTGCAGGTCAACGGCGATCTGGTGTCCGCCACACAGCGCGGCGGCCGGCGTGCCTTCCTCTTCGACGTCCGGCCCGACCGGCCGCTGTTCCTCCGCATCCAGACCAGCAGCGTGCTGCGCCTGCAGGGCAAACTGTGGCGCCCGGAACACCTCCCCGGGGCGCTGGAGCGCAGCGGCTGGGCCATCGGGAGCCTGTTCGGTTTCACGCTGGGGGTCCTGACGCTGATCTGGGCCGCTGCAGTGGCCTTCCGGATGCGGCAGTTGGCCTGGATCGGGCTGCTGGGAACGGTGGGTCTCTTCCACATCCTGAACGTGCACGGCTATGGCATCTATTGGCTGTTGGAGGAGTATCCGATCTGGGCCAGCCACATGGTGGGCGTAGGCGCCTTTGCGCTATCGGCGACGACCGCCTTGCTGGTGAGGGAGCAGTTGACCAGAGGTACGCGCTGGCGCCGCACCGACCGCTTCCTGCTGGCCCTGGCAGCGCCGAACCTGGCCTGCATGGCGGCCGCGCCGCTCGGCTACTACAGCGAAGTGGCCATCCTGAGCGTGATAAGCCCTATCGTGTCTTCCGCCATCGCCGCCACCCTGTACGGCGTGCTGCTGCGTCAGCGGCGTCCCACGCTGGAGCGGCGCCTGCTGTTCCTCACCTATGCCGTCCATTCGGCCGGCGACGTGGCGACGCTGGCCACGTTCGTGGGTCTGTTGCAGGTTGGCCAGGACCTTCTGCCCCAACTCTGGCAGATCCAGTTGCTGATGTTCCTGGTCATGGTTGCGGGCGCGGTGTTCACGGGCATGTACCAGCGCTACCGCAGCGTGCACATGGCCAGGACGCGCATGCTGCGGCGGCTGACCGACTCCGAGCAGCGGCTCGAGCTGCGGGTGCAGCAGCGCACGAGAGAAATCGACAATGCCCGGGCAGACCTGCAGGACGCCCTGTACGCGGAACGCGAACTGCGGCTGGAACAACGTCAGTTCTTCAGCATGATCAGCCACGAATTCCGCACCCCGCTGGCGGTGGTGGACAGCGCGGCGACCGAGCAGTTGGCCTTCCCCACCCCCGAGCTGCCGCTGCAGAGGGAGCGGGCCGCGCAGATCCGCCGCGCCTGCCACCGGCTCACGGCCCTGGTCGAGAACTGCCTGGCCAACGAGCGCTTCGCGTCCGCGGGCTTTCGCCTGATGCCGGGCCAGGTGTCGGTGCCGGACCTGGTCCAGGACGCTGCCGAACTGGTGCAGTGGTCGCCGCGGCACCAGTTGCAGATCGACACCGATGGCGCCCCCGCACAGTGGCCCTGCGACCCGACACTGGTGCGCATCGCCTTCTCCAACCTGGTGGACAACGCCGTGAAATATGCGCGCGGCGGCACCATCTGCGTCTCGGCCGGCATCGCGCCGACCGGCGGCCTGGCGCTCTCGGTGGCCAACGAGGGCCCGGGGCTCGCCCCCGACGAGGTGGAGCGCATCTTCGGCCACTTCGAGCGCGGCAACCGTGCGGACGAGGCGCGGGGCTTCGGGCTGGGATTGTGGGTATCGCGCCGCATCGCACAGCTGCATGGCGGAGACGTGACGGCCTCGTCCGAGGCCGGGCACGGCGCGCGCTTCACCCTGACGCTGGCGCCGACCTTGCCATTTCCTTAGGGTAACGCTGAATAAGTCCGCGTGGTGGCGCGCGCCCTGGTGTGGGATGGGATGCAAGGCGCAAACCGCAGCCATAGCCGCAGCTATGGCGAGGATTTGCAACGCCGCAGACCGCCCACAGCAGGGATGCGCGACACGCGAGGGACTTGTTCAGCGTTGCCTTAGGATGCTCCGCGCCAAGCGCTGGCTGTTGCTGCTCCACCGCTGGCTCGGCATCGTGGCCTGCGCCTTCTTCGCGATGTGGTTCATCTCGGGCGTGGTCATGATGTACGTGGGCTATCCCAAGCTCACTGAGGCCGAGCGCCTGCAGCGCCTGCCGCCGCTGATGGCCGAAAACGCCTGGATGAGCCCGCACCGGGCGCTCGATGCGGCGGGCATCGCTGGGCCGCTGAAGGAGTTGCGGTTCGCGGCCGCCAGCGGCGGGCGCGCCGTCTATCTCGCCGTGCCGCAGCAGCAGGCAACGGCGCCGGCCCGGCACGGCAGCGGCGTCATCGTGGTCGATGCCGGCAGCGGCGAGCGCCTGGGCGTCGTGGACCTGCGCCGCGCGCTGGACAGCGCGGCAGCCTATGCCGGCCCGGGCATCGGCATGCGCCATCTCGGCACGGTCGCTGAGGATGCCTTCACCCATTCGCGCGCGCTCGATGCGCACCGCCCCCTGCATCGGGTGCAGTTGGACGACGCCGAGGCCACGCTGCTTTACGTATCAGGGCTGACCGGGGAGGTGGTGCGCGATGCGCCGCGCGCGGAGCGGCTCTGGAACTACGCGGGCGCATGGATCCACTGGCTCTACCCGTTCCGTGGCAACGTCTTCGACCGCTACTGGGCCGACGTCGTGAACTGGCTGTCGATCATCGGTATCGCAGTGACGTTGACCGGCACCGCCGTGGGCATTCTGCGCTGGCGCTTCGCGCGGCCCTACCGCAGCGGCGCGCGCTCGCCCTACCAGGGACGCATGATGCGCTGGCACCACGTCACGGGGCTGCTGTTCGCGCTGATCACCCTCGCCTGGATCTTCAGCGGCCTGATGTCGATGAACCCCTGGCGCATCTTCGACAGCGGTGCCGCGCCGCTGCGGGGCGAGGCGCTGCAGGGCGGGCCCCTGGTGATCTCGGCCGAGGATGTCTCGCCTCAGGTGCTGCTGGGCGCCGCCGGCGGGGCCATACGCGAGTTGCGCTGGGTCCGCATCCTTGGCCGGACCACGGTGCTCGCCCAAGGCGCCGAGGGTCGGCCGCTGCTGCTCGACAGCCGGACCGCGCAGGCGCACTCGCTCGACGCACAGGCCCTGCAAGAGGCCGCCGCGGGACTGCTGCCAGCCCCTGTCGCGCGTATCGAGCGGCTCACGGCCTACGACCTGTACTACTACGCACGCGCGCCACACACCATGACCGGCGGCGGCGACAAACCGCTGCCGGTGCTGCGCGTGGTCTTCGGCGACGCCCATGCCACGTGGGTCCACATCGACCCGCACAGCGGCGCCGTGCTGGGCCGCAGCGACAGCAGCCGGCGCCTGAGCCGATGGCTGTTCGCGATGCTGCACAGCTGGGACTGGCTGCCGCTGCTGGAACGGCGCCCGCTGTGGGACATCGCCCTGATCACCCTGAGCCTGGGCGGCGCGGTGCTGAGCCTCACCGGCGTCGTCATCGGCTGGCGCAGGCTGGGGGTGAAGCTGCGCACCGTCAGGTGTCAATAGGGTTCCAGAGAAGGCTGTCCCCTGCTCGGGCCCGGGCGGACGGTTGCCCGCGGCCGCCGGCATCCGGGTACGCCCCACTCCCGCCCGCTCTTGAAACGCCGCCAAAAGCCTATATCATTAGCACTCGCAGGGCTTGAGTGCTAACAACCGCTCCAGGTGGTTGACGGTGCCTGTCCTTGTAACGTTTGCCGCATCGCCTCCGAGGCGGTGATTTTCGACTTCCAACATTGTCCCATTCATAGGAGATGCAATGAACCTTCGTCCTCTGCACGATCGCGTGATCGTCAAGCGCATTGACAGCGAAACCAAGACCGCATCGGGCATCGTCATCCCGGACGCAGCGGCCGAGAAGCCTGATCAAGGCGAAGTTCTGGCCGTCGGCCCGGGCAAGAAGAACGACAAGGGTGAAGTTTCGGCTGTCGGCGTGAAGGTCGGCGACCGTGTGCTGTTCGGCAAGTACTCTGGCCAGACCGTCAAGGTCAATGGCGACGAGCTGCTGGTCATGAAGGAAGAAGACCTGTTCGCGGTCGTCGAGAAGTAATCCTTCTCCTTTCCCTCAATCCCTAACTGAATATCGGAGAAATCAACATGGCAGCAAAAGACGTAGTCTTCGGCGGCGAAGCCCGCGCCCGCATGGTCGAAGGCGTGAACATCCTCGCCAACGCCGTCAAGGTGACCCTGGGCCCGAAGGGCCGCAACGTGGTGCTCGAGCGCTCCTTCGGCGCCCCCACGGTGACCAAGGACGGCGTGTCCGTGGCCAAGGAAATCGAACTCAAGGACAAGCTGCAGAACATGGGCGCCCAGCTCGTGAAGGAAGTGGCCTCCAAGACCAGCGACAACGCCGGCGACGGCACCACCACCGCCACCGTGCTGGCCCAGGCCATCGTGCGCGAAGGCTCCAAGTACGTGGCCGCCGGCCTGAACCCGATGGACCTCAAGCGCGGCATCGACAAGGCGGTCACCGCCCTGGTCGCCGAGCTGAAGAAGGCCTCCAAGGCCACCACCACCTCCAAGGAAATCGCGCAGGTCGGCTCCATCTCGGCCAACAGCGACGAATCCATCGGCAAGATCATCGCTGACGCGATGGACAAGGTCGGCAAGGAAGGCGTGATCACCGTCGAAGACGGCAAGTCGCTCGACAACGAACTCGACGTCGTCGAAGGCATGCAGTTCGACCGCGGCTACCTGTCGCCCTACTTCATCAACAACCCGGACAAGCAGGCCGCGATTCTGGACAACCCCTTCGTGCTGCTCTACGACAAGAAGATCAGCAACATCCGCGACCTGCTGCCCACGCTGGAACAAGTCGCGAAGTCGGGCCGTCCGCTGCTGATCATCGCCGAGGAAGTCGAAGGCGAAGCCCTGGCAACGCTGGTCGTCAACACGATCCGCGGCATCCTGAAGGTCGTGGCCGTCAAGGCTCCTGGCTTCGGCGACCGCCGCAAGGCCATGCTGGAAGACATCGCCATCCTGACCGGCGGCAAGGTCATCGCCGAGGAAGTCGGCCTGACGCTCGAGAAGGTCACGCTGGCTGACCTGGGCTCGGCGCAACGCATCGAAGTCGGCAAGGAAAACACGACCATCATTGATGGCGCCGGTGCCGCTGCCGACATCGAAGCCCGCGTCAAGCAAGTGCGCATCCAGATCGAGGAAGCGACCAGCGACTACGACCGTGAGAAGCTGCAAGAGCGCGTGGCCAAGCTGGCCGGCGGTGTTGCCGTGATCAAGGTGGGCGCTGCCACCGAAGTCGAAATGAAGGAAAAGAAGGCACGCGTGGAAGACGCGCTGCACGCCACCCGCGCTGCCGTGGAAGAAGGCATCGTGGCCGGCGGCGGCGTGGCACTGCTGCGCGCACGGCAGGCTGCGGGCGAGGTCAAGGGCGACAACGCCGACCAGGACGCCGGCATCAAGCTGATCATGAAGGCCGTCGAATCGCCCCTGCGCGAGATCGTCTACAACGCCGGCGGCGAGCCGAGCGTGGTGGTCAACGCAGTGCTGAACGGCAAGGGCAACTACGGCTTCAACGCGGCCAACGACACCTATGGCGACATGATCGAAATGGGTATCCTGGACCCGACCAAGGTCACGCGCACGGCCCTGCAGAACGCTGCCTCCGTCGCATCCCTGCTGCTCACGACCGAAGCCATGGTCGCTGAAGCACCGAAAGATGAAGCCGGCGCCGGAGGCATGCCTGGCGGCGGCATGGGTGGCATGGGCGGCATGGGCGACATGGGCATGTAAGAGCTCGGTCGACCGTCTTCGCCGGCCCGCCGCCGGCGAAGACAGTCCCCGCAAGAGCCCTCGCAGGTTGCAAGACCCGCGAGGGCTTTTTTCTATGCTGCCGCAGCAAAGCGCACCGTCACCAGCAGCCCGTGCGCCTCGCGCGGGTGGGGCGCCAGGCGCACCGAGGCGCCGAAGGCGCGCGCGATCTCCTGCACGATGGCCAGGCCCAGGCCGGTGCCCTCGGTGTCGTGCGACACGCGGTAGAAGCGCTCGAACACCCGCTCGCGCGCCTCGGCCGGAATGCCCGGCCCGTTGTCTTCCACCGTGAGTTCGACCGTGCCCTCGGCGCTGCGCACGCCCACGGTCACGCGGCCGCCTTCCTGGGTGTAGCGCAGGGCGTTGTCCAGCAGGTTGCCCACCAGCGCGTCGAGCAATGCCGGCTCGGCCAGTACCCAGGCTGGCGCGGCGCTGGCGGGCAGGTCCATGCCCAGGTCGATGCGGCGGCGGTCGGCCAGCGCGGCCAGTTGCTCGACGCTGCGCAGCGCCGCAGCGCCCAGGTCCACCCGCAGCCGCCGCGCCGCAACGTCGGCATGCTCGGCCTGGGCCAGCAGCAGCAGCTTGTTGGTCACCGCCACCAGTTGCCGGTTGCTGGTCTGCAGGGCCTGCCACATGGCGTCCATGTCGGTCCGGCGCATGTCCCAGTTCTGGCCGCGCGCATATTCGATCTGCGAGGCCTGCAGCGCCAGCGGCGTGCGCAATTGGTGGGCGGCATCGGCAATGAAGCGCCGCTGGGCTTCGGAATGCGACCTGAGCTGCCGCACGAAGCGGTTGATGGTGTCGGCCACCGGCCGCAGCTCGGTGTGCAGCGCGCGCGCATCCACCGCGAAGTCCAGATGCAGCGGATCGCGCTGCGCCAGCTGCCGGCTCAGCCGCACGATGGGGCGCAGCTCCCAGGTCAGCGCCAGCGTGGTCAGCAGCACGGCCAGCACCAGGGCGATCAGCAGGTAGTCCATCGACGGCCACCAGAGCGTGCGCAGCATGTGGTCGCGGCTGCGCGTGGTCTTGCCCACGGCGATGGTGACCTCGCGCGCGCCGCCCACGTCGTACATCGCGCGCCGGGTCACCACCGCGCGCAGGGGCAGCCCCTGGAATGTGGTGTCGTACCACTGCGCCTGGTCCGCGCCCTGGGGCTTCCGTGGCGAGGGCAGCGGAAAGCCGGGCGATCCGGCCAGCAGTTCGCCGCCGGCGCCGGTCACGCTCAGGAACACGCTGTCGCGCTCGGGCGAGACGAACAGGCTCAGCGCCGCCGGCGGCACGCTGGCGGCGACGTCGTCGCCCTCCCAGATCAGGCGGTCCGACAGCACCTTGGCCGACGACAGCAGGTCGTGGTCCTGCACGTAGTCGGCGACCTCGGCCGCGTTGCGCCAGTTGAGGTAGCCGCAGACTACGACGAACACCGACAGCGGCAGCAGCAGCCAGGCCGCCAATCGCAGGCGCAGGCTGGCGAGCATGGCTAGTCCCGGGTGCGCAGCAGGTAGCCGACGCCGCGCAGCGTGATGATGGTGGCCTGGCTGGCTTCCAGCTTCCTGCGCAGGCGGTGCACGTAGAGCTCCACCGCGTCGGCGCTGGGCTCGTCGTCCAGGCCGAAGATGCTGTCGATCAGCGCCTGCTTGGGCACGGTGCTGCCGGCCTTGAGCATCAAGGTCTCCAGCAGCGTGCGCTCGCGCGGCGGCAGCGCCAGGTCCTCGCCGGCCAGCGTGAACTGGCGCGTGCGCAGGTCGTAGTGCAGGTCGCCGCAATGGATATCGTTGGCCTTGCCCGGCACCTGGCGGCGCAGCAGCGCCTTGATGCGCGCCACCAGCTCGCGGCTCTCGATCGGCTTGACCATGTAGTCGTCGGCGCCGATCTCCAGGCACAGCACCTTCTGGTCGAGCGAGTCGGCCGCGGTGAGGATCATCACCGGCACCTCGTCGCGGCGCTCGCGCAGGCGCCGCAGCACGCCCTTGCCGGACAGGCGCGGAATGTTCAGGTCCAGCAGCACCACGTCGTAGCGCGCCTGCCGCAGCAGGCGGTCGGCGGCGTCGCCGTCTTCCACCAGGTCGACCACGAAGGACTGCTCACGCAGCAGGCTGGCCAGCCAGTGGGCCAGTTGCGGGTTGTCTTCGATGAGAAGGAGCTTCATGGCGTGCCGGAATTCTACGGAGCCGCTTCCCCCCAGGGATAACCACTAGAACCAGGACATCGCGGCGAAAGCTCGCTGAAGGGTGCCGCTTCCTAGACTGGCCTGACGCTGCCGCCCCTGCCGCAGCCTCAACCCCCGGAGACCCGACACCATGCGCACCTACCGCCGAACCCTGCTGGCCACCGCCCTGTGCACCGCCCTTGCCGCGGCTGCGCCGCTGGCCCGTGCCGCCGATGCCCCGATCACCATCATGGTCGGCGGCATCAACAAGATCATCTACCTGCCGGCCAAGCTGACCGAGGCGCTGGGCTACTTCAAGGAAGAAGGCCTGAACGTCGAGCTGCAGTCGCAGCCGGCCGGCGTCGATGCCGAGAACCAGCTGATCGCCGGCGCGGTGCAGGGCGTGGTGGGCTTCTACGACCACACCATCGACCTGCAGAGCAAGGGCAAGGAGATCGAGGCCATCGCCGTGTTCTGCAAGGTGCCGGGCGAGGTCGAGCTGGTGTCCGCCAAGGCCGCGGCCGCGGGCTTCAAGAGCATGGCCGACGCCAAGGGCAAGACGCTGGGCGTGACCGGCCTGGGCTCGTCCACAGACTTTCTGACGCGCTACCTGGCCGACCGCCAGGGCGTGGCCTCCAAGGACTATTCGCTGCTGCCGGTGGGCGCGGGCAACACCTTCATCGCCGCGATGAAGCAGGACCGCATCCAGGCCGGCATGACCACCGAGCCCACCGTGTCGCAGATGCTCAAGACCGGCGACGCCAAGGTGCTGGTGGACCTGCGCACCGAGGAAGGCAGCAAGGCCGCGCTCGGCGGCCTCTATCCCGCCGCCAGCCTGTACGTGCAGAACGCCTGGGCCGATGCGCACAAGGAGCAGGCGACCAGGCTCGCCCACGCCTTTGCCAAGACCATGGCCTATATCCAGACGCACTCGGCCGAGCAGATCGCCGAGCTGGTGCCGCGCGACTACTACGGCAGCGACAAGGCGCTGTACGTCGAGGCGCTGAAGGCCTCGCTGCCCATGTTCACCGCCGATGCGAAGATGCCCGCCGGCGGCCCCGAGACGGTGCTCAAGGTGCTCGCCACCTACAAGCCGCAGGTCAAGAGCAGGAACATCGACCTGTCCAGGACCTACAGCAACGCCTACCTGGCCGCGGCCAAGTGAACGCCATGAAGCACGGTGCCCCCGCAGGCCGCAGCACGCCGGCCATCGAGTTCGACGACGTCTCGCTGCGCTTCATCTCGGCCGACGGCAACGCCACGGTGGCGCTGCGCAACTTCAGCATGTCGGTGGCGCGCGGCGAGTTCGTGGCCATCGTCGGGCCCACGGGCTGCGGCAAGTCGACCACGCTCAACATGATCACCGGCCTGCTCAAGCCCACCGTGGGCAGCGTGCGGGTGATGGGCCAGCCGGTGACCGGCATCGACCCGCGCATCGGCTTCGTGTTCCAGGCCGATGCGGTGTTCCCCTGGCGCAGCGTGGAGGACAACGTGGCCGCCGGCCCGCTGTTCCGCGGCAAGGCCAAGCCCGAGGCCATGGCGCTGGCGCAGGAATGGATCCACCGCGTGGGCCTGTCCAGGTTCGGCAAGCACTACCCGCACCAGCTCTCGGGCGGCATGCGCAAGCGCGTGGCGCTGGCGCAGACCTTCATCAACAACCCCGAGATCCTGCTGATGGACGAGCCCTTCTCCGCGCTCGACATGCAGACCCGCACGCTGATGCAGGACGAGCTGCTGCAGCTATGGTCTGGCAACGGCGGCTCGGTGGTGTTCGTCACGCACGACCTGGAGGAGGCGATCGCGCTGGCCGACCGCGTGTTCGTGCTGTCGGCCCGGCCGGCCACGCTCAAGCGCGTGTACGACGTCGACCTGCCGCGCCCGCGCGTGATGTCCGAGGTGCGCTACGACCCGCAGTTCATCGACCTCTCCAAGCAGATCTGGGACGAGCTGCGCCAGGAGGTCGTCCTTGCCTGACGCCCTGAACAGCCCCCCCTTTCCGGAGACCTCCATGACCAGCACCACCCTGCCCGCCTCGCTCAGCGACGAAGCGCTGGCCCGCGAATCCGCCACTGCGCAGGCCGCCATCCGCGCCCGCCGCCGCATGATCATCGCCCTGCGCCTGGCGGTGCTGGTGGTGACGCTCGGCGGCTGGGAGCTGGCCGCGCGCTTCAAGGTGATCGACCCGTTCTTCTATTCCATGCCCTCGCAGATCTGGGCGCAGATCGTCGAGTGGGTGCAGGAAGGCACCTCGCAGGGCCCGCTGTGGCAGCAGGTGCTGGTGACGCTGGAGGAGACGGTGATCGGCTTCCTGATCGGCGCCGTCGCCGGCGTGGTCTGCGGCATCCTGCTCGGCCGCAACAAGCTGCTGTCGGACGTGTTCAGCCTCTACATCCAGATCGCCAACTCGATCCCGCGCGTGGTGCTGGGCTCGGTGTTCGTCATCGCGCTGGGCCTGGGCATGGCCTCCAAGGTGGCGCTGGCGGTGGTGATGGTGTTCTTCGTCGTCTTCGGCAACGCCTTCCAGGGCGTGCGCGAGGCCGACAAGTACATGATCGCCAACGCGCAGATCCTCGGCGCATCGCCGCGCCAGGTGACGATGTCTGTGGTGATCCCCTCGGCCATGTCCTGGATCCTGGCCAGCCTGCACGTGAGCTTCGGCTTCGCGCTGGTGGGCGCGGTGGTGGGCGAGTTCCTGGGCGCCAAGGAAGGCATAGGCCTGTTGATCGCCACGGCCCAGGGCGCCTTCAACGCCAGCGGCGTGTTCGCCGCCATGATCGTGCTGGCCGTGGTGGCGCTGGCCGCCGACTTCCTGCTGAGCCAATTGGAAAAACGCCTGCTCAAGTGGCGGCCGGCGGCGTTCTGAGCCGATGCTATTAATAATATAGCTAATAGCCCAGGTATTTCCTGGGCTACAGGCACTTTTGGCTCATAAGTCCTGGAAAATCCGCGCGCCGGGCGTCCGCCGACAATGCGGTACCCGAACAGGATCTTCCATGACCGCTCCACGCACCGCCTCCCGCCCCCATCACCCAGCGCCCCCCGCGGCGGCCGACGAGGACTGCATCCTCGTGCTGCAGGGCGGCGGCGCGCTCGGCGCCTACCAGGGCGGCGTGTTCGAGGCGCTCAGCACCGTCTACCGGGAGCCGAGCTGGGTGGCGGGCATCTCGATCGGGGCCGTCAACGCCGCCCTGATCGCCGGCAACCCGGCCGCGACCCGCGTGGCGCGGCTGCGCGAATTCTGGGAACTGGTCAGCTCGGCGCTGCCGACGCCGCCGCTCGCGCCCGCAGGCACGGCACGCAGCACGCTCAACGACGCGAGCGCGGCCCGGGCCATGCTCTGCGGCGTGCCCGGCTTCTTCAAGCCCCGCTTCCCGCCCGCGCCGCTGCAGCCGCCCGGCACGCTGGAGGCCATCAGCTTCTACGACACCACGCCGCTGCGCGCCACGCTGGAGCGGCTGGTGGATTTCGACCGCCTCAACGCCGGGCCGATGCAACTGTCCGTCGGCGCGGTCAACGTGCGCACCGGCAATTTCGAGTACTTCGACACCGCGCGCCAGCGCATCGACGCGCGCCACATCATGGCCAGCGGCGCGCTGCCGCCGGGCTTCGCGCCGGTCGAGATCGACGGCGAGCATTACTGGGACGGCGGGCTGGTCTCCAACACGCCGCTGCAGTACGTGCTGGACCAGCCCGGCAAGCGGCGCCGCATCGTGTTCCAGGTGGACCTGTTCCCCGCCACCGGGGCGCTGCCGGCCAATATGGCAGAGGTGGGCGAGCGCCAGAAGGACATCCAGTTCTCGAGCCGCACGCGCCTGAACACCACGCATGAACTGGACATGCAGGTGGTGGCGCAGGCCGCCCAGCGCCTGCTCGCCAGGCTGCCGCCCGCCCTGCGCCGCGACCCCGACCTGCAGGCGCTCGCCCGCATGCGCTGCGAGAGCGCCATCGACGTGGTGCACCTGATCTACCGCAGCAAGCACTACGAGACCCAGTCCAAGGACTACGAGTTCTCGCGCCTGTCGATGCTCGAACACTGGGACACCGGCCGCGCCGACATGGCGCATACGCTGCACGATCCGCGCTGGGCCGGGCGCGAGCGCAACGCCACGGGCGTGCGCGTGTTCGACCTCACCGCCGACCACCCCGCCGTCGCCGGGGCCGGCCGCTGACGGTCTGAGCAAGAATAGAGCCGCAACATCTCCCTCCACCCCCAAGGCACTCCCATGAAACTCAAGGACAAGGTCTGCATCGTCACCGGCGCCGCCAGCGGCATTGGCAAGGAAATCGCCCGCACCTACGCGCGTGAAGGCGGCAGGGTCGTGATCGCCGACCTGAACAAGGCGGCGGCGCAGGCCGCGGCCGACGAGATCGTCCAGTCCGGCGGCAGCGCCATGGCGGTGGCCATGGACGTGACCGATGAAGGCCAGGTCAACGCCGCCGTCGCCGAGGTGGTGGCCGCCTATGGCGGGGTCGACGTGCTGGTGAGCAACGCGGGCGTCCAGATCGTGCACCCGGTCGAGGAGTTTCCCTTCGCCGAGTGGAAGAAGATGCTCGCGATCCACCTCGACGGCGCCTTCCTCACCACCAAGGCCGTCATGCCGCACATGCAGCAGTCGGGCAGAGGCGGCAGCATCATCTACATGGGCTCGGTGCACTCCAAGGAGGCCTCGGTGCTGAAGTCGGCCTACGTCACCGCCAAGCACGGCCTGATCGGGCTGTGCAAGACGGTGGCCAAGGAAGGCGGCAAGCACAGGATCCGCGCCAACGTGATCTGCCCGGGCTTCGTGCGCACGCCGCTGGTCGAGAAGCAGATCCCCGAGCAGGCGCAGGCCCTGGGCATCAGCGAAGACGACGTGATCAAGAAGGTCATGCTGAAGGACACGGTCGATGGCGAATTCACCACCGTGCAGGACGTGGCCCAGGTCGCGCTGCTGTTCGCCGGCTTCGAAACCAACGCACTCACCGGGCAGTCGCTGGTGGTGAGCCACGGGTGGTTCATGCAGTAGCGCCCTGCCCCTGAAAAATGTCCGCTGTCAAGTCTTCGGTGCAGTCGTGCAGCGGTGCGAAAGGTCTTACGGGGCAATGGGTTAGGGCGACGCTGAACAAGCGGTCGATTTCAGCGAGGCGCGGTCGCGTTGATCGGGAACTCCGAGATGGGAAGGCCGCAGCGGCTCGATTGCGAGCCGGATTGCGACCATTTCTGGCCCACGCCCGCGCATGGC
>NZ_JAELTO010000098.1 GCF_016428875.1 Xylophilus sp. ASV27
CCCCCCCCCCCCCCCCCCCCCCACCCCTACACTAGGTTCTCTTCGTCGGCAGCGTCAGATGTGTATAAGAGACAGAACCTGCTGCGCCTGCTGCGCCGGGCCGGCGGCGCGCTGCGCCAGTTCGTCGCCACGCGCCGCGGCGGCGCCGCGCCCGCCGACGGCGGACCGCCCGCGCCATGACGCGTTTCTTCCGGGGCGCCTACATCCTCTGGGTGGCCCTGCGCTACGGCCTCGATGAACTGGTGTTGACCAGCTTCAGCCAGCCCTGGCTGCGCCGCGTGACCCGCGTGGTCACCTTCGGCCGCAGCTTCTCCGCGCCGCGCGGGCAGCGCCTGCGCGAGGCGCTGGAGCACCTGGGGCCGATCTTCGTGAAGTTCGGTCAGGTGCTGTCGACGCGGCGCGACCTGATGCCCGCCGACATCGCCGACGAACTGGCGCGCCTGCAGGACCGGGTGGCACCGTTTCCCGCCGAGGTCGCCGTGGCGATCATCGAGCGCGCGTTCCGCCGGCCGATCGGCTCGGTCTTCACCAGCTTCGAGACCGAGCCGGTGGCCAGCGCGTCGATTGCGCAGGTGCATTTCGCCACCTTGCGCGACCGGGACGGGCATGAGCGCGCGGTGGCGGTCAAGGTGCTGCGCCCGGGCATGCTGCCGGCGATCGAGAAGGACCTGTCGCTCATGGCCATGATGGCGCGCTGGGTCGAGGGCCTGTCGTCCGACGGCAAGCGCCTGAAGCCGCGCGAGGTGGTGGCCGAGTTCAACAAGTACCTGCACGACGAGCTGGACTTCATCCGCGAGGCGGCCAACGCCGCCCAGTTGCGCCGCAACATGGCCGGCGTCGAGCTGGTGCGCATCCCCGAGATCTTCTGGGACTTCTGCCATCCCGACGTCATGGTGATGGAGCGCATGAAGGGCGTGCCCATCAACCAGCTCGAGCGGCTGCGCATGGCCGGCGTGGACATCAGGAAGCTGGCGCGCGACGGCGTCACCATCTTCTTCACCCAGGTGTTCCGCGATGGCTTCTTCCATGCCGACATGCACCCGGGCAACATCCAGGTCAGCCTGGAGCCGGAACACTTCGGCAGCTACGTGCTGCTGGACTTCGGCATCGTCGGCACGCTGACCGAGTTCGACAAGGAATACCTGGCGCAGAACTTCACCGCCTTCTTCCGCCGCGACTACAAGCGCGTGGCCGAACTGCACGTGGAATCCGGCTGGGTGCCGCCCGATACCCGCGTGGACGAGCTGGAGTCGGCCATCCGCGCGGTCTGCGAGCCGTATTTCGACCGCCCGCTCAAGGACCTGTCGCTGGGCATGGTGCTGATGCGCCTGTTCCAGACCTCGCGCCGCTTCCACGTCGAGATCCAGCCGCAGCTGGTGCTGCTGCAGAAGACCCTGCTCAACATCGAGGGCCTGGGCCGCCAGCTGGACCCGGACCTGGACCTGTGGAGCACCGCCAAGCCCTTCCTGGAGAAATGGATGGTCGACCAGATCGGCCCGAAGAAGCTCTTCAAGCAGTTGCGCGACCAGGCGCCGCGCTACGCCAAGATGCTGCCGGAATTGCCGCACCTGCTGCACGAGTTCCTGCGGCAGCGTCCCGCGGGCGAGCGGCAGCGCCGCCAGCTCGAGGATCTGCTGCGCGCCCAGCAGCGCACCAACCGGCTGCTGCAGACCCTGATCTACGGTGGCATGGGTTTTGTATTGGGGCTGCTGGCGATGCAGATCCTGATACGCATCCGGTTCTTCTAGGCCACTCTCCCCCCTTTCTTTTTTTCCACGCTTTTGTCCGAGGACGCCGCCGTGCTGCTGAGCCTGGTCTTTCTCTACCTGCTGGTCACCATCGGCGTCGGTCTGCTGGCCGCGCGGCGCGTCAAGAACACCGCCGATTTCGCCGTGGCCGGACGGCATCTGCCGCTGGCGATGATCGTCACGACCACCTTCGCCACCTGGTTCGGCTCCGAGACGGTGCTGGGCATACCGGCCAAGTTCATCGACGGCGGGCTCAACGGCGTGGTGGAGGACCCGTTCGGCGCCGGCACCTGCCTGATCCTGGTGGGTGTGTTCTTTGCCGCCAAGCTCTACCGCATGTCGCTCCTGACCATCAGCGACTACTACCGGGAGCGCTACGGCCGCGGCGTGGAGGTGGTGTGCTCGCTGATCATCATGCTCAGCTACCTGGGCTGGGTCTCGGCCCAGGTCACGGCGCTGGGGCTGGTGTTCAACGTGCTGTCGGCCGGCGCCATTCCGATACCGCTGGGCATGGTGATCGGGGTGGTTTCCATCCTGGCCTATACGCTGTTCGGCGGCATGTGGTCGGTGGCCATCACCGACTTCATCCAGATGATCATCCTGGTCGCGGGCCTGGCGATCCTGGCGGTGTTCGCCGGCGGCATGGCCGGCGGCGCCGACAAGGTGGTGGCCTTCGCCGTGAGCCGCGACCTGTTCCGCTTCTGGCCGGAGCCGAGCTTCCACGACATCGTGTTCTTCTTCGGCGCGGCCATCACCATGATGCTGGGCTCGGTGCCGCAGCAGGACGTGTTCCAGCGCGTGATGTCGGCCAAAAGCGAACACGCGGCCACCCGGGGGCCGGTGATCGGCGGCATCTGCTACATCCTGTTCGCCTTCGTGCCCATGTTCCTGGTGGCCAGCGCGCTGCTGATCATGCCGGAGCAGGCCCAGGCGCTGCTCAAGGAGGATCCGCAGAAGGTGCTGCCCACCCTGGTGCTGCAGAAGATGCCCTTCGTGATGCAGGTGCTCTTCTTTGGTGCGCTGCTGTCGGCCATCAAGTCCACGGCGTCGGCCACGCTGCTGGCGCCCAGCGTGACGTTCACCGAGAACATCTGGCGCCAGTTCCGTCCCGGCCGCTCGGACCGCCAGAACCTGCGCACCATGCGCATCACCGTGCTGGTGTTCAGTTGCTGCGTGCTGGCCTACGCGATCTTCATGGAGGGCACCTCGATCTACGAAATGGTGTCGGGCGCCTACCAGGTCACGCTGGTCGGGGCCTTCGTGCCGCTGGTCTTCGGCCTCTATTGGAAGCGTGCCACCACCCAGGGCGCGGCGCTGTCCATCGCCTTCGGCCTGCTGGCCTGGCTGGCCGGCCTGGCAACGGCCTGGGGCGAGGTGTTTCCGGCCCAGTTGGCCGGCTTGCTGGCGGCCCTGCTGGGCATGCTGGCCGGCTCGTTCGGGCCGCAACTGATCCGCAATTCCCACCGCAAGCATCTGCCGGTGGAGGGGATGGGCTGAAAGGCTTGCGCCGGCCCTGAACGGGGGCTGCCACCTATAATCGAGGGTTTTGTCGGCCGGCCCGTCCGGCTATCAGTGGTCCCTCACCTTCCCCTTATCGCCATGCCCCTTTACGCCTACAAATGCGAGTCCTGCGGGTTTAGCAAGGACGTACTGCAAAAGATTTCCGACGCCCCGCTCACGGCATGCCCGGCGTGCGGCGCCGACGCGTTTCGCAAGCAGGTCACGGCCGCGGGCTTCCAGCTCAAGGGTTCGGGCTGGTACGTGACGGATTTCCGCGACGGCGCAAAGCCCTCTGGCAGCAAGGCCGACGGCGATGGCAAGCCCGCCGAAACCGCCAAGCCCGAGGCCGCCTCGCCCGCCAAGGCCGACGCCCCGGCGGCGGCACCCGCGCCCGCGCCGGCCGCGCCGCCGCCCGCGCCGAGCAGCGGCAGCTAGGCGCGCCTGATGAACGCCTTGCGCAAATGGCTGTTCTCGGGCCTGCTGGTGATCGTGCCGCTGGCGATCACCATCTGGGTGCTCGACTGGATCGTCGGCACGCTGGACCAGACGCTGCTGATCCTGCCTGCCGCCTGGCACCCGGATCGCCTGCTGGGTCTGCACATCCCCGGCTTCGGCGTGCTGCTGACCCTGCTGATCCTGCTGGTGGTCGGCGCCGTCACCAGCAACTTCGTCGGCAAGCAACTGGTGCGCTGGGGTGACGCGGTGCTCGGGCGCATCCCGGTGGTGCGGTCCATCTACACCAGCGTCAAGCAGGTGTCGGACACGCTGTTCTCCGAGAGCGGCAATGCCTTTCGCACCGCGGTGCTGGTGCAGTGGCCGCGCGAGGGCGTGTGGACCGTCGGCTTCGTCACCGGTTCGCCGGGCGGCGACGTCGCCACCTATCTGCGCGACGACTTCCTGAGCGTCTACGTTCCCACCACGCCCAACCCCACGGGCGGCTATTTCGTCATGCTGCGGCGCAGCGACTGCATCGAGCTGGACATGCACGTCGACGCCGCGCTCAAGTACATCGTCTCCATGGGCGTGGTCGTGCCCGTCGGCCCGTCCCAACCCAAGTAACGCAACGCGCCGCCCTGGCGCCGGAATCTCACTATGGCTATGCGCTCCCACTACTGCGGTCTCGTGACCGAAGCCCTCCTGGGCCAGACCGTCACCCTCTGCGGCTGGGTGAACCGCCGCCGCGACCACGGCGGCGTCATCTTCATCGACCTGCGCGACCGCGAAGGCTATGTGCAGGTGGTCTGCGACCCCGACCGCGCCGAGACCTTCAAGGTCGCGGAACTGGTGCGCAACGAGTTCTGCGTGCAGGTCAAGGGCCTGGTGCGCGAGCGCCCGGCCGGCACCGTCAACGAGGGCCTTAAGAGCGGCAGGATCGAGGTGCTGGCGCACGAACTGGTGGTGCTCAACCCTTCGGTCACGCCCCCGTTCCAGATCGACGACGAGGACCTGAGCGAGACCACGCGGCTGACCCACCGCGTGCTGGACCTGCGCCGCCCCTACATGCAGAACAACCTGATGCTGCGCTACAAGGTGGCCATGGAGGTGCGCAAGTTCCTGGATGCGCACGGCTTCATCGACATCGAGACGCCGATGCTCACCAAGAGCACGCCCGAGGGCGCGCGCGACTACCTGGTGCCCAGCCGCGTGCACGACGGCCACTTCTTCGCGCTGCCGCAGTCGCCCCAGTTGTTCAAGCAGTTGCTGATGGTGTCGGGCTTCGATCGCTACTACCAGATCACCAAGTGCTTCCGCGACGAAGACCTGCGCGCCGACCGCCAGCCGGAATTCACGCAGATCGACATCGAGACCTCGTTCCTGACGGAGGAGGACATCCGCGCGCTGTTCCAGGAAATGATCGTCACGGTGTTCAAGAACACCCTTGGCGTGGACCTGGGCGAATTCCCGATCATGACCTACCAGGACGCCGCGCGCCGCTTCGGCTCGGACAAGCCGGACCTGCGCGTCAAGCTCGAATTCACCGAGCTGACCGACGTCATGGCCGACGTCGACTTCAAGGTCTTCTCCGGCGCCGCCAACATGAAGGGCGGCCGCGTCGTGGCCCTGCGCGTGCCCGGCGGCGCGCGCGAGAGCGGCGGCCTGAGCCGTAGCGAGATCGACGCCTACACCGAGTTCGTCAAGATCTACGGCGCCAAGGGCCTGGCCTACATCAAGGTCAACGACCTGGCCAAGGGACGTGATGGCCTGCAGTCGCCGATCGTGAAGAACATCCACGACACGGCGATCGCGCAGATCCTCGAGCGCACGGGCGCGCAGGACGGCGACCTGCTGTTCTTCGGCGCCGACAAGGAGAAGATCGTCAACGACGCCATCGGCGCGCTGCGCATCAAGATCGGCCACAGCGAGTTCGGCAAGAACAACGGCCTGTTCGAAGACCGCTGGGCGCCGCTGTGGGTGGTGGACTTCCCGATGTTCGAGTACGACGACGAAGCCGGGCGCTGGAACGCCGTACACCATCCCTTCACCGCGCCCAAGGACGGCCACGAGGACTGGATGGCGACCGACCCGGGCAAGTGCATATCCAAGGGCTACGACATGGTGCTCAACGGCTGGGAAATGGGCGGCGGCTCGGTCCGTATCCACCGTGCCGACGTGCAGCAGAAGGTGTTCGATGCGCTCAGGATCACCCCGCAGGAGGCGCAGCAGAAGTTCGGCTTCCTGCTCGACGCGCTGCAGTACGGTGCTCCGCCGCATGGCGGCCTGGCCTTCGGCCTCGACCGCATCGTCACGCTGATGACCAAGGCCGAGTCGATCCGCGACGTGATCGCCTTCCCCAAGACCCAGCGCGCCCAGTGCCTGCTTACCCAGGCGCCCAGCGCGGTCGACGAGAAGCAGTTGCGCGAACTGCACATCAAGCTGCGCAACCCGGTGGCGGCGTAACATCCGCCGTCCTGCAGGAAAGGCACCCTCGGGTGCCTTTTGTCCTATGCAAGCCGCACGCCGCCCCTTCAAGCTCCCGCAGTCCGTGCTGGTGGTCATCCATACCGCCGCGCTGGAGGTGCTGATGATCCGCCGCGCCGACGCCGGCGAGCACTGGCAGTCGGTCACCGGCAGCAAGGACCACCGGGAGGAGGATTTCCGCGAGACGGCGATCCGCGAGGTGGCCGAGGAAACCGGCATCGACGCCCTGGGAGCGGGCTGCGTGCTGACCGACTGGCAACTGAAGAACGTCTACCCGATCTACCCGCAGTGGCGGCACCGCTATGCGCCAGGCGTCACGCACAATACCGAGCACCTGTTCGGACTGCTTGTGCCCGCGGGCATGCCGGTGCGCTTGGCGCCGCGCGAGCACACGGATTTCGAGTGGCTGCCGTACCGCGCGGCTGCGGATCGGTGCTTCTCGCCCTCCAATGCGGAGGCGATCCTGATGCTGCCCCGTTTCAGGGGCGGATAGCGTTCATTCCTCGGCCACGGTCGCCGCCGGCGGCGCGCTCACCAGGGCGTCGGGCGCCACGCGCAGCGTCAGGCCGCCGGGCTGGCGGTGGCGGTCCTGGGTCAGGGCGGCGCGGCGCGGTGGCGAGCCGCAGGCCCGCCGCAGTTCATCGATGCCGGCCTGCAGCTTGTCGGCATCGGGTATGCGCTCCTGCTGCCGGCTCAGCACCTGCTGCGCCAGGTCGATCAGTTTGCAGTTGAGGGTATCGCGGGTGGCCTGCTGCAGGCTGCGCACGGCATCCTGCGGGCGCTCGTTCAGGCTCAAGGCCATCGCGCCCTCAGCCATCCGGTTGATCTCGCTGTGGCACTGGCGCAGCGCCTCGACGTAGGGGGGGTGGGCCACGCAGGCGCAGGCCAGCAGTTCGCCCAGGCCGCGCGATGTGGCATAGCGAAGGCCCAGGGCGTGGACCCAGTCGCTGCTTTCGGGCAGCGTGATGGAGGTGGAGGCCAGCATGGACAGCAAGCCGGCCAGGTTGCAGGCGGCTTCGAAATCGAAGTCGGGCTGGCGCGCCGCGCTGGCCAGGGTGCGCACGGACGCCACGGCGGCGCTCACGTGGCGCGACTGGATCAGCTGCAGGCACTCGACCACCTCGCGGAAGCGGCGCAGGCGCACGTCGTCGGGCTGGCGCTCCAGCAGGCGCTGAAAGTCCGCCATGCAGCGGTCCAGCGCCTTGCGGTCGTTCTCCTGGAACGAGGCGAAGGCCAGCAGCACCAGCGACTGCGCATCGAACATCTTGGAGCCTGCCCCGAGGGTGGCGGCACGGGCCAGCACGCGGGCGGCGGTGGCCCGGTCGCCGAGGTAGTAGGCCATCATTCCGTGCTTCTGCAGCCGCACCACCGAGCCCGGCGTGAATTCGGCTGCGGTGCGGTAGGTCTGCAGTGCGTCCTCGAAGCGGCCGAGCTCCACCTGGGCGGCGCCCATCACGTCGTAAGCATCGACAAAGCCGCTGTCTTCGCCCAGCAGGCGCTCCAGCGTGCTGAGCGCCTTGCCGGCCTGGCCGGCCTCGATCTGCACCCGCGCCACCCCCAGCTTGGCCCAGGGCAGCGCCTTGGCCTCGATGACGGCGTCGCACAGCGCCCGGGCCTCGCCGTGGCGGCCCAGGCGCAGCAGCAGTTCGGTACCGATGCGCGCGGCATAGAGCCAATAGGGCGCGCGCTGCTCGAACCGCTCCAGGCACAGCCGGGCCGCCTCATCGAAGGACAGGGCCTCGATGGCCGTGAAGATCGGCTTCAGGTGGGACTTGCGCAGGCGCGCCGCATTCAAGCGGCGAAACAGGTCCGTGGCCGTGAACGGCTTGAGCAGGTAGCCGTCGAGGGCGGACTCCGCCGCCTCGGCCACGCTGGCATAGGTGGCGTCGCCGGTCACCATGAAGAAGACGGTGGAGAAGGGCAGCAACTGCGCGCGCCGCAGGTCGTCCAGCAGGGCCTGTCCAGAGTAGCCCCCGTCGGAGAAGCGCTGCTCGCACAGCACGAAGTCGAACTGCGACAGTTCCAGCCGTGCCCGCGCCTCCAGCACGCGGCTGCACTGCACCACCTTGCCGATGCCGTACTCGCGCAACTGGGTCACCAGGATGCCGCGCGAGACCATGTTGCTGTCGATCACCAGCGCCTGGCATTCGGAGATCTTCTGCAGTGCAAGGGCCATGGAGGGACGGATGGCGGCAGGGCCGCGGCAAATCGCCGCTAGGGCAATATTATCCCGTCGCTGCTACCATGCCCGGATGTTGAAGAAGGCCGCCGCTCCCATGATTCCAGCCACCCCCCCCGCCGGAGACCTCGAACAGGGCGTTCCGGTATCGGTCAAGATCCGGGAGCGCATCGCTGCGGCGAAGCGGCGCTTCAATGCCAACGACAACATCGCCGAGTTCATAGAACCCGGCGAGCTGGAGAAGCTGCTGGACGAGGTCGAGCACAAGATGCACGGTGTGCTCGACAGCCTGGTGATCGACACCGAGTCCGACCACAACACCCGCAACACCGCGCGCCGCGTGGCCAAGATGTACATCAACGAGGTGTTTCGCGGCCGCTACGTGGAGGCGCCGCCGATCACCGAGTTTCCCAACGTCGAGCGCCTGAACGAGCTGATGATCGTCGGCCCGATCACGGTGCGCAGCGCCTGCAGCCACCATTTCTGCCCGGTCATCGGCAAGATCTGGATCGGCGTCATGCCCAACGAGCACACCAACGTCATCGGCTTGTCCAAGTACGCGCGGCTGGTCGACTGGGTCATGGGCCGTCCGCAGATCCAGGAAGAAGCCGTGGTGCAGCTGGCCGACCTGATCATGGACAAGACCCAGCCCGACGGCCTGGCCATCGTCATGGAGGCGAGCCACTACTGCATGTGCTGGCGCGGCGTGAAGGAGATGGACAGCAAGATGATCAATTCCGTGATGCGCGGCGTGTTCCTGAAGGATTCGACGCTGCGGCGCGAATTCCTGTCCCTGATCCCCCGGAAGGTCTGACCCATGCTCGTTCGCCTGCTCTATGCCAGCCGCGCCGTGGATGCCTCGGCCGCGGCGATCGAATCCATCCTCGCCAAGTCGCGCGAGCACAACCCGGCCACCGGCATCACCGGCATCCTGTGCTATGGCCGCGGCATCTTCCTGCAGGCCATCGAGGGCAGCCGCTCGGCCGTGAATGCGCTGTACGGCACCATCCTGCGCGACCCCCGCCACCAGGACGTGGAGCTGCTGCTGTTCGAGGAGATCGGCGAGCGCCGCTTCGGCGGCTGGACCATGGGGCAGGTCAACCTGTCGCGGCTCAACGCTTCCATCGTCCTCAAGTACTCCGAGAAGCCGGAACTCGACCCGTACGCGGTGTCCGGCGCTGCCTCGCTGTCGCTGCTGGAAGAACTGATGGCCACCGCCTCCATCGTCGGACGCACCGGCTGAACCCGCCGAGGTGTCGCCCACCGCGTTCGCGCTCGTCATTCTGGCGGGCCTGATCCATGCCAGCTGGAACATCGCCGCCAAGAAGGCCGGCGGCGATGCGCGTTTTGCGTTCTTCACCAGCGTGGTGATGATGCTGCTCTGGGCGCCGCTCGGCTGGTGGGCCGGGCGCGGCGTGGTGGGGCAGTGGGGCGGGACCGAATGGGCCTTCGTCGCGGTCAGCGGCGTGCTGCACGTGCTGTACTACGTGACGCTGCTGCGCGGCTACCGGCGCGCCGACCTGACCGTGGTCTATCCGATGGCGCGCGGCTCGGGGCCGCTGCTGTCCGCCACCGTGGCCATCGTGCTGCTGGGCGAGCAGTTGTCCGCGCTCGGGGCCCTGGGCATCGCCGGCGTGGCCGCGGGCGTGTTCCTCATTGCCGGCGGCCCCGGGCTGTTGCGCGCGGCGCATGACCCGGCGCGCCGGCAGCGGGTGCACAAGGGCCTGCTCTACGGCGTGGCCACCGGCGCCTTCATCGCCAGCTACACCGTGGTGGACGGCTACGCGGTCAAGGTGCTGCTGCTGTCGCCGATCCTGGTGGACTACCTGGGCAATTTCGTGCGCGTGGCGCTGCTGGCGCCCGCCGTGCTGCGCGACCGGACGACGGCCGCCATGTTGTGGCGGCGGCAGTGGAAGTACGCGCTGGTGGTCGGCGCCATCAGCCCCGTGTCCTATGTGCTGGTGCTGTATGCCATGCAGACGGCGCCGCTGTCGCACGTGGCGCCCGCGCGCGAGGTGTCCATGCTGTTTGCCGCGCTGATCGGCGGCCATCTGCTGGGCGAAGGCGACCGCGTGCTGCGCCTGTTCGGGGCGCTGTGCATCGCCGCCGGCGTCACCGCGCTGGCCCTGGGCTGAGACGCCATGACCGCGCCGCCTCTGCTGTTCGGCTGCGACTTCTCCTCCAGTCCCAGCCGGCGCAAGCCGATCGTGCTGGCGTTTGGCGCGCTGGCCGGCGCGCGGGTGCGGCTGGGCCGCCTGCAGCCGTTCGAGAGCCTGCGGGATTTCGGCGCCTGGCTGGCCGCGCCGGACCAGCGCTGGGTCGGCGGCTTCGACCTGCCCTTCGGGCTGCCGCGCGAGCTGGTGCAGGCGCTGGGCTGGCCCACCGACTGGGCCGCCTGCATGGACCACTACGCCGGCCTGTCGCGCGCCGACATCCGCGCGCGCTTCGCCGCCTTCTGCGCGGCGCGGCCCGTGGGCGCGAAGTTCGCGCACCGGGTGACGGATGGGCCGGCCGGCGCCAGCCCGTCGATGAAATGGGTGAATCCGCCGGTGGCCTTCATGCTGCATGCCGGCGTGCCGCTGCTGCGCGCGGCCGGGGCCTGCCTGGCCGGCGTGATGCCGCACGAGCCGCGGGCCGCGAAGCTGGCGCTGGAGGCCTACCCCGGCCTGCTCGCGCGCGAGGTGCTCGGGCGGCGCAGCTACAAGAGCGACACGCGCGCCAGGCAGACGCCCGAGCGCCTGGCCGCGCGCGAGCACCTGCTGGCCGCGCTGGCATGCGGTGCCGGCCCGGCCGGGCCGCTGCGGCTGGGGCTGCGGCTCGACCTGCGCCCGGCCCAGCATGAGCGCCTGCTGGCCGACGGCAGCGGCGATGCGCTCGACGCCGTGCTGTGCCTGATGCAGGCGGCATGGGCCCTGCGCCGCCAGCGCGAGGGCGCCACCTGCCACGGACTGCCGGAGGGCATCGATCCGCTGGAGGGTTGGATCATCAGCGCCTGAGTTTCAAGCAAAAAGTGGCTGTAGCCCATATTCCACCTTGGCCTTTAGCTATGATTAATATAGCAATCTCGCCGCCGTCCCACTGCCGCAGTAGGATGTGCGCCATGCCTCGTATCCTGCTCTTGCTGGTGTTCCTGCTGCCGCTGGGGTTGGCGGCCGCGCCGGCGCCCTGGTACCAGTGGCGCAGCCTGCTCGACGGCACCCGGGTGTGCGCGCAGACCTCGCCCGGCGAAGGCTGGGCGCGCGCCGACGGCCCGTACAGCGACGCCGCCTGCCGCCGCCCGCTGCACGTCATCCGCCTGTAGCCTGTCGAATGGGTGAAGGGGCCGCCATGGCGCTGGCATAGACTGAGGGGCGGTGTCGCGGGGGCACCACTGGTCTGATCAAGAAGGAGAGTCACCATGCATCTGGTTCGGCGCGTTCGGCGCTCTTCACGCCCTCGCATGCGCTGCTCGGGATGACCGCGGCACCGGGCACCGTCAGCCTCAACACGTCGGGCGCGACGGCCTCCATCGACACCTCCGCTATGCAGCAGGCCGCGCGCAGCCTGGAAGAGATCGGCACGCGCCTGGAGCAGGCCCAGGCTTCGGGCGACAGCGCCGCGGCCAGCAAGGCCACCGGCGACATGGTGGCGGCCCTGTCGGGCGGCGGCGGTGGCGTGATCCCGTCCGAGCAGTTGCGCACCCTGCTGCCGGAGACGGCCGGCGGCCTGCCGCGCGAGTCCATCGAGGCGCAGGGCGGCGGAGCCATGGGCCTAGCCGGCAGCACCGCCCGCGCCACCTACCGCAGCGGCGACCAGCGCATCGAACTGGCCGTGACCGATGCCGGCGCCGTCGGCGCGCTGGCCACCGCATGGTCGCATATCACGCTGGACCGCGACACCGCCGACGGCGTGGAGAAGGTCTACCAGGACGGCAGGCGCACCGTGCGCGAGGACTACCGCAAGGACAACAGCCACGGCGAGTACCTGATGATCCTGGACAACGGCCTGCTGGTCGAGGGCAAGGGCGGCAACCTCGACTTCGAGGCGGTGCGCAGGGCCGTCAGGTCGCTGGACCTCGGCCGTGCCGAGGGTTTGAAGCGCCCCGAGAAATCCTGATCCGCACCGCTTGGCCGCTCCCATGCCCACCGACCTGATCCTGGTGCGCCACGGCGAGACCGACGCCAACCTCGAGCGGCGTTTCCAGGGCCAGGTCGACCGTCCGCTCAATGCCACCGGCCACGCCCAGGCGCTGCGCCTGGCGCAGCGCCTGGCCGGGTCGCCGCCCGACCTGCTCTGGTCCAGCGACCTGGCGCGCGCCCGTGAAACCGCCATGCCCGTGGCCGCGCAGACCGGCCTGGTGCTGGCCACCGATGCCGGCCTGCGCGAGCAGAACTTCGGCGTGGTGGACGGCATGCGCGTGGACGACATCCAGCGCGACTTTCCCGAAGCCTGGCAGCGCTGGACGCAGTTCCGCGCCGACTGCGCCCTGCCGGGCGGCGAGTCCACGCGCGACTTCCATGCGCGCGTGATCGGCGCCCTGCGCCGCGTCGCGGCCGCGCATGCGGGCCGCTCGGTGCTGGTGGTGACGCACGGCGGCGTGCTGGACATGGTCTACCGCACCGCGCGCGCACTGAGCCTGGATGGCCCGCGCACCGCGCCGATTCCCAATGCCGGCATCAACCGTGTGCGGGTGGCGGGCGAGGCGCTGCAGATCCTCGCCTGGGCCGACACCGCGCACCTGGCCGGCCTGCCGCCGCAGCCGGTCTATGACCAGGCGCGGCTGGCGCGCGCAGCGCCGGTGCGGGAACCCGCTGCGCGCGGGCTCGGGTAGCGCCTCAGACGCCTGCGAGCGCCGCGTTGAAGGTCGCGCTCGGGCGCATGGCCGCGCTCATCTTGGCTGCGTCGGGCAGGAAGTAGCCGCCGATGTCCACCGGCTTGCCTTGCACTTGCTTGAGTTCGTCGACGATCTTCTGCTCGTTCTCGCTCAGCGCCTTGGCCAGCGGCGCGAAGTGGGCCTGCAGCTCCTGGTCCTCGGTCTGCGCCGCCAGCGCCTGGGCCCAGTACAGCGCCAGGTAGAAGTGGCTGCCGCGGTTGTCCAGCTCGCCGGTGCGGGCCGAAGGGCCCTTGTTGTTGTCGAGCAGGATGCCGGTGGCCGCGTCCAGGGTGCTGGCCAGGATCTGCGCCTTCCGGTTGCCGGTCTTCAGGCCCACGTCCTCCAGCGACACGGCCAGCGCGAGGAATTCACCGAGCGAGTCCCAGCGCAGGTGGTTTTCTTCCACCAGTTGCTTGACGTGCTTGGGCGCGGAGCCGCCGGCGCCGGTCTCGTACATGCCGCCGCCGGCCATCAGCGGCACGATGGACAGCATCTTGGCGCTGGTGCCCAGCTCCATGATCGGGAACAGGTCGGTCAGGTAGTCGCGCAGGATGTTGCCGGTGACCGAGATGGTGTCCAGGCCGCGGATCACGCGCTCGAGCGTGTAGCGCATGGCGCGCACCTGCGACATGATCTGGATGTCCAGGCCGGTGGTGTCGTGGTCCTTCAGGTACTTCTGCACCTTCTTGATCAGCTCGGCTTCGTGCGGGCGGTACGGGTCGAGCCAGAACAGCGCGGGCATGCCGGAATTGCGGGCGCGCGTGACGGCGAGCTTGACCCAGTCGCGGATCGGCGCGTCCTTGACCTGGCACATGCGCCAGATGTCGCCCTGCTCGACGTTCTGCGACAGCAGCACCTCGCCGGTGGCCAGATCGACGATGTTGGCCACGCCGTCCTCGGCGATCTCGAAGGTCTTGTCGTGCGAGCCGTACTCCTCGGCCTTCTGCGCCATCAGGCCCACGTTGGGCACGGTGCCCATGGTGCGCGGGTCGAAGTTGCCGTTGGTCTTGCAGAAGTTGATGACTTCCTGGTAGATGCGGGCGAAGGTGCTCTCGGGGATCACCGCCTTGGTGTCCTGCGGCTTGCCGTTGGCGTCCCACATCTTGCCGCCGAGGCGGATCATGGCCGGCATCGAGGCGTCGACGATCACGTCGTTGGGCGCGTGCAGGTTGGAGATGCCCTTGGCCGAGTCCACCATGGCCAGCGACGGGCGGTGCTCGTGGCAGGCGTGCAGGTCGCGGATGATCTCTTCCTTGATCGTCGAAGGCAGGCTCTCGATCTTCTCGTACAGGTTGACCAGGCCGTTGTTGACGTTGACGCCGAGTTCCTCGAACAGCTTGCCGTGCTTCTCGAACGCTTCCTTGTAGAAGATCCGGACCGCGTGGCCGAAGACGATCGGGTGCGAGACCTTCATCATGGTCGCCTTGACGTGCAGCGACAGCATCACGCCGGTCTTGCGCGCGTCCTCGAACTGCTCTTCATAGAAGTCGCACAGCGCCTTCTTGCTCATGAACATGCTGTCGATGATCTCGCCGTCCTGCAGCGACACCTTGGGCTTGAGCACGATCGTCCTGCCGCTTCTGGTGACGAGTTCCATCTTGACGTCGCGGGCGCGGTCGAGCGTCATGGACTTCTCGCCGTGGTAAAAGTCGCCGTGCTTCATGTGCGCCACGTGGGTGCGCGAGGCCATGCTCCACTCGCCCATGCTGTGCGGGTGCTTGCGCGCGTAGTTCTTGACGGCCGCGGGCGCGCGGCGGTCCGAGTTGCCTTCGCGCAGCACCGGGTTCACGGCGCTGCCCAGCACCTTGGAATAGCGGGCCAGCACCGCCTTGTCTTCGTCGGTCTGCGGGTCTTCCGGGAAGTCGGGAATCGCGTAGCCGCGGCCCTGCAGTTCGCGGATCGCCGCCACCAACTGCGGCACCGAGGCGCTGATGTTGGGCAGCTTGATGATGTTGGTGTCGGGCGACTGGGTGAGCCGGCCGAGTTCGGCCAGGTTGTCCGGCACGCGCTGCTCGGGCGTCAGGCGCTCCGGGAACTCCGCCAGGATCCGCGCCGCGACCGAGATGTCCGTGCTGACCACGTCGATGCCCGCCGGCGCCGTGAAGGTCTGGATCACGGGAAGCAGGGACGCCGTCGCCAGCAGCGGCGCCTCGTCCGTCAGGGTGTAGAGGATGGTGGATTTTCCGTTGGCCATTGTCGACTTCTGATGCAGTGGAGGAGGGTGAATGAATCGCTGAGGCGCCATTTTCTTCCATCCGCTGATGGCTCTTTTTGCATCGTGGAGCCAAGTCACAAATTGATAGCATGAAGCCCAGAATGCACCTGGGCTACAGCCATTTTTTGCCAGGAATCAGGCAGGCGGCGGTTCCGGCCAGGGCCGCTGCGGGTCGCGGATCAGCTCGAAGGCGCGCGCCACCTGCAGCACGCCCAGGTCGTCGAAGCGGGGGCCGGCGATCTGCAGGCCCACGGGCAGGCCGGCGCGGGTGTAGCCGCAGTTGATCGAGGCGGCCGGCTGCTCCGACATGTTGAAGGGCACGGTGAAGCCGATGTGCTCCAGCGGGTGCAGCGGGTCGTTGGTGGGCGAGGGCAGGGCGGCGTCGAAGGCGGGCATGGGCGCCGTGGGCGAGACCACGTAGTCGTACGCGCCGCAGGCGCGCACCGTGGCCACGCGGGTCAGGTGGAACTGGTGGTAGGCCAGGTAGACCTCGGCGCCGCCCATGCCGGCGGCGCTGTCGGCCCAGGCCTGGATGTAGGGCAGCACGCGGGCGCGGCGCTCGGCCGGCAGTCCGGCCATGTCCACGTAGGAGCGCATGCGCCAGAAGCGGTCCATGCCGTCGAGCATGGCCTGGGTCATGAAGGGCGCCATCGGCTCGACGACGGCGCCGGCGCGCTCCAGCAGCAGCGCGGCGCGCTCCACCGCCTCGCGCACCTCGGTTTCCACCGGCAGGCCGCAGCCCGCGTCCATCAGCAGGCCGATGCGCAGGCCGCGCAGTTTTTCCACGCCGGCGTCGAAGCGCTCCCAGGCGATGTCCTGCGGCGGCAGGCTCATGGTGTCGCGCGCATCGGGCCGCGACAGCACCCGCATCAGCAGGGCCGAGTCGGCCACGCTGCGGGTCATGGGGCCGGCGGCGCGGCCCATGGTCGGCGGGTCGATCGGCACGCGGCCCAGGCTGGGCTTGAGCGAGAAGATGCCGCACCAGCCCGCCGGCAGGCGCAGCGAGCCGCCGATGTCGGTGCCCAGGTGCAGCGGCCCGTAGCCGGCGGCCGCCGCCGCGCCCGCGCCGGCGCTGGAGCCGCCCGGGCCCTTGTCCAGGTCCCACGGGTTGCGCGTGAGCGCATGGAAGGACGAAAGCCCCGAGGACAGCATGCCGAAGTCGGGCATGGTGGTCTTGCTGACGATGACCGCGCCGGCCTCGCGCAGGCCTGTCTCTTATACACATCTAAAAAAGGGGGGGGGGGGGGGGGGGGGGGGGGGGGGGGGGGGGGGGGGGGGGGGGGG
>NZ_JAELTO010000099.1 GCF_016428875.1 Xylophilus sp. ASV27
CGATAAAAAAAACTTCATCGAACGCCAGGTGCCTGCCCTTCCCGAGGATTACGTCCCCCGAGGCAGTCCTGCGCGCGCAGCGCCACGTGGCGACGTCGATCACGACACTGCGTCATCGACTGAGCTATCAGTTGATCGCTCGTCTCGGGCAGTGCCCATGCTGCGGAAGGGCAAGCGCAAAGCATCTTTTATGACACAGTAAGATTAAAGGAGGAACGCCATCTCCTGCCGGGACTTTACCGGGTTGTCCGCGACCCGTCCAGGCATGCGTCTTCCACGGCAGGCTCGTGCGTGGCCGCTGAATTATTTTCCGGCGGCGGCTAAATTTCTTCGCGGTGGCGCCGCGGTGCCGCGCCGTAACATATGGGCTCCCGGAAGGAAACAGCTTGACAGACCTCTCCCGCATCACCTGCATCGAAGACCTGCGCCGCGTCGCCAAGCGCCGGGTGCCCCGGATGTTCTACGACTATGCCGATTCCGGCTCGTGGACCGAGAGCACCTACCGCGCGAACGAGGACGACTTCCAGAAGATCAAGTTCCGCCAGCGCGTGGCGGTCAACATGGAGGGTCGCAGTACCCGCAGCACCATGGTGGGCCAGGAGGTCGCCATGCCCGTGGCCATCGCGCCCACGGGCCTCACCGGCATGCAGCACGCCGATGGCGAGATCCTGGCCGCCCGTGCGGCCAAGGCCTTCGGCATCCCCTTCACGCTGTCGACCATGAGCATCTGCTCGATCGAGGACGTCGCCGAGGCCACCGGCCGGCACCCGTTCTGGTTCCAGCTCTACGTCATGAAGGACCGCGACTTCATCGAGCGACTGATCGACCGTGCCAAGGCCGCCAACGTCACGGCGCTGCAGCTCACGCTGGACCTGCAGATCCTCGGCCAGCGCCACAAGGACATCAAGAACGGCCTCTCCGCCCCGCCCAAGCCCACGCTGGCCAACCTGCTGGACCTGGCGACCAAGCCGCGCTGGTGCTGGAACATGCTGCAGACGCCGCGCCGCACCTTCCGCAACATCGCCGGCCATGCCAAGGGCGTGGACGACCTGTCCTCGCTCTCGTCCTGGACCGCGCAGCAGTTCGACCCGCAGCTCAACTGGGGCGACGTGGAGTGGATCAAGAAACGCTGGGGCGGCAAGCTGATCCTCAAGGGCATCCTCGATGCGGACGACGCCCGCCTGGCGGTGGACAGCGGCGCCGATGCGCTCATCGTCAGCAACCATGGCGGCCGCCAGCTCGACGGCGCGCCCTCGTCCATCGCCGCCCTGCCGCACATCGTGGACGCCGTCGGCCAGCGGATCGAGGTCTGGATGGACGGCGGCGTCCGCAGCGGCCAGGACGTGCTGCGCGCGCGCGCGCTCGGCGCCCGCGGCACGCTGATCGGCCGCGCCTTCCTCTACGGCCTGGGCGCCTACGGCGAGGCCGGCGTGACCCGCGCGCTGCAGATCATCCGCAACGAACTGGACCTGTCCATGGCCTTCTGCGGCCGCACGCAGATCGACGCGGTGGACCGCAGCATCCTGCTGCCGGGGAGTTGCCCAGGGGCTGTGGGATAACGCGGCGCAAACGCTGCCGCAGGACACTGGCAGGAGGGTCGGGCGACTCCGGCACACGCCCCTCATCGTTCCTGGCGTGACGCCGAACGACGCCGTGCGGGCTGCTCCGCGAATGGAGGGTTGAACATTGTTGACAATCGCCCGCCCCCTGACTGCCTAATATTGCCGCCTCCACGCGGGGCGGGTTTTGAAACGATGGACGAGCAGGCGGCGCGATTGCAGAAGATTACAGTGGCATCTTTGCTGGCGTGAAGTCGGTCCCCGGCCCAACGGCTGATATCCAGCCGCGCCAGATCAGCCGCGATACCCGCGGCATCGGAGACACTGTCGAAGGAGAAGACCTCTTGCGCATCGCAATACTCGAAGACGACTCCGACCACGCCGAGGCGTTGGTGAAGCCGCTGGAGCGGCTGGGACACACATGCTTCGTATGCCGCGACGGGCGGGATTTCGTGCGCAGCCTGTCGCGCGAGAGCTACCACCTGTTCGTGCTCGACTGGCAGGTGCCAAACCTCAGCGGGCTTGTCGCGCTGGACTGGATTCGCCGCCACCTGCCGCGCTCGATCCCGGTGTTGTTCGTCACCAGCCGCGACCAGGAGGAGGACATCGTCCAGGGGCTGGAGGCGGGGGCGGACGATTACATGATCAAGCCGGTGCGCGCGTACGAGCTTACGGCCCGCGTCCGCGCCCTGCTGCGGCGCGCCTACCCGACGCCGGAGCTCGAATCTGCGCCCGCCGTGGGCGCCTATGTATTCGACCTGCATCGCCGCGAGGTCCGGGTTGCCGGCGTGCCGGTGGTGCTCAAGCCCAAGGAGTACGCATTGGCCCTGTTCCTGTTCCGCAACATGGGGCGGCTGCTGTCGCACCAGCATTTGCTGTCGGAGGTCTGGGGGTTGGAAGGTGTCGACTCCCGCACGGTCGCCACGCACATGTCCCAACTGCGCCGCAAGCTGGCGTTCGGCCCGCAGCATGGCGTGCGCCTGATGCCGGTGTACGGGCTCGGCTACCGCTTCGAACCGGTGCAAGCCCTGGCGGCGCAGCCATGACGCACCGGCCCCTTCCTCTGATGCGCGGCGTTGCGGCGGCGGCGCTGGCGCTGGCCTTGCAGGCCGCCGCGCAGACGGCGTCGGCCGACGTGCTGCACACGGTGGCGCCCGGTGACACGCTGTCCTCATTGGCGCAGCGCTATCTGGACGATGCGCAGCAGTGGAAGGCGCTGGCCCAGGCCAATGGCAGTCCGCAGCCGCGCCGGCTGCCGGTGGGCGCGGTCCTGCGCATTCCTGGCGATCTGCTGCGCGCCGTCGGCGGCAGCGCCCGCGTGCTGCACCTGTCCGGCACGGTGACGCAGATCGATCCCGATGGGCGCGAGCGGCCGCTGCTGCCGGACGAGGTGGTGGCGCAGGGCCAGCGCGTGCGCACCGCGCACAATGGCTTCGTCACGCTGGCGCTGGCCGATGGCTCGCAACTGCGGGTGGCGGGCGACTCCGAGCTGCTGCTCGACCGGCTGCGGCCCGAGTTGGTGCGCCGCCGCGCGCAGACCCTGCTGGATCTGCGCAGCGGCCGCGTGGAACTGCGCGTGGCGCCGCAGGTGCCTGCGGGCAGCCGCTTCGAAGTGCGCACGCCGCTGATGGCCGCCGGCGTGCGCGGCACGCGCTTTGGCGTGTCGGTGACCGCCGGCGGCGGCGCGTCGGGCGACGTGGAAGAAGGCCTAGTCCAGATGCAGGCACGCGACGACCCGCAGGGCCGCGCCCCGGTGGTCGTACAACCCGGCCAAGGCACGGCCATGGCGGCCGGTGACCGTGCGCCCGGGGCGCCATCGCTGCTGCTGCCAGGCCCCGACCTGGCCGGCGTGCCGGCGCTGCACGAGCGTCCCGTGCTGGACATAGCCTTCCCCGCCGTGCCCGGTGCCGTGGCCTACCGCGGCTACGTCGCCCGTGACGCGGCGCTGGAGCGGATCGAAGCCAATGCACTGTCTACCGCGCCGCGCCTGCGCTTCGAGGATCTGGACGACGGCGACTACGAGGTGGCCGTGCGCGCCATCGACGCGCGCGGTATCGAAGGCGCCGCCGCGCAGCATACCGTCAGGCTGAAGGCGCGCCCGTTGCCCCCGGCGACGCTGCAGCCGGCGCAGAACCAGGAAATCCCGGGTGCTGCCGTGCTGCTGCAGTGGGCCGAGCGCCCTGGCGCCACCGGCTACGCGCTACAGGTGGCGCGCGACGCGCAGTTCCGGCAACTGGTGTCGGACCAGCCGGCGCTGGCCACGAGCGAATTCACGCTGCCCGCATTGCCCTCGGGCGTCTATCACTGGCGCGTGCGGACGCGCACCGTCGGGCGCGATGGCCAGCCCGACCTCGGCCCCTACGGCGATGCGCGCAGCTTCTCGGTGCGCCGGCCCATCGCGCCGGCCCAACTGATGCCGCAGGCCGGCGAGGGCTTGGCCGTGCGCTGGGACGGCGAGCCCGGGCAGCGCTTCCTGCTGCAGGTGGCGCGCGACGAGGCCTTCTCGGACATCGTGCTGTCCCGGGAGAGCGAAGAGCCGCAGGCGGAGCTGCCGCTGGCGCCCGGGCGCTACTGGGTGCGTTTCCAGGCGACGGACGCCGACGGCTTCGTGCGCCGCTTCAGCAGTCCGCAGCAGGTACGCATCGAGACCGCTCTGCGCTCCGGTGACGGTGGCATGCCGCGCACCTCGGACGGCGGCCGCATCCTGCTGGATTGATCGCGCGTGGCGGCCTTCCGTCGCAGCCGCCGCGTACGCGCAGCCATCGTGCTGGCGGGGCTTGGCATGGCGGCGCTGCTCGGATGGCAGGGCGGACTGGGGCGGGCCGACCTCGCCCTGTACGACCTGTTTTCCGCCATTGCGCCCCCGGCCCCGAGCGACGACGTGGTGATCGTCGCCATCGACGAGCCCAGCCTGGCCGAGATCGGCCGCTGGCCCTGGCGCCGCGACGTGCACGCCGATCTGATCGAGCGCATCTCCGCGCAGTCGCCGGCGGCCATCGGCCTGGACCTGCTGCTGTCCGAAGCCGACCCCGATCCGGCAGTCGACCAGCGACTGGCCGGCGCCATTCATCGCAGCGGGCGTGTCGTGCTGCCGGTGTTCACGGTGCGCCTGCCCGGCGGCCAGGTGCAGCCCATGCTGCCGGTCGCGCCGCTGGCGGCGGCAGCGCGGGCACTGGGCCACGTGTCGGTCGAGGCCGACGCCGACGGCGTGGTGCGCAGCGTCTTCCTGCGCGAGGGCCGCGACGGCCCCGGCGGCCGCTGGTGGGACCATTTCTCGGTCGCCCTGCTGCAGGTCGCCGGCCGGCCGCTGCCGGCGGCCCTTCCGGGCCGGCGGGCGCCGGCCGTCGCCGACAGTGGCGAGGCCGCGGGCACCTGGCGGCGGGACCACTGGATGTACATCGCTTTCGCCGGCCCGGGCGGCACGTACCGCGCCGTCTCGGCCGCCGACGTGCTGCGCGGCAATGTGCCGGACCAGTTGTTCCGCAACCGCGTGGTGCTGGTGGGCGCGGCCTCGTCCGGTCTGGGCGACGTCTATCCCACGCCGCTCACCGGCCATGCCCTGTACACGCCGGGCGTCGAGGTGTCGGCCAACATTGCGGGCGATCTGCTGGCCGGCAGCGGCCGCCTGGCGCCGCTGCCGTGGCAGGGCGCGCTGTTCAGCCTGATGGCGCTGGCGCTGTTCGTGCCGGTCCTGTGGCGCTTCTCGCCGCGCCGCTCGCTGTTGCAGACGGCCGCGGTGGTGCCGCTGGTACTCGCGGCGAGTGCCCTGGCGCTGCACCTGTGGGGGCTGTGGCTGCCGCCGGTCGCGGCGCTGGTGGTGATGGCGGGCATGTACCTGGTGTGGAACTGGCACCGGCTGGAAACCGCCACCAACTTCCTGGATGCCGAGGTGTCCCGGCTGCGACAGGGTGAGATACCGCTGAGGTTGGCCGATGCCTCCGCGCAGACGGGCCTGCAATACGGCGTGGCCCAGGGCGATCTGGTGGATCGGCGCGTCCGGGCCCTGGCGCGCGCAGCCCATGACCTGCGCGCGCTGCACCGCTTCGTTGCTGCCGTGCTCGACAGCCTGCCCGACATCGCGCTGGTGGCCGGCGAGGACGGGCGGGTCCTGATGGCCAACCAGGCGGCGGTCGACTACTTCGGCCAGGATGCGGCCACGCTGCGCGGGCAGGGGCTGTCGGCGCTGCTGGCGCACCTGCAGCCCCTGCCCGGAGCGGAACTGCGCGACGCGCAGGGCCGCATCGACCCGGCGCTCGCACGCCACGGCAGCGAGTGTCGCGACGGCCGGGGCGCCGAGTTCCTGCTCAAGGTCGGCCCGGCGGCCGACTTCGGCGGTGTGGCCCGTACCTGGATCGTGAGCCTGGTGGACATCACCCGCCTGCGGCTGGCCGAGCGCAAGCGCGACGAGGCGCTGCAGTTCCTCTGGCACGACCTGCGCTCGCCGCAGGCCGCGGTGCTGTCCTTGCTGGACCTGCATGCCGCCGACCCGCATGACCTGCCGACGCCCGAACTGCTCGGACGCATCCGCCGCCACGTGCAGCGCACCCATGCGCTGGCCGAGGGCTTCGTGCAACTGGCCCGGGCGGAATCGGTCGCCCTGCAGCGCCAGCCGGTCGACCTGGCGGACGTCGTGCTGGACGCGGCGGACGACTGCTGGAGTCTGGCCCATGCGCACCAGATCGAACTGCGCACCGCGCTGCCCGAGGGGGAGGCGCTGGTGCTCGGCGACCGCGGCCTGCTGACGCGCGCCGCCGTGAACCTGGTGCACAACGCGGTGAAGTTCAGCGGCGCCGGCACGCGCGTGGACTGCAGCCTGCTGCAGGAAGACGGCACCTGGCGCCTCTGCGTGCGCGACCAGGGGCCGGGCCTGACGCCGGCCGACCGCGAGCGCCTGTTCGAGCGCTTTGCGCGCGGCAGCGAGCCGCGCGCCGAGGGCGTGGGCCTGGGCCTGGCCTTCACGCGCACCGTGGTCCTGCGCCACGGGGGGCGGCTCGAACTCGACAGCACGCCCGGCGTGGGCAGCGAATTCCGCATCCTGCTGCCGGCGGATTGCAAACAAAGCTGAACGGCGGTGGAAGCCGCAGGGGCTTTCTTTCTAGACTGTTGTGTTAGCCGAAAGGCCCCCCATGCCCCCATCGCTCCCTCTGCCAGCCTCGAAAGAGCGTCCGCAGGACAGGCCCGCCTGGCCGCCGCGCATCTGATGCGCAACCCCGGCCTGCGCACCTGCCTGCTGTCCACGCTGCTGGCGGCCCTGCTGCCTGTGGTGGCCGTGGCCGCGCTGCTGGTCTGGCGTGCAGGCGCGCAAGCCCATGAAGCGGCGCAGCAGCGCCTGCTGCAAGCCAACCGCATGTTTGCGCAACTGGTGGACGCCGAGCTGAACCTGCGCCTCGACAGCCTGCGCCTGCAGTTGCAGCGCCTGCAGCCCGGGCTTCAGGCGCCCGACGTGCTGGCCGCCGGCCTGCGCGACGCTGCACTGCCCGTGGGCGCACCCTTGCGTATCGAATGGGTGCCGCCCGGCGCCAAGGACGCGCCGCGGCCTGGTGTCGAAGGCCTTCCCTATCTGGCCGCACGCGCGGCGCTGGGCGGCAAGGCCGCCGTGTCGCGGCTGGTGGCCCTGGGCGTGGACCAACCCTTGTCGGTGGCCGTGGCGGTCCCCGGCACGGCGGCAGGCGACGGCCGCGTGCCGGTGCTGATCGCCGTGTTCGAGCCGTGCCGGTTGCTCACCGTCTTGCGGCATCCGCATGCAGCGAGCGGCTCCCCCCGGCTCATGGCCTTGGTCGATGGTACGGGCCAGGTGGTGGCCTGCACGGGCGGCGCGGACGAGCGGGTGGGCCTGGTGCCGCACTGGCCCGCAGTGCGCAAGCATCCGTCGCGCGAGGGGCTGGTCCAGGTGCAGACGCAGGATGGGGGAGAGGCGCTGGCCTTCCGGTACCTGGAGGCCGCGCCGCAATGGGTTGCCCTGAGCGCAGACCCCGCATACAACGTCCTCTGGCCGTGGCGGCGATGGCTGGCGTACCTGACGGCCGCCATGGTCGTGGCCTGCAGCATCACGCTGTGGCTGGGCCTGCGCTTGAGCCGCGTGCTGCTCGATCCCATTCAGGTGCTGGCGCGGCAGGCGCTCAGCCTCGCGGAGGCCGACCGAGGCCTGCCGCCGCTCCACCTGCAGCCGGTGGCTTCGCGCATCCATGAGATACAGGTGCTGGGCGACAGCCTGCGCAACGCCGGAGCCGCGCTGGCGCAGCACATGCGCGCAGAGCGCGCGGCGACCGAGGCGCTGCGGCTGAGCGAACGCCGCCACCGCCTGCTGGCCAGCGCCGGCGCGCTGGTGCTGTGGCGAATGGACCCGCAGGGCGTGCTGATCGAGGTCATGGGCTACGGCAGGCTCACCGGCCGTTCGCGCCGCGATGCACTGGGCACGGCGTGGCTGCGCCAGATCCACCCCAAGGATCGGCTGCAGGTGCTGCGGGCGTGCCGTCTCGCCGGCCGCAACGGCGCCCCGGTGGACCTGGAATTCCGCGTGCTGTCGGCGCGCGGCCCTGCGCACTGGGTGCGCGCCCGCGGTACCTGCATCCGCGACGAGCACAAGCGCGTGCTGGAGTGGCACGGCGTCCTGGAAGACATCCAGGAGCGCCGCCTGGCGCAGGCGCGGACCCTGCACCTGGCGCACCACGACATGCTGACGGGCCTGCCCAACCGCGTGCTGTTCCATGAGCGGCTCGGACAGCTCGCTGCCCGCGCCGCGCATGGCCGGCCCGGTGCCTTGCTGCTGCTGGACCTGGACGGTTTGAAGCGGGTCAACGACAACTGGGGCCATGCTGCCGGCGACGCCCTGCTGCGCCAGGTGGCGCAGCGCCTGCAGTCGTTGGTGCGCAGCGGCGACACCGCGGCCCGGCTGGGCGGCGATGAGTTCGCCGTTCTACTCGACAGCCTGGTGCAGCCAGGCGAGGCCGAAAGCCTGGCCGAGCGTGTGATCCGGCGCCTGGGCGAGCCCTATGCCCTGGGGGCGCACACGCTGGTCAGCGGCGCAAGCGTAGGCGTGGTGGGCGTGCACGCCGGCGCCACCGATCCCGAGCAACTGCTGCGCGACGCCGACATCGCGCTCTACCGTGCCAAGGCAATGGGGCGCGGCCGGTACTGCGTGCATGGGCAGGAGGTGGTGTCGTGCGTGGCCTAGAGCGCATCGCATGTCTCCGTGCTGGTCGGCCTAGCGGGCGGGGCACGACAAGCCGCGCCGGCTGGTGGGTCAAATAGAATGAAAGCGCAGATTCGATAGGAACGACACATGGAGTTACGACGCCTGCGCGAATTCGGGGCCGTGGCGCGCGCAGGCTCCATGACCCGTGCCGCGCACCGGCGGGCCACGGCGACAGCGCCGCCCGTGGGCCAGCACCTCGCCGGCGCAGCGCCGTGACCCCGCCGCTGCGCCGCATCGCCCACCTCGACATGGACGCCTTCTTTGCGTCCGTTGAGCTGCTGCGCTATCCCCAGTTGAAGGGCCTGCCGGTGGTGATCGGCGGCGCGCGGCGACGTCCCGAAACGCCCTGGGAAGTCGAAGCCGGCCGCGCGCCCGAGGCCGTGCCGGTGGAGGACTTCCCGCGCCTGGGCCGGTACACCGGCCGAGGCGTGGCCACCACCGCCACCTACGCGGCGCGGCAGTTCGGCGTGGGTTCGGCCATGGGGCTGATGAAGGCGGCCAGGCTGTGCCCGCAGGCCATCCTGCTGCCGGTGGACTTCGAGCGGGTGCGGCATTTCTCGCGCCGCTTCAAGCAGGTCATCACCGAGATCGCCCCGCAGATGGAGGACCGCGGCGTGGACGAGGTCTACATCGACTTCACCGAGGTGCCGGGCGGCCAGCGCGAGGGCGGGCGCGTGCTGGCGCGGCTGATCCAGAAAAGCATCTTCGCCGCGACTGGCCTGACCTGCTCGATCGGCGTGGCGCCCAACAAGCTGCTGGCCAAGATGGCGAGCGAGTTCGACAAGCCCAACGGCATCTCCATCGTCTACGCCGAAGACCTGCAGACCCGCATCTGGCCGCTGCCGGCGCGCAAGGTCAACGGCATCGGCCCCAAGGCCGACGCCAGGCTGGAGCGCCACGGCATCCGCACCATCGGCGAGCTGGCCGCGCAGGAGCGCGACTGGCTGATCGCCACCTTCGGCAGGGCCACCGGCGCCTGGATGCACGAGGTGGCCTGGGGCCGCGACGAGCGGCCGGTGGTGACCGAGAGCGAGCCGGTGTCCATGAGCCGCGAGACCACCTTCGAGCGCGACCTGCACGCGGTGCGCGACCGCGCCGAGCTGGGCGCCATCTTCACCGCCCTGTGCGAGAAGCTGGCCGCCGACCTGCAGCGCAAGGGCTATCTCGGCAAGACCATCGGCATCAAGCTGCGCTACGACGACTTCAGGATCGCCACGCGCGACCAGACGATCGCCGTGCCCACGGCCGATGCCCGCGCCATCCGCCAGGCTGCGGGCCAGTGCCTCAAGCGCGTGCCGCTGGACAGGCGGCTGCGGCTGCTGGGCGTGCGGGCGGGCTCCCTAGTGCGCAGCAGCGTGCCGGCGTCGCAGGGCACGGAGCCAGCCCCCTCCTGCCGGGGCGGCAGCGACAGCGCCGGGGGCGGCGCCGTCACCGCGCCGCTGTTCTGAGCGTCGGTTCAGGGTAAAAAGTGCTTGTAGCCCAGGTTATTCCTGGGCTTTTTGCTATTTATTTTGTAGTAGCGTGCCGGCCTGAATGGCGCACACCACGGGCCGCGCTCCGATCCGGGTCCAGGCGGCGTCGACAGGCGGATTTGCCAATACGTTACAAATGTGACTAAAGTCACAGGTGAGCGGGCCTGAATGCAAAAATCGACTTGACAAAAAATCTGACCTTTTGCCAAAGGTTAGGCGCCGTTGTCCGAGGATTCCCGTCATGGCGAACATGCCTGCTTCTCTTCTCAAATGCGGACAAAAGGATCCCATACATGCGCACCAACCTGCCCGTGAGCCAACGGGAGTACGACTTCCCCGCCGATGAACTGCTGGTTTCCACCACCGACACCCGCGGCGTCATCCAGCATTGCAATGCGGCCTTCACGCGCGTCAGCGGCTACAGCCGCGAGGAACTGAAAGGGCAGCCGCACAACCTGGTGCGCCACCCCGACATGCCGGCGGAGGCCTTCTCCGACATGTGGCGCACCATCGGCCGCGGCGACATCTGGACCGGCGTCGTGAAGAACCGGCGCAAGAACGGCGACCACTACTGGGTGCTGGCCAACGTCACCCCCGTCATGGAGGCAGGGCGGGTGGGCGGCTACATGTCGGTGCGCACCAAGCCCACGCGCGAGCAGGTGCGCGAGGCCGAGGCGCTGTACGCGCGCATCCTGCGCGAGCGCGGCCAGCGCCCGACCGTGGCGCTGCGGGCCGGACAGGTGCGCCTGCGCGGCCTGCGGGGCTGGTGGCAGCGGGCCGCGATGGCCTCGCTCACGTTGCGGCTGGGCGGGCTGCTGCTGGTGCTGGCGCTGCTGGCCCTGCTGCCGGACCTGGCGCGCGGCATGCCGTCCGCCGATGCCTGGGCGCGCCTGGCCCTGCTCGCCGTGGGGGCGGCGGGCGTGCTGGCCTGGTTCCAGTGGCAGGTCGTGGCGGTCAGCCGGCGCATCGACCGTGTGGCGGCGGATCTTGCCGCCTGCAGCCTGGGCGGCGCGGTGGACGCCCTGCGCTGCGTGCCGCCGCTCGACCGGGTCGCGCGCAGCCTGCGGCAGACCGGCATCAACCTCGGGGCCGTCGTGGGCGACGTGCGCGCCGAGGTGGAAGGCTTCGTGCGTTCAGCCGACGACATCGCCCAGGGCAGCCGCGATCTGGCCGCGCGCACCGAGGCGCAGGCCAGCAGCCTGGAGGAGACGGCCGCGACCATGCAGCAGCTCGCCGGCACCGTGCGGCACAGCGCGGAGGGCGCCTCCGACGTCTCGCGCGAGAGCACCCAGAGCACCGCGCTGGCGCGGCGCGGCGGCGAGGCGGTGCGCGCCGCCGGCCACACCATGCAGGCGATCGAGCAGTCCTCGCGCCGGGTCGAGGAGATCGTGCAGGTGATCGAGGGCATCGCCTTCCAGACCAACATCCTGGCGCTCAATGCCGCGGTGGAAGCCGCGCGTGCCGGCGAGCAGGGGCGCGGCTTCGCGGTGGTGGCCTCCGAGGTGCGGGCGCTGGCGCAGCGCAGCGCCACGGCGGCGCGGGAGATCGGCCAGTTGATCGGCGACTCGAACCGGCAGGTGGCCGAAGGGGTGCGGCAGATGCAGGAGGCGGGCGCCACCATCGGGGAGGTGGTGGAGTCGGTCGCCCGCGTGGACGTGCTGGTGGGGCGGATCAGCGTGGCCACCACGGAGCAGGCGCAGGGCATTGCGCAGGTGAACGCGGCCGTCGAGCAGCTCGACGGCATGACGCAGCAGAACGCGGCGATGGTGGAGCAGTCCGCCGCCTCCGCCGCCGGGCTGGAGCAGGGCGCGCGCACGCTGCTGAGCGCGGTGCAGGTGTTCCAGTTCAGGCGGAACTGAGGCCCGCTATTGCGGCGGCCGGCGCAGCAGGACGGAGGCCTCCCGGATCTCGACCGGCCACTCCAGGTCTTCGGCCAGGCAGGCGAGGCTGGCGGCGTCGATGCGCAGCGGGCGTGCGCCGGACGGGCGCGGCTCCTCGGGCGAGGGGTCCGGCGTCGGGCTCGCCTGCAGCAGCAGGCCGTCGCCCGAGGGCTGGATGCTGATGGCCGACGGTGCCGTGGCGCCGTCCTGGAGGTAGTTGAGGGCGCCGAGCGCCGCATACAGCGCGCGCGCCGGCACCAGTTCCGGCCAGTCCGCGGGGGGCGCGGCGCCCTCGGGCTGCAGCCGCAGGCCGTGCATCTCCAGCGCCGGGCGCGCGATGTCCAGGGCCATGCTCCAGAGCGCGGCGGGCGCGGCACGCTCGCCGCTCTCCACGTCCCACCGGTTCAGCGCGCGGATGGCGCTGACCAGTTGGCCGAGTTGCTCGTCGTTCTGCGCGATGCGCGTCTGGCACTGTGCCGTGTCCAGCGGCTGCGCCATCAGGTAGCGCTTGAGCACCGTGTTGCCCATGCGGGCCACCGACAGCGGGCCGGCCATGTCGTGGCGCAGCACCGGCAGCACGCGCATCAGGAGTTCGTGCCGCACGCCCGCGGCCTGCCAGGCCTGTGCGTTGCCGGGCGGGGTGCCTTCGCATGCGGCTCCGGTGAGCGCGCCTTCGGGCGGCCGGGCGGCGCTCATGCCGCCGCCGCGTCGTTGAGGATGCGCTCGAGCCGCTCGAAGTCGACCGGCTTCTGCAGGAAGTGGTCGAACACCGCCATCTCTTCGCGGCTGCCGCCCTCCGGCGTGAGGCCGGTGACGGCGATCATCAGCGGCGGCGTGCCCTTGGACAGCGGCCTGAGCTGGCGCGCCAGCTCGGTGCCGTGCATGTCGGGCAGCGTCAGGTCCAGCAGGTAGACCTGCGCGGGCGCCTCGGTGGCCTCGCACAGCGCCTGCCGCGCGTTGTAGACGCAGCGCACGTCATGGCCCTGCTGGGCCAGCAGTTCCTGGAACAGCTCCGCCGCTTCGCGGTTGTCGTCGACGATCAGGATGTTGAGTTCCACGGGTTTCCTTGGGACCGATGTCTCGGCAGAGGATGCGCCACGGCGGCGGCGATGCTGTCAGCCATCGTCGCCACCACGGGTCGGTTACTGGCGCGCGGTGCGGACGTTGGCGGGCAGCGCCTGCGGATGGCTGGTGCGCAGCGGGTTGATGTCCAGCCCGCCGCGGCGGGTGTAGCGCGCGTAGACCGCGAGCTTGACCGGCCGGCAGCGCGTCCAGATGTCCATGAAGATGCGCTCCACGCACTGCTCGTGGAATTCGTTGTGGTTGCGAAAGCTCACCAGGTAGCGCAGCAGGCCGGCCTGGTCGATCTGCGCGCCGCTGTAGCGGATCTGCACGCTGCCCCAGTCGGGCTGGCCGGTGACCAGGCAGTTGCTCTTGAGCAGGTGGCTGACCAGCACCTCGCTCACCGGGGCTTCGCCCTCGGTCGCGCTCAGCAGCTCGGGCGCAGGCGTGTACTGGGTGCATTCCAGGTCCAGCCGGTCGAGCAGCAGGCCGTCGAGCTCGTGCACCGGCTCGCGGTCGAACAGGTCGGGCAGCAGCAGCTTCACGCCGACGCTGGCCGGCGGGGTGTCCGAGCCGCGCCAGACCGCCTCGCTCACGTCGGCGCGGATGCGCGCGCGCACCGCCTCGGCGTCGTCGAAGCGGGTGTTGTTGAAGCTGTTGAGGTAGAGCTTGAAGGACTTGCTCTCGACGATGTTGCGCGTCTCGCAGGGCACGGTGATGTGCGCCAGCGCCACCTGCGGCTTGCCGCGCGGGTTGAGCCAGCTCAGCTCGAAGGCGGTCCACAGGTCGGCGCCGAAGAAGGGCGGCGCGCCGTCCACGCCGATCTCGGCGCGCTTGCCGGCGCGCGCAATCGGGTACAGCAGGCCGGGCTCGTACTGGTCGACGTAGGCCGAGGCCTTGCCGAGCTGGGATTGTTCAGGGGTGTTCATGCTATTGATATGATAGCTATAAGCCAAGGTTTTATCTGGGCTACAAGCGATTTTCATTGGGAATTCAGGTGAATTCCCGCTCTCGCAGCCACTTGGTGGCGATCCACTTCTCGCCCGCGATCACCGGGGCGCCGCCATGCAGCGTGCGGGTGGAGGGGTGCGGCCGCTCGTAGCTGAAGAACACCGCGTTGCCGCGCTTGGGCGCGATCTCCAGGTGCACGTCGGGGAAGGTGGTGCCGCCGCCGCGCTCGGGCTCGTTCAGGTAGACCACCAGCGTGGCCACGCGCTGGCCGCCGCGGCGCAGGATGGTGGGGGTGCCGGGCTGGGCCGGGTCGAAGTAGTCGTAGTGCGGCTTGTACTCGGCCCCGGCGCGGTAGTGCAGCACCTGCAGGCCCTCGCCGTTCTCCACCGGCCAGTCCAGCAGCCGCGCGATGCGCGCCTCCAGCCGGGCCACCACCGGGGTTTCGCCGCGGCTGAAGAACATGCCGTCGCTGGTGCGGTCGGCGTTGAGCTCCTCGCCGCCGGTCTTGGTGGCCACGGTCAGCGAGCGCCTCATGCGCGGCCTGGCGTCCTCGATCAGGGCGGCGCATTCCTCGTCGGACAGCAGGTTGCCGAAGACCACGATGCGCGGGTCGGCCATGGCCTGCAGCACGTGCACCTGGCGGTCGCCCACGTCGAGGTAGAGCGGCGCGTCGTGCAGCGCCGGGCCGGGCACGCGCACCGCAGGCGGCAGGCCCTGGGCGGTTGCCTGCTGATCCAGATGGGCGCGCAGCGTGGCTTCGAGCGCCTGGGCCGCCACGTCTTCCTGCCAGCCGGAGTCGATCATGGACTGCACGATCACGGGCGCCGCATAGCCTGCCTGGGCCTGCGCAATGATCCAGGCGCGCAGCTCGGGCGTCACCTGCTGCGTGGCGGGCTGGACGGCAAGGGTGGAGGTGCTTGGTCGGTGCATGGCAATTCCTCGGGCGAGAAGGCGCGTCAATCCAGCTTGCGGCGGAACACCAGGCGGTCCGGGCCGGAGGCCTGCGCATCGAAGCGGTAGCCGCCCAGGTCGAAGGCCTGCAACTGGAAGGGCGTGATGGCGCGGTGCTGGATGGCAAAGCGCGCCATCAGGCCGCGCGCGCGCTTGGCATGGAAACTGATGATGGCGTAGCGCCCATTCTTCCAGTCCTGGAAGACGCAGTCGACCACTCGCGCCTTGAGCAGGCGCGGGTCCACCGACTTGAAGTACTCCTGCGAGGCCAGGTTGATCACCACCGGCGTCGGGTCGGCCCGCAGGCGGGTGTTGAGCAGTTCGGCAATCCTGGGGCGCCAGAAGTGGTAGAGATCGGCGCCGGCCTCGTTGGGCAGCCGCGTGCCCATCTCCAGCCGGTAGGGCTGCAGCCGGTCGAGCGGGCGCAGCACGCCATACAGGCCGCTCAGGATCGCCAGGTGGTCCTGCGCCCAGGCGAGGTCCTCGGCGCTGAGCGTTCGGGCGTCTAGCCCTTCGTAGACGTCGCCATTGAAGGCCAGCACCGCCTGCCGGGAGTTGCCGGCCGTGGCCTTGGGCGACCAGGCGGCGTAGCGCGCCACGTTGAGCGCGGCCAGCGCGTCGGAGATCGACATCAGCTGCGCGATCTGCTGCGGCGACTGCTGCCGCAGCAGCCCGACCAGCGCCTTGGTCTGGGCGGGGAAGGGAGGCTCGGTGGCCGGCAGGCCGGGCGGGACGGGTGTCTCGTAGTCGAGCGACTTGGCGGGGGACAGCAGCAACAGCATCAGGGTCTCGCAACAGGAAAGGGCGCGCAGGCAGCATTGTGCCGCCCAGCAAAAAGGCCCTGCCCGGCGTCTGGCGACGCCTGGCAGGGCCCTGGGCTGGCCGTCCGCGTGCCAGTCCGTATCAGGCGCCGGTCGAGGCGCGCGGCTGCTCGAAAGGCAGCTTCAGATCGCCCAGGTCGCGGCGCGTTTCCACCAGCACCAGCGGGCCTTCGTCCAGCACCACGGCGGCCGGGCGCTCGCGCGGCACGTGGGCTGGCGCCGGCTCGGCCGCCATCGCGGCCTGCACCGCGGCGACCTTCTGGCTGTCGGAATGCACCCACTGGAGGCCGCTGCCTTCGGCCATGCGGGCCAGATCGCTCACCGGCAGCACGAAGGCTGCGGCGGCCGGTGCCGCCGCGGGGGCGGCAGGGGCCGGGACCTGTCTCTTATACACATCTCCGAGCCCACGAGACCGTACAGGACATCGCGTATGCCGTCTTCTGCTTGAAAAGGGGGGGGGGGGGGGGGGGGGGGGGGGGGGGGGGGGGGGGGGGGGGGGGGGGGGGGGGGGGGGGGGGGGGGGGGGGGGGGGGGGGGGGGGGGGGGGGGG
>NZ_JAELTO010000009.1 GCF_016428875.1 Xylophilus sp. ASV27
GCAGGTAGGGCTTGAGCCGCTCCAGCGCGATGCCGCCACCGCCGCCCTGGGCGAGCACGTCGACCAGCACCTCGGGCGCGATGCCGGCGCGCTCGGCGCAGGCGGCGGCCTCGGCCAGCAAGGCGACGAAGCCGAGCGACACGTAGTTGTGCAGCAGCTTCATGCGGTGGCCGGCGCCGACCGGGCCGGCGTGGGTGATGTTCTCGGCGAAGCAGGCCAGCAGCGGCCGGTACTCCTCGAACAGCGCGGCGTCGCCGCCCACCAGCAGGTTGAGCCGGCCCTCGGCCGCCTCCCGGGGCGTGCGGGTAATGGGCGCATCGAGGAAGCGGCCGCCGGCCTGCAGCACGGCCTGGGCCACCCGCTCGGTGGACGAAGGGATGGCGGTGGAGCAGTCGATCACCACGGTGCCGGGCCGCAGGCCCTGCAGCACGCCGCCTGCGCCGAGCAGCACCGCCTCGACCTGCGGCGTGCCGGTGACGCAGAGGATCACCACGTCGGCACCGGCCGCGAGCGCCGCGGCACTGGGCTCGGTGCGCGCGCCGGCGGCCCGGAGCGCCTCCAGCGGCTGGTTGCCCGCGTGCTCCAGCACGGTGAGCGGGTAACCATGCTTGAGGAGGTTGCTGGCGATGCCGTGGCCCATCAGCCCGATGCCGGCCATGCCGATCCGTTGCTTCATGGAAGTTGTCTCCTGGAAGGCTGGCGCGGTGGCCGCGCCGATCCGCATTTTGCTACACATTCAATAGCTTATAGTCCACATCCAATCTGGGCTGCAGGCACTTTTTCCTCAAGAAAAGGTCACGTCGCCTCGCGCTGCGCGCGCAGCCTGCGCGCGCGCTCCAGCGTCTGCCCGGCGGCGCGTGGGTCGAGCCCATACATGTCCGCGAAGGCTTCCAGCGTGGCGCCGCTGGCCTCGAAGGCGCGCAGCAGGGCCTCGTCCTTGGCGGCGCGGGCGGCGGCCTCGGCGAAGGCCTCGTCCAGCAGGGCGGTGGCGTCTTCGTCGCGGGTGCGCACGCGCTCGGCGTAGTCGGCGCGCGACAGGCCGCTGGCCTCGAACGCGCGCGCGATGCGGCCGCGCCACTGTTCGCGCAGCGCGGCTTTCTCGGCCTCGGGCGTGCGCTGCTCGCGGCGGCGCCAGAGTTCGAGCAGGGCATGGTGCACGTGCTCGGGCGCCAGGTCTTCCACCGCCTGGCCCTGCAGGTCGCGCCGCTTCTGGCCGGAGGCGACGGCCTGCAGGTAGCGGGCGGAGCGGGTGTGCTGGCCCAGCGCCGCCTTCAGCGCTTCGCGCTCGAAGACGCCCGGATGGGCGTCCTGCAGGTCCTGGAACACGCCGCGCTTGAGCGGGTGGAACACCTCGCCGAACAGGCCTGGGTAGAGCCCGGCCAGTTGCTCGAGCACCGGGTGCACGCGGCGCGGCGCGCGCGTGGCGGCGGGCTGTGCAGCGGGCGGCGGGCGGCGGGCGGCGCGGGGGTTCTTGGGGGCGCGCGGTGGCTTCGGCGCAGCCGGGGAGGCGCCCTGGGCGGGGGCCTGCGGCGGGGTCGCGGTCTGCTCGGCGTCTGCGGACACGGTGTCGGTCATGGCGTGGAGATGGTCGGAAGTCGGATGCTCGATCATGCCAGCGCCGCCGTGGCGGCGTCATCGCGGGCGTGCGCCGCGGCCGCGGGCGGCGCGCTGGGGTAAGCTGCCCCGTCACCGCCGTGAGGAGTCGCATGCGCACATCGATACAGGCCGCCCCGGCATCGCCGCCCCATTCCCACGCGCCCGCGGCCGGCCTGGGTGTCATGGTGGCGGCGCTGGGAGTGGTGTTCGGGGACATCGGTACCTCGCCGCTATATGCCTTCAAGGAAACCCTGAATCCGGCCCATGGCGTGCCGCTGGACCGGGCCGCGGTGCTCGGGCTGCTGTCGCTGGTGGTCTGGGGCCTGCTGCTGGTGGTGACGCTGAAGTACGTGGTGTTCGTGCTGCGCGCGGACCAGGACGGCGAGGGCGGCATCCTGGCGCTGCAGGGCCTGGCGCGCGAGGCGGTGGCGCGCGGCGGCGGCGCGCGCTGGCTGTTCGCGCTGGTGGGCGCGCTGGGACTGGTCGGCGCCGCCATGTTCTATGGCGACAGCCTGATCACGCCGGCGATCTCGGTGCTGTCGGCGGTGGAGGGTCTGGAAATCGCCACGCCGGTCTTCAAGCACTACATCGTGCCGATCACGGTGGCGGTGCTGGTCGGGCTGTTCCTGGTGCAGCGCCGCGGCACGGCGGTGGTGGGGCGCGTGTTCGGGCCGGTGATGCTGCTCTGGTTCGGCGTGCTGGCGGGTTCGGGATTGGTACAGGTGGCGGGCAATCCGCAGGTGCTGGCCGCGCTCGACCCGCGCTGGGCGCTGCGATTCCTGGAGACGCACAGCGCGCAGTCGCTGGCGGTGCTGGGGGCGGTGTTCCTGGCCTTCACCGGCGGCGAGGCGCTGTACGCGGACATGGGCCACTTCGGCGCGCGGCCGATCCGCATGGCCTGGCTGTTCATTGCGCTGCCGGCGCTGGTGCTCAACTACTTCGGGCAGGGCGCGCTGGTGCTGGCCGACGCCAGCGCCATCGACAATCCCTTCTTCCGGCTGTTCCCGGGCTGGGCCACGGTGCCGGTGGTGCTGCTGGCGGCCGCCGCCACGGTGATCGCATCGCAGGCGGTGATCTCGGGCGCGTTTTCCATGACCGCGCATGCCATGCACATGGGCTACCTGCCGCGCATGCGGGTGGTGCAGACCTCGGGCCAGGCGATCGGGCAGATCTACCTGCCCACGGTGAACTGGCTGCTGATGGCCGGGGTGCTGCTGCTTGTGCTGGCGTTCCGCAGTTCGAGCGGGCTGTCGGCCGCCTATGGCATCGCGGTGTCGGTGACCATGCTCACCACCACGCTGCTGGCCGGCATCGTCGCGCTGCGGCGGTGGCGCTGGAACCCGGTGGCGGTGCTGCTGGGCACCGCGCTGTTCGCGCTGGTGGACCTGACCTTCATCGTGGCCAACAGCCTGAAGATCGCCGAGGGCGGATGGATCACGCTGGCGGTGGCAGGCAGCGTGATATTCCTCTTCACCACCTGGTCGCGCGGCAGCCGGCTCAGCGCCCGCGCCACGGAGGAGGAGGGCCTGCCGCTGGAGCCCTTCATCCAGTCGCTGGCGGCCGACATGCCGCACCGGGTGCAGCGCACGGCGGTGTTCCTGACCTCGGATACGCACAGCGTGCCCTTTGCCCTGCTGCACAACCTCAAGCACAACCAGGTGCTGCACGAGCGGGTGGTGGTGCTGGCGGTGCACACGCTGCCGGTGCCGCGCGTGGACGTGGCGCGGCGGCTGCGGGTGCAGGAGCTGGGCGAGGGCCTCTGGCGCGTGGATGCCCAGAACGGCTTCATGGAGACGCCCAACGTACCGGAGCTGGTCCGCCAGCTGGCCTACCAGAAGGGGCTGCCGATAGAGGCCATGGCGACCTCGTACTTCGTGTCGCGCACCTCGATCGGCAGCGGGCGGAAGGTGCGCGGCCTGGGGCGGCTGCGCAGCGCGGTGTTCGCCTCGCTGCAGCGCAACGCGGGCCGCGCCTCGGACTACTTCCACCTGCCGGCCAACGGGCTGATCGAGATCGGGCGCAGAGCAGGCTGAGCGGCCTTTGGGTTCAGCGCCGCAGCGCCGCGTCCACCACCTCGATCCAGTGCTTCACCGGCGTGGCGGTGCCGCTCTGCAGGTGGGTGATGCAGCCCACGTTGGCCGACAGGATGGCCGCCGGCTGCAGGCGCCCCAGGTGCTGCAGCTTGCGGTCGCGCAGCGGGGTCGCCAGCGCGGGCTGGAGCACGGAATAGGTGCCGGCCGAGCCGCAGCACAGGTGCGACTCCTCGGGCGCCAGGCGCACGTCGAAGCCCAGCATGCGCAGCTGCGACTCGATGCCGCCGCGCAACTGCTGGCCGTGCTGCAGCGTGCAGGGCGGGTGAAAGGCCAGCACCTGCGGCGCCGCGGGCGGCCCGATGCGCTCGCGCAGCCGGGGCAGCAAGGCCGGCAGCAGCTCGCCCAGGTCGCGCGTCAGGACGCCAATGCGCGCGGCCTTGGCGGCATAGGCCGGGTCGTCCTTGAGCAGGTGGCCGTAGTCCTTGACCATGACGCCGCAGCCGGAGGCGTTCATGACGATGGCCTCGACCTCGCCACGCTCCACCCGGGGCCACCAGGCGTCGATGCTGGCGCGCGCCTGCGCGCGGCCGCCGTCCTGGTCGTCGAGATGGAACTTCAACGCGCCGCAGCAGCGCGCCTGCGGCGCCACCACGGTCTGGATGCCGCAGGCGTCGAGCACGCGCGCGGTGGCGGCGTTGATGTTGGGCAGCATGGCCGGCTGCACGCAGCCCCGCAGCAGCAGCACCTTGCGCGCATGGGTGGCCGTGGGCCAGGCGCCCGCGTCCTGCCGCGCCGGCACCTTGGCGCGCAGTTTGTCCGGCAGCAGGCCGCGCACCATGCGCCCGGCCGCCATGGCGGGGGCGAACAGGGGCGAACTCAGCCCCTGCTTGAGCGTCCAGCGCAGTGCTCGCTCGTGCGCCGGGCGCTCGACCCTGGCATCGACCAGCTTGCGCCCGATGTCCACCAGGTGCCCGTACTGCACGCCGCTCGGGCAGGTGCTCTCGCAGTTACGGCAGGTCAGGCAGCGGTCCAGGTGGAGCTGCGTCTTGCGCGTCGGCGCCTGGCCTTCGAGCACCTGCTTGATCAGATAGATGCGGCCGCGCGGGCCGTCCAGTTCGTCACCCAGCAACTGGTAGGTCGGACAGGTCGCGGTGCAGAAGCCGCAGTGCACGCACTTGCGCAGAATGGCCTCGGCCTCGCGGCCGTCGGCGGTGTCGCGGTACTCGGGGGCGAGCGCGGTTTGCATGGGGTCTCCGTTCTGGTTGTCAGGACTTGCGCCAGCGGGCAGCGCGCGCCATCCAGCGCTGCCGCAGGGCCAGCATCAGGCGGCGCAGATGCGAGCGGCGCCGCAGGTCGTGCAGGAAGGGCGGCAGCGCCAGCGCCAGCAGCAGCCCGGCCAGCGGCACGACCCAGAAGAAGCCGACGTACTTGAAGCCGGCGGCGCCGAACAGCCCGCCCGCGACGAAGGCGCCCAGCAGACCGCCATGCAGTTGCATGCGCGCGCGGTTGGCGCGTACCTGCACCTGTGGCGGCAGTCCCTGGCGGTTGCGGTAGAGCAGCTTGCCTAGTTCGATGCCCAGATCGGTCACGTTGCCGGTCATGTGCGTGGTGCGCACCCGCCCGGCCGAGGCCTTGGTGCCCAGCGCGTTCTGCAGGCCCATGATGAAGGACAGCAGCAGCACCGTGAGCGGCACGGCGAAGGGCGTGTTCCAGCTCAGGGTGATCGCCCCCATCAGCCCGAAGGGCAGCAGCAGGCCGGCCTCCAGCAGCAGCGGCAGTGCATAGACGCTGCGCAGCCGGTGCTGGCGCGCCCAGTTGACGAAGACGGCGGTGGTGGCCGCGCCGCACAGGAAGGCCAGCAGCGCCCCCAGGGCGCCGAGCAGCAGCGCGCCGTTGCCCAGCACCAGGCTGTCGGCCACCTGCGAGGCGAAGCCGGTCATGTGCGAGGTGTACATGTGCACCACCAGCACGCCGCCGGCATTGACCGCCCCCGCGTTGAAGGCCAGCAGAAAGCCCAGCAGCCGCGTGGTGGCCGGCGTGCGGTGGCGGTCCGCGATATGGAACAGTCGGCGCACGGGACGGTCACAGGCCAGGGTAGAGGCGGCCGGGGTTGAAGATGCCCAGTGGGTCGAAGCTGGCCTTGAGCCGGCGGTGGATGCTGCCCAGCGCGGGCGTCAGGGCATCGAAGCGCGCCGGGGCCGCATACGGGTGGCGGCCGTCGGCAATGAAGAGCGTGGCATGGCCGCCCGCGCGCTGCGCCGCTGCGCGCAGCAGGAGCGCCGCCTCATCATCGCTGGCGGGCAACTGGTACCAGCGCTGCGCCCCGTGCCACTCGATCAGCGGCAGGCCGAAGCGCGCCGGCTCCAGCGGCAGCACCGGCGCGGTCTGCGGCACGGACACGCGCCACAGCTCGAATCCGGCGGGCCGCGCGTCGAACCAGGACAGGCGCTGGTCGCGGCAGGCGTCCCAGTCGGCGGCGACGCCAGCGCGCCCGGCCTCGTCCGCATCCAGGCGCGCGCCGCCCATGCTGGCGCAGGCGGCCTGCACCGCGGCCACGGCGCCGCGCAGGCGCAGGTACAGGTCGCCCGGCGCGTCCGGCCCGGCGTCCGGGTCTTGCTGCAGCCAGCGGCTCGCGTTAAGCGGCAGCGGCTGGCCGCCCCAGGCGTTGAGCCGCTCCAGCGCCTCGGCCTGGGTGCAGGAGAAGCGCAGGGTGGCCTCGGCCGGCGCGGCGGGCAGCACCTTGAGGCTGACCTGCGCGATCACGCCCAGCACGCCGAGCGAGCCGGCCAGCAGCCGCGAGACGTCGTAGCCGGCCACGTTCTTCATGACCTGCCCGCCGAACTGCAGCAGTTCGCCGCGGCCATTGACCATGTGCGAGCCCAGCACGTAGTCGCGCACCGCGCCCACGCTGGCGCGCGCCGGGCCGGACAGGCCGGCTGCGACCATGCCGCCGACCGTGGCCCGGCCGCGGCCGAAGTGCGGCGGGTCGAAGGGCAGGCACTGGCCGCGCTCGGCCAGCACGGCCTGCAGCTCCGCCAGCGGCGTGCCGGCGCGCGCGGTGACCACCAGCTCGCTCGGCTCGTAGTCGAGGATGCCGGCCAGCGGGCACAGGTCCAGCACCGTGCCGCGCGGCGGCTCGCCATAGAAGTCCTTGGTGCCGCCGCCGCGCAGGTAGAGGGGCGTGGCGTCGGCAGCGGCCGCGCGGACGCGGTCGACGATGGTGCGAAGGGCTGTCTCCATCGGCCCATGGTAAGCCGGCAGCCGGCGCGCCGCCATGCCGGGCCGCCTGAATTTTTTGGTGGCGCGGCTGGAAATTCAGCCGGGGTCGAAGAAGTTCACCGGCAGCCCCGGCACCTCCGCGCGGGTGCTCAGCACGCGGCCGGCCCAGGGGGTGCGGGCCAGTTCGTCGGCGGGCCGGCCCTGGCGCGCGGTGGTGACGTAGAGCGTGCGCAGGTCCTCGCCGCCAAAGCAGGGCATGGTCGGACAGGCCACGGGCAGCGGCAGCGCCTCTGCCACCTGGCCGTCGGGGGCCAGGCGCAGCAACTGGCCACCCTCGAACATGGCGCACAGGTAGTGCCCCTGCACGTCGACGGCGGCGCCATCGGGGCGGCCCTGGTAGAGGCCCTCGCCCGGCTGCCAGCCCGGCGGCTTGGGCACGAACTGGCGGAACACGCGGTGGCGGCGCAGCACCGGCGGGCCGGGCTCGTAGTCCCAGGCGTGGATCAGGTGGCGTGGCGTGTCGGCCCACCAGGCGGTGCGCTGCTCGGGCGACCAGGCCAGGCCGTTGGCGGTGGTGGCGTTGTGGGCCATCAGCGTAACCTGCGGGCGTCCGCTGCGCATGTCGATGCAATACAGCACGGCGCGGCGCTGGTCGCGCGGCTCGTAGATGGTGCCGGCCCAGAGCCGGCCCTGCAGGTCGCACTTGCCGTCGTTGAAGCGCGTGGTGCGCACGTCGTGCTGGAAGCGCACCAGCGGCTCCAGCGCGCCGCCCCATTCGCGCGCGCGGTAGATGCCGTCGCGCAGCGCTACCACCAGCCCGCCGCCCCGCACCGGCGCGATGCAGCCGGGCTCGCTGGGCAGCGCCCAGGCCTGCGCCGTGGACGCACCGGCCCCGGCGCGCAGGATGGAGCGGCCCGGGATGTCGATCCAGTACAGGGCGCGCTCCAGCGGATGCCAGAACGGGGATTCGCCCAGCAGGCAGGCGTGGTCGGTGAAGGGTATCCAGGACATGGCGGGCTCGGAGAGGAAGGAGGTGCCGGGAGTGTCGCAGGCGCGGCAATGGAAAAAACCCGCCCGGCGCGATCGCAGGGCGGGGCTCGGGAGCTCGGACGCCGCAGGGGTCAGCGGCCGCGCAGCTTGCCCTGGTCGTCGGTGATCACGATCTCCACGCGGCGGTTCATGGCGCGGCCTTCGGCCGAGGCGTTGTCGGCCACCGGATAGGCCTTGCCGTAGCCGCGTGCGGTGATGCGGTCCGGCGTCACGCCGCGCTGCACCAAGGCGCGCTGCACGGCCATGGCGCGACGCTCCGACAGGCTCTGGTTGTAGCTCTCGGTGCCGACGCTGTCGGTGTAGCCCTCGATGATGAGCTTGCGGTCGGGGAACTGGCGCAGGAAGTCGGCCAGCTTGTCCAGGCGCGGGGCGGCCTGGTCGGACAGCTCCGCCTTGTTGAAGGCGAACAGCACGTCGCCCAGCGTCACCAGCAGGCCGCGCTCGGTCTGCTGCGCCTGGATGTCGCGCAGTTGGGACTCCAGTGCGCGCACGCGCGCCGCGCTCTGCGCCGCGCGCTGCTCGGCCGTCATGGCCTGCAGCTGCGCCTGCTGGGCGGTGCGGGCGTTGGCGTCGGCCTGCATGCGGGCACGCTCGGCCTCGCGGGTCAGGCGCAGGCGCTCGCTTTCGGTGCCGGCCTTCTTGACGTCGGCGTCGAGCATGCGCGCGCGCGCCGTGTTGTTGGCGATTTCCGCGCGCTGCGTGGCCAGGTAGGCCAGATGGTTGGCCTCCGCGGCGTCGTTGTTCTCGCGCCAGACGCGGTCGGCGCGGGCCAGCGTGTCGGTGGCGGCCTTGAGCTCCAGCGGCGCGTACTGGGTCACGGCGGGATTGGCGGCGGCACGGTCGACGGCGGCGCGGGCGTCGTCGACCGTGCTGAGCGGCCCGCGGCTGGCGCAGGCGGCGAGCAGGCCGGCGGCGATGAGGGCGGTGCCCACGGTGGTGGTGCGGCGGATGATCGGGTGCATGGTGTTCTTTTCCTTCGATGGGAGATGGCGTGCCTTGAGGATGGCGGGCAGGGCCTGGACGAGAGGGCCTGGGCGTCAGCGCATGGGCATGGACATGGCCGGCGCCATGGCCGGGGCCGGCGCACGCCGGTCGATCTCGGCCTGCAGGGCGCGGATGCTGCCCTGCACCTGCTGCAGCGTGGCGGCGCTGTCGGCGGCCTGCGACTTGGTTTCGGCCACGCGGGCATCGGCCTCGGCCTCGGCGGCATAGCGGCGCGCCATGTCGTAGTCCTTGTCGGTCATGGCCTTCTCGGCCATCACCCACTTGTCGCGGGCGCGCTGCAGTTCCACGGGTGCGTTGGCCGCCACGTTGGGCTCGGCCATGACGCGGTTCAGCGTGGTGCGGCTGACGGCCATCTGATCGGTGGGCGGCGGCGTGGACGAGCACGCCGCGAGGGCGCCCAGCGCCAGTGCGGCGCTGGCAGTGCGGATGAAGGTAGCGGTCTGCATGGTGAGGAGTCCTCCTGTCGTTGGATGAGTGCGGCCTGCCGGCGGCAGCGTTGCTGCTGGGCTGCCGAATGTTGGCGGGCGGCCCGGCGCGGCGGCGTAGGCGCAGCGCAGCACAGGAAGTGGGCGCAGGCTGACGATGGCCGTAGGCGCGCGGTGGCGCTGCGGGCATCGAACGCTACCAAAACAATAGCTTGAAACCCAGGAAATTCCTGGGATGGAGGGTGATTCTTCTCAAACCAACCTCGCGCGGCCACTTGCTCTTCAGGCTCTGCAATCGCCGGCCTCTGCCAATTGGGTCCATGGAGGTAGCTCCTCATCCTCAGCTGCACAAAAAAACACCAGAGCAGGTTGAACACCTGGCTCACTTTCGCTTCACCGCCATCTCCAGAAAACGGGCACAGGCTCCGTCGGAGCCCCCCGGGGTTAACCCTCGCGCGCTGGAAGCCGCTCGTCTCTATACTTCATTTCGTTCCGTATTCGAATCTTTTGTTTCGTATTCAAAACGAATAACCTTTTGTTGTGAGGTTCCCGTGACACATCACCTGCCAGTCCGCCGGCGCTTGAGCGGCGTGCTCCCTACCGCAGCACACCTGATGGCGGTACTGATCTCGACGGGCAATCCGATCTCTGCGCAGGCACAGGTGCAAGCGCATTCGGGCGAAGACAGATGCACGGATGTGAATCTGACGACGCCGCCCTCTCAGCCCGTACGGATTCGCTATGGCCTCACGGGCGGGGGCGAAGAGCCGCTGGCCCTGCTTTGGGCAGACAAGGAGAACTACGCGGGCAACGGGCGCTTCTATCAACTCGAGCCGCAGAAATACGCTTCCAACGACCGCATGACGGCCGTGCAGGCGGGGCAACTCGATGCAGGCTCGATCAGCCTGACTGCGCTGATCACCAGCGTGCGAGTCGGGGTGGACCTTCGGGCAGTCGCGTCCATCGTCGAAACGAGCGAGCAGGACAACCAAGGCGCCTTTGTCGCCATGCGCGACAGTGGCATTGACGCTGCCGCTCAGTTCAAGAACAAGCGGATCGGCTTCTACGGCCCGAACACCATCAGCGAGTACTGGATCAAGAGCGCACTGCGCCGCGCCGGCTTGAATCCCGCCGAAGCTCGATACGTGTCGCTGCCGCCGCCGGCACAGGAGCAGGCGCTGAGGAATCAGCAGATCGACGTTGCCTGGCTGTCGCGCCAATTCCTGGCAAAGGCTGAGAAGACTGGTGGCATCAAGGTCGCGCTACGCCCGATGCAAGCGACAGAGCAGGCGCATCCGAGCACTCTGGTGTTCTTCACGCGCCAGTTCGTGGACGCTCATCCGCAAGCCTTCTGCGCTTGGCGCAATGACTACCAGAAGGCGCTGCAGAACTGGCGCGGCGGACGTCCCGAGTTGTATGCCAAGCTCATCGCAGCCAACTACCTGACGCCCGCCGCGGCTGACGCAGGCCCCGATGGCGGCAGGGCCGAGGGCGGGCGGATCAACGTTGGCGACGTCCAGGCGACCATCAAGGACATGGTCGGCGTGGGGTTCCTCCCGGCGGCGAGAACCGTTCCTGCGGAGGACCTGCTGATGAAGGGCTATGCGCTGCGCAGATAGCGCCAACCGCACTTGGCATTCCCGCATCACCGGTCATCGCAGCAACCCGCTAATTTCATGCTCAGCGTCAACTCCGTCATCAAGAAATTCAAGCGTGGAGCGCATGTCGTCCACGCCCTCGGCCCCGTCAACCTCCAGATCCGTCAGGGCGAGTTCGTCACCATCCTTGGTCCCAGCGGCTGTGGCAAGACGACGCTGTTGCACATGCTGGGCGGCTTTGAAACACCCACGTCCGGGAACGTGGAGATCAGCGGTCAAGCGGTGACTGCGCCGAGCCGCAAGCTGGGAATGGTGTTTCAGGAGGCGACGCTGTTTCCCTGGAAGACGGTGCTGCAGAACATCGCCTGGCCCATCGAGCAGCGCGGCATTCGGCGCGGCGACGCACTCGAGATGGCGACCGAGTACCTCGACAAGGTCGGCCTGCATCGTTTCGGAAAGGCCTATCCCAGCGAACTGTCGGGCGGCATGCGCCAGCGCGCCGCGCTGGCTCGAACGCTCGCGATGCAACCGGAGGTGCTGCTGATGGATGAGCCTTTTGGAGCCCTGGACGCACAGACGCGCGAGGAGATGCAGGAGGAACTCACCCGTGTCTGGCAGACGTCCGGGCTGACGGTTGTGTTCATCACGCACGACATCCCGGAAGCGATCTTTCTTGGCGACCGGGTCGTCGTGCTTGGCGGCAAACCCGGCACGGTCATGGAGGACTGCGTCGTCGAGTTGCCTCGCCCCCGCACCAACGCGACCAAATCGCACCCCAAGGTGCTGGAGTACCGCAGCCACCTGTGGGACCTGATCCGGCGAGCTTCGACGGCCTGAGCGATGCGAAGACTCCACTCCAATGAACGCGCCGGCCTTTGGCCGGTCACGCTGGCGTTCCTTCTTCTCGTTCTGTGCCTCTGGGAGCTTGCCAGTCGCCGCGCCGGCTCGCCGGACTACTTTCTAGGTCCGATTGAAATTGTCAACGCTGCCGTCGTGAAGCTCGTCCACGGCAATGTGCTTGAGCCCGCGCTTCGCAGTAGTTCCAGGGCCTTCGGGGGATTTTTCCTGGGAGGAGCCTTTGGTGTGGCACTCGGACTGCTGTCCGGCGTATCACGCACGGTTCGCAATCTGTTCGATGTGCCTCAGGCATTTGTCCATGCCATTCCGAAGATCTCGCTGTTCCCGGCCGTGGCGGTTTGGCTGGGTTTCACCGATGCCAGTCGCATCCTCATCATAGGCCTGAGTTGCTTCTTTCCCGCCTACCTCAACGCCATGAGCGGTGCATTGGGCATCAATTCCCGCTACCTGTGGCTGTGCAGGAACAACGAAGTCTCGCGGCTGCGCACGTTCCTCCAGGTGGTTCTGCCCGCGAGCCTGATGCGCACGATGGTTGGACTGCGAATCAGCCTGATGGTGGCATTCATTCTGATGGTGGCCACCGAAGTCGTCGGGCATTCGGACGGGCTGGGAACCATCGTCATGGAGTCCTACCAGGAGGGCGACTACCGGCAGATGTACGCCGCGATCCTGTTCATCGCCCTGGCGGGCTATCTCTCCAATCTTGCATTGGAATCCGTCGCGCGCAGGCTGTGCCGCGGCCAAGCCATGGAATTCGGAGGCTGAGCAATGACGACCTCGAAGACGGCCGCCGCACGGTCCAAGCTGGGCGGCATCGTTCTCATGCTGGCGGCCTGGCAACTCTTCGCCATGCTCAGCGACACCCGCATGTTCCCGGGCCTGGACGCGATCGGCCTGCAGCTTATCGCCCTGATCTCCAGCGGAGAACTGCTGGACGCTGCCGGGTCGACCCTCTCCAAGGGAGCCCTGGGATTGGCCATCGCCACCGGCCTGGGTTCCGCCATCGGCATGGCCTGCGCACGCAATCGGGTGATTGATGCGGCGCTGCATCCGATCATCTCCTTTCTATACCCGGTGCCCAAGCTGGCGCTGTATCCCGTCGTCATTCTCGTGTTCGGACTGGGCGCCTCATCCAAGGTGGTTCAGGTCGCGCTGGAATGCTTCTTCCCCCTCTTCGTGCAGATGTACGCGGGAGCACGCTCAGTGCCCAAGAACATGGAGTGGCTGGCGGCCAATAACGAACTGAGTGGGCCGCGTTTCGCCGAAGACGTGCTTCTGCCGACGATGCTGCCCTTCCTCCTCACCGGCTTGCGCGTGGCAACGCCCATCATGCTCATCGTCATGTGCGTGACCGAGTTCGTGGGGGAATCTCGCGGGCTTGGAGCGCTGATTGTCCAGTACTCATCCTATTTCGACACCGCCTCTGCCTTCGCGGTCGTCATGTTCTTCGGTCTGCTCGGATTGGCCGCGGATCGCCTGATTGTCTTTGCAAGAACCCGTCTCGTTCATTGGGAGCGAGGCGGTCAACTTTGATCCAAGGAGTCAACATGAGTTTGCAAGAGCGCGACGTCGTGATCGTCGGCGCAGGATTGGCGGGGTTGTCCACCGCCGTGTTTCTGGCACTCAATGGCGTGCAGCCGCTGCTGGTCGAGCGCAACGCCTCGACGTCGGTGCTTCCGAAGGCGCGAGGGCAAAACCCCATCACGATGGAAGCCATGCGGGTGGCAGGCGTGACCGATGCCATCATGGCCGCAAGGCCACCAGGACGCCCTGGCATCACCTCGAAGGTCTCCGAGAGCATGACCGGCAAGGTGTTCTACGACCACGTAGCGCATCGGCCGGACTTCTCGAAGTTTTCTCCGGAAGTTCCTGGCATGGCCAGCCAGGCTCGCGCCGAAGAGGCCTTGCTGCGCAAAGCCCTGGAGCTCGGCGTGGAGGTGTGGTTCGAGTGCGCATGCGAGACCCTCGTTGAAGACATCGACCACGTCGATCTGCAACTGCGCCGGCTCCCTTCGGATGAGTTGACGAAGGTGCGCTCGAAGTATGTCGTCGCGGCCGACGGAATTCGTGGCGGCATCGCCGCGCAACTGGGCATCGGTTCGCATGGATTGGGTCATCTGAAGTCGGTGACCGCGGTGCGCTTCAATGCCGACCTGTCGAAGTGGGCAGGCGACAACGCCATGACAATCCACTACGTCAAGAACCCGCAACTGCCAGATGGGTCAGGCATTCTCGTGAGCACCGACTACACGAACCAATGGGTAGCGAACTTCTCCGCCGATTCCGCACGGGAGATCGAAGCGACCAGAGCTTTGATCCGCCTTCTGGTGGGGGTGCCGGACCTCGAATTCGAGATTGCCGGAGAGACTACCTACAACTACTCGCACCGCATTGCCGACAAGCTGTGCACGTTGCGCGTATTCCTCACCGGCGATGCGGCACACGTGATGCCGCCTACCGGTGGACAAGGCGGAAACACCGCCATGCAGGACGGCTACTACCTCGGTTGGAAGCTGGCACATGTCCTTAAAGGACTGGCCGGACCCGCGCTCTTGCAGACCTATGATGCAGAGCGCAAGCCCTACGCCGAAATCGTGTGCACGTGGCAAGCGGCCAATCTTGCGGAGCGTCGTGACATGAAAAACCTCGCGGCTCTGACGGGCGAGCCGATCGACCACGCCAAGATGATGTTCGGCTATGTCTGCCTGGAAGGCGCACTGGTTCGTGATGCTGCGGACTCTGTGCCCACCGCGGCAGATCCCTTCGAGGATCCTGCACGCCCCACCGGCTCGCCCGGGGCGCGTGTGCCCTATGTGACGCTGTATGCGGCTGGCGTGCCGATGAGCACTCGGGGCCTGCTAGGGCAGCACTTCCAGATCTACACATCGGATGCAAGCTTCGCCGAGCAAGCCGCGTCGATGGCGCGAGAACTTGGGCTGGAGCAGAAGGTCGTGGTGGTCGACTCGGTCGAGCCGCTCGGCGCGCGCCGGAATCAGAGCGTGCTGGTGCGGCCGGACGGGATCGTGGCTTGGCGCGGCGCTGCTTCACGCAGCGCGCTTTCGAACGCGTACCGCCAGATTCTGGCGCGCCAGTAGCACGGGCCTTCCATGTCCAGAATACTTGTGACCGGAGCGTCCGGGCGAATAGGACGCCACGTGGCACGCCGGCTGCGCGCGCAGGGCCATCCGCTGCGCCTGTTGGCTCGCCCGGAGGAAGCCGAAGGGCTCTTCCGATCTGAATGCGATGACGTCGTTGCGGGTGACTTCAACGATCCGCACTGGATGTCGCAGGCCTTTGACGGGGTGGACGCGGCCTTCATGTATGCACCGGCGCCAAGCGCGAGCGCGGCGGTGTTTGCGGCGGCTCGGGCTTGCTCCGTGCAACGGATCGTGATGCTTTCGTCGGCTTCGGTCGTCAAGGCACCACCCGGCCCGAATCCAATTGCCGAGCGGCATCGGATTGCCGAAGCGGCGGTGAAGGCCGCGGGATTCGAGTTCACCTTCATCAGGCCGGACACCATGGCTTCGAACTGCCTGCAATGGGCGCGAAGCATCCGCGAGGAAGGCCGTGTCTACACGGCGTGCCCCGACTCGATGCGCAATCCGGTGCACGAGGATGACCTCGCGCTGCTGGCCGCGCTGGCGCTGGAATCGAACGTGCACATCGGGCGCGCCTATTTCGTCACCGGCCCGCAGGTACTGCGCGTGCGAGATCAGTTGGACATCATCGCGGAACAACGGGGCACGGCAATCGGGTGCATTTGCATCGAAGAAGAGGAAGCGATGACGCGCAGCATGCAGGCTCAGCCCGGCATGTCGCGCCTCGCTGCACAGCGATTGCTGGACTACCTGAAGAAATCGGTGACCGTCAGGCCGGACGTCAGCGATGAGTTCCTCGAAGCAACGGGCCGCGCTCCCCGGCCCTTCGTCGAATGGGTCCGAGATCATCTGAACGCCTTCCGCAGTTCAACTGAGGTTTCAGACGGTACAGCCAGTCCTCTCATGAAGCGAGGTGTGTCATGAAACTCTGAAGCCCCGGCTCCGCTCCATTCGCGTCAACCCGTCGGATACCGCCGTAGGTGTGTGCGGGGTGGTCGCACGCCCCCAAAAGTGTGTTGGGCCTCAGCCCTCACGGCAAGGCTTTGCTCGGCCCAAAAAACGAAAGAGAGACAAATGAAACTGCAACGCGCGCTGAGTGCCGGCGCACTCGCCATGATGGTCACACCGCTTCACGCCCAATCGAATGTACAGCTGTTTGGCATCGTGGACACGATGCTGTATCACAAAGAGCTTGCAAGCCAGCCATCCGCCCACTCGGATCGACTGGATGGCGGCGGTATGAACACTTCGTTCGTAGGGTTTCGCGGCACGGAGGACTTGGGCGGTGGATTGCGTGTCCGCTTCGAGCTCAGCTCATTCTTCCGCAGTGATACGGGCCAGTTTGGTCGAAGCGATTCCGATCCATTCTTTTCTCGTTCGAGCTGGGTTGGCCTCCAAGGTGGGTGGGGGTCATTCAGCATGGGGCGCCAGACAACCCTCAGCTTCACGAACATGTGGAAGCACAACGCCTTCGGTGCTTCCTCCTCGTTCAACCCCAGCTTCTTGCACAACTATCTTTCCAGCGTCACGCAGCCCCTGTTGACCGGCAGTGGAGCAACTGACTCAGCCTGGAACAACGCCATAAGCTACGAGACGCCCGACATTGGCGGGATGAGCGGTTCTATCCACTATGCGCCGTCGGAATCGAGCACCGCCGGCAGGCGCGCCGGGGCATCGCTTTCGTTCACGCGCGGCGCGTTTTCCGCAGGGTTGGTCGGGGAGCGTATCGACAGTATGTCGCTCAACTACGCAGCGCCGCCCACAGTCGCGCTCATGCGCGAGTCGCGGCTATGGAATCTGGGGGCATCGTACGACCTCAAGTTCATCAAGCTATACGCCCAGATGATCAGTACACGCCTGAGCAGTCCCACGAGCGATGTTGATCTCGACACGGTAACCGTCGGAGGCGCGCTGCCAGCAGGTCCAGGCAAGATCCTCGCCTCCTATGGTCAGACATCGAGATCACAGACCCGGCAGGCGGAGGTGAAGCGCCGGACCCTTTCGCTGGCCTACGACTACAACTTGTCGCGACGCACGGATCTGTATTTCGTCTTCATGCATGATGCGTTGACCAGCACGTCGAGCGGCAATGGATATGCGGCAGGCATTCGGCATCGCTTCTAGGCGGCGCATCCACAAGCGCGGCGAGGCGTTCATTGAAGGCTGCTCGCGGGGTGCAAAAATTAGAATTCACCTCGATCCCAATTCACACCCATGGTCCCCAAGAAACAAGAGCAGTTGCCTTCGGAAGGCGCAGGCCCGATGAGTGAGGAGGCGCCGCCGCCCGCAAAAGACCCCTACTGGGTCGACGCCCTGGCGCAGGGGTTGGCCGTTTTGCATGTTTTCGATGGCGATCGACCTGCCTTGACGCTGTCCGAGATAGCCGCAAGCCTCGGCTGGAGCAGAACCAAGCCGTTTCGTTTCGTGCACACGCTTGAGAAGCTGGGGTACCTCGCGCGTGACGAATCAGGGCGGGCGTTTCGCCTGACGAGCAGATCGATGCAGTTAGGCTTTGCATACCTCAGCCGTGTCCCACTGGTCGAGCTGGCGCAGCCGGTTCTCGATCGGCTGCGCACGCAGGTGGCTGCATCGGCCCACTTGGCAATCCTAGAGAGCAGCGAAGTGGTGTACATCGCCCAGGCGAGGGTCAAGTTGCCCACGGCGATCAACATCCATGTGGGGTCGCGCCTACCGGCCTACGCTACGTCCATTGGGCGCATCCTGCTTGCCCACCAGTCGGAGGATGCACTCGACGAGATCATCGGCGCGCAGCCACTTCAAGCGCACACTGCGAAGTCAACGGTAGACCCCAAAACCCTTCGGCGCAACTTGAGGCAGGCGCGCGAGCAAGGCTTCATCTTCAATGACGGGGAATTCCAGGAAGGCATCCGATCAGTGGCGGCAGCCATACTGGATGCGCGCGGAAATGCCGTTGCCGGAATCAACGCAACCGCAACCTCCTACGTGTTCGATGACGAAACAGTCGCGACCGTTGTAATTCCAGCCGTGTGCAGCGCCGCCATGGAATTGAGTCGTTCACTCGGTTTCGCTGAGCGCGACAAGGAAGCCGGGGCCCTGCCTCACGCCTGAGGCAGGCCTTCACTGGCGAGCTATTTGCTCCCTCAGAAGGGCACCCATGATGGGCGCACAAAAAAGGGCCCGCATTGCTGCGGGCCCAACATCCAAAGGAGACTCTCGCTACAAAAACTCTTGCAGCGCTGGCACTGCAGCAAGGGCCGTGCCAGCGCGCCGCGCGTCAACGGTTGTAGGCCGTTTCGCCGTGAGACGTGATGTCCAGGCCTTCGCGCTCGGCTTCTTCCGAGACACGCAGACCGACGACCAGATCGACGATCTTGTAGGCGACGAAGGACACTACGCCCGACCAGATGATGGTCAGCAGCACGCTCTTGACCTGCACGAAGACCTGGTGGCCCATGGCGAAGTCCGCCGGCTGGGTGCCGCCCAGGCTGGGCGCGGCAAAGACGCCGGTCAGGATGGCGCCGATGATGCCGCCCACGCCGTGCACGCCGAACACGTCGAACGCGTCGTCCGCGCCCAGCATCTTCTTCAGGCCGCTCACGCCCCACAGGCAGACGATGCCGGCGATCAGGCCCAGCACGATCGAGCCCATCGGGCCGACGAACCCGGCTGCCGGCGTGACGGCCACCAGCCCCGCGACGGCACCGGAGGCGGCGCCCAGCATGGAGGCCTTGCCGCGATGCAGCGCCTCACCCACGATCCAGGACAGCGTTGCAGCGGCCGTGGCCAGCACGGTGTTGACGAAGGCCAGGCCGGCCACGCCGTTGGCGGCGCCCGCCGAGCCGGCGTTGAAGCCGAACCAGCCCACCCACAGCAGCGAGGCACCGACCATGGTCAGCGTCAGCGAGTGCGGCGTGAAGGCTTCCTTGCCGAAACCCAGGCGCTTGCCCAGCATGTAGGCGCCCACCAGGCCGGCGACACCGGCATTGATGTGCACCACGGTGCCGCCGGCGAAGTCCAGCGCGCCGTCCTTGCCCAGCAGGCCGCCGCCCCACACCATGTGGGCGATGGGCACGTAGCTGAAGGTGAACCAGATCACCGAGAACAGCAGCACGGCGGAGAACTTGATGCGCTCGGCATAGGAGCCAACGATCAGCGCCACGGTGATGGCCGCGAAGGTGCCCTGGAACGCGACGAAGACGTATTCGGGGATCGTCGGCAGCGCTCCGGAGAGCGTGTCGGGGGCGATGCCCTTGAGGAATATCTTGTCCAGGCCGCCGAAGAACGAGCCCTCGCCCGCGAACGCCAGGCTGTAGCCGTAGATGGCCCACAGGATGGAGATCAGCGAGAAGATCACGAACACCTGCATCAGCACCGACAGCATGTTCTTGGAGCGGCCCAGGCCGCCGTAGAACAGGGCCAGGCCGGGGATGGTCATCAGGATGACCAGCAGGGTGGAGGTCAGCATCCAGGCGGTGTCGCCGGAGTCGAGCTTGGGCGTGGGCGCAGCGGCCGGCGCCTCGGGCGCAGCGGCGGCAGCCGCCGGGGCCGGCGCTGCAGGCGCTTGGGCCGCAGGCGCGGCCGGCGCGGAGACGGACGGCGCGGCCTCGGCCGTCGGCGTCGGTGTCTGCGCCACGGCCATCGAGCCGCCTGCGATCAGGCTGGCGCCGAGCAAAAGGGAGGCAAGCAGTTTTTTCATGTTTGTGCTTCTTTCGTCCAATGCGGGTTCAGAGGGCCTCGCGGCCGGTCTCGCCGGTGCGGATGCGCACCACCTGCTCCAGCGCGTACACGAAAATCTTGCCGTCGCCGATCTTGCCGGTGCGCGCAGCGCCTTCTACGGCCTCGATGACGCGCTCGACCAGATCGTCGGAGACGGCGGCCTCGATCTTGACCTTGGGCAGGAAGTCGACGACGTACTCCGCGCCTCGGTAGAGCTCGGTGTGGCCCTTCTGGCGGCCGAAGCCTTTGACCTCGGTGACCGTGATGCCTTGCACGCCGATGGCCGACAGGGCCTCGCGCACCTCGTCGAGCTTGAAAGGTTTGATGATGGCGGTGACGATTTTCATGGGCTGGATCCCCTACGGGTGAAGCGCTGTCAGAAGCTGTACTTGATGCCCGCAACGACGCCGTTGCGACCGGTGAATTTGCCGTTGGGCGCGACGTAGCCGGCCTTCTCGGCATCGGTGCCCACCAGGGCCACCGTGGCGGACAGGCCGTTGCCGAAGTCCTTGCCCAGCGTCAGCGAATAGTCGGTGTACGAGTAGAAGCTGTTGTTCTCCACGCGCTGGTGGCCGATGTGCGGCACCAGCGAGAAGCCGTTGCCCAGGTCGAAGGTGGCCGACAGGTCGAGATAGCCGCTGTTCTTGCTGTCGGCGAAGCCGAACAGGTTGGTCACGCTGTGCGAGTACTTCAGCGTGGCCACGCTGTAGGTCAGCGCGCCGTAGATCTCGGTGGTGTTCGGGCTCACGGCCAGCTTGGCGCTCGGGTACTGGTAGCGCAGCACGCCGAAGTCGTAGCCGAAGTCCTTGTAGGTGTTCTTGTAGCCGCCGTAGAAGTCCAGCTCGGCGTCGGCGTCACCGCCCGCATCCTTGATCCACTTGATGGAGGAGCCCCAGGTGCCCACGTAAAGTCCGCTCTTGTGGGCAAAGTCGATGCCGCCCTGGATGGCGGGGTTGAAGCGGCTCTGCGAGATGCCGCGATAGCGGTATTCGGTCACCAGACCCGCGTTGAACGAGAGCGTGTAGTCCGGCTCCGGCGCGGTCTGCGCAAACACGGTGACAGAGGCGGCGGCGGCGGCAAGGGCCAGCAGGGTTTTCTTCATGACTCTTCTTCTCCAAAAAAATGGGGCCGTGACAAATTGCCACAGCAACGGCTGCACGAACTGTGCCAACTGTCCATCGTGGCACCAAGCGCCTGCCTCGCGCATAAAGAAAAGGAAGAAAACGCACCACAAGGACGCAGACAAAACGTAAACGGCGTTTGCAGAGCCTTCAATTGCACCTTGAAGGTGCGCAGTAGCCGACATCGCCCCAGTATCGGGCCTGAGCGCACAACGGCGGGTCGCGGCGCGCCGGCGAGCGCCGCCGCAGCACAATGGAGGCGCTGTTACACGGAGGAACCTTTCGTCATGGCCATCGCCACCGTTCAGAGCCGCGCATTGCAGGGCCTCGAAGCCACGCCCGTCACCGTCGAGGTGCATCTGGCCAATGGCCTGCCCAGCTTCACGCTGGTGGGGCTGGCGGACGTGGAGGTCAAGGAGGCGCGCGAGCGCGTGCGCTCCGCGCTGCAGAACGCAGGCCTGGACTTCCCGCACAGCAAGCGCATCACCGTGAACCTGGCGCCGGCCGACCTGCCCAAGGACTCAGGCCGCTTCGACCTGCCGATCGCGCTGGGCATCCTGGCCGCCAGCGGGCAGGTGGACGCCGGCCGACTGGCGGGCTGGGAGTTCGCGGGCGAGCTGTCGCTGTCGGGCGAACTGCGCCCGGTGCGCGGCGCGCTGGCCATGGCGCTGGCCACGCGGCGCAGCACCAATGTGGCGCCCCGGCTGGTGCTGCCCCAGGAGAGTGCCCTGGAAGCGGCGCTGGTGCCGGGCCGCGAGGTCTATGGCGCGCTCCACCTGCTGGACGTGGCCCAGCGCTTCCAGCCCGCGCCGGCCGCCGGCACCGCCCTGCCCGACGAGGGCGGCTGGACCCGCGTGCGGGCAAGCCCTGCGCCCAATGGCGCGCCCTCGCCGGACCTGGCCGACGTCAAGGGCCAGGCCGGCGCCCGGCGCGCGCTGGAGATCGCCGCGGCCGGCCAGCACAGCCTGCTGATGGTCGGGCCGCCGGGATCGGGCAAGTCCATGCTGGCGCAGCGCTTCGCCGGCCTGCTGCCGGACATGACGCTGGACGAAGCACTGGAGAGCGCCGCCATCGCCAGCCTGGCCGGCCGCTTCCTGCCCGAGCACTGGGGCCGGCGCCCGACGTGCAGCCCGCACCACTCGGCCAGCGCCGTGGCGCTGGTGGGCGGCGGCTCGCCGCCGCGGCCGGGCGAGATCTCGCTCGCGCACCATGGCGTGCTGTTCCTCGACGAACTGCCGGAATTCCCGCGCGCCGCGCTGGAGGCGCTGCGCGAGCCGCTGGAGACCGGCCAGATCACCATCGCACGGGCCGCGCGGCGGGCGGAATTCCCGGCGCGCTTCCAGCTCATCGCGGCGATGAACCCCTGCCCCTGCGGCTACCTGGGCTCGCCGCTGCGCGGCTGCCGCTGCTCGCCCGAGCAGGTGGCGCGCTACCAGGGGCGGCTGTCCGGCCCGCTGCTCGACCGCATCGACCTGCATGTGGAAGTGCCGGCGCTGCCCCCCGAGCAACTGTTGCAGGCCGGCGCCGCCGAAGCCACTGCGCCGGTGCGCGCGCGTGCCGCCGCCGCACGGGCGCGGGCCATGGCACGCCAGGGCATGCCCAACCAGGCGCTGCAGGGCCAGGCGATCGACACCCACGCCGCGCCGGACGAAGGCGCACGCCAGTTCCTGCAGAAGGCCGCGGCGCGCCTGGGCTGGTCGGCACGCAGCACGCACCGCACGCTCAAGCTGGCCCGCACCATCGCAGACCTGGCCGCCGCCGACACGGTGCAGGCCGCGCACGTGGCCGAGGCGATGCAGTACCGGCGTGCGCTGCATGCGCGCTGACCACGCCCTCGGCATCCCCGCGCCGAACGCCGGCGCCACCATCTGCGCCCCAAGTTCGCCGCGCCAGGCCTGACCGCTTGCTTCAGGCTGGGCCATTTGGGCAAAATCGAGTGGGGACTGCACGCGAGTCCTTGCATTGCAATGGCGATCGGGTTGGCACACTGCCTGCTTATCGACCGGCATGCGCCGCTGGCACGCAGCGGCTTCTCAGCCCGCAACTCACCGATTGGAGTTTCCATGCCAGAGCCCACAGTGTCCCGGCGCCGCGTTGTGGCGAGTCTGTCGGTCGGAATCACATTGCCGCTGATCAGCGCCCGCATCTGGGCCGCCAGCGGCAAGCCCAAGGTGGCGGGCGTGCATGCCTCGCCGGTCGAGAACGCCTGGAACTCGCGCCTGCACGAGGCGCTGAAGCAGGCCGCGCAGGAGGGCAAGATCGACTACGTGTTCTCTGAATCGGTCTCCAACACCGACTACCCGCGCGTGCTGCGCGAGTACGCCGAGGCCGGCGCCGTGCTGATCGTGGGCGAAAGCTACGGCGCCGAGCGCGACGCGCGCGCCGTGGCCAAGGAATACCCCAAGGTCAACTTCCTGATGGGCTCCAGCGGCGGTCCGCAGGGCAGCAACTTCGGCACCTTTGGCACCTGGAACCACGAGGCCGCCTACCTGAGCGGCGTGCTGGCCGGCCACATGACCAAGACCGGCAAGCTGGGCGCGGTGGGCGGCTTCCCGATCCCCGAGGTCAACCGCCTGATCAACGCGTTTCGGCTGGGGGCCTCCGAAGTCAAGACCGGCCTTGTGTTTCAGAGCGGCTTCATCAACACCTGGTTCGATCCACCGAAAGCGCAGGAATCCGCGCTGGCGCAGATCGACGGCGGCTGCGACATCCTGTTTGGCGAGCGCATAGGCACCGCCGACGGCGCCAAGATGCGCGGCAAGCTGGCCATCGGCTCCCTGCTCGACTACATGCCGCGCTATCCCGGCACCGTGTTTGCCAACGCGATGTGGTACTTCCGCCCCACGCTGGACGCGGCGCTGGCCGACACCGCGGCCGGCAAGCCCGTGGGCAAGGACTACAGCCCGTTCAGCATGATGGCGCAGGGCGGCAATGACCTGACCTACGACAAGAAGCTGATCCCCGCGCCCGCGCTGGAGCAGGTGCTGGCCAGGCGCGCTGCCATCAAGGCGGGCAGCTTCAAGGTGCCGGTCAACGACGCCAAGCCCACCTGATCCATGCCATTTCGAGAAGCGGACTACGCCAGTGCGGATGCCTCCGCGCTGGCGCAGGCGGTCGCGCGCGGCGAAGTGACGGCGCAGGCACTGCTCACCATGGCCTGCGAGCGTGCCCAGCGCCTGCAAGCAGCCCTGGGCGCCATCAGCCAGTTTGCCGAACCCCTGGGGCGGGCGGCGATTGAACAGCTACCGCATGGCGCCCCCTTCGCCGGCGTGCCGCTGGTGGTCAAGGATCTCGGCGCGCCGCTGGCCGGCCTGCCGACGCTGGCCGGGTCGCGCGCCTTGCGGCAGGCCGCGCCGGCCACGGCGGATGGCGAGCTGATCGCACGCCTGCGCGCCGCCGGCTTTGTGCCCTTTGCCAAGACCACGGTGCCGGAATTCGGCCTGAGTCTGGCGAGCGAGCCGCTGGTGGGGCCCGCCTGCCGCAACCCCTGGGCGCCGGCCTTCAGCGCGGGCGGCTCCTCGGGCGGCGCGGCCGCAGCCGTGGCGGCCGGCATCGTGCCGGTGGCGCATGCCACGGATGCGGGTGGCTCGATCCGCATCCCGGCGGCCGCCTGCGGCGTGCTCGGCCTGCGGCCCGGGCGCGGCGCGATTGCGCGTGGGCCCGATTACGGCAATGTGTTTGGCAACCTGGCGTCCGAGTTCGTGATCACGCGCAGCGTGCGTGACAGCACTGCGGTGTGGCACTGGGCGACTCGTCAACCGGCACCGATGCGGTTGCCGCTGCTACGGCCTCAGCGCATTGGCTTGCTGCTGCAAGCCCCCCAAGGCGTGGCGGTGGACGCTGAATGGCGCGCGGCGGCCAGCAGCGCGGCTGCCATTCTGGCATCGGCCGGGCATGCCGTGCATCCGCTGTCCGCGCCACGACTGCAATCGGTATGCGCAGACGCGGCAAGCGCCTTTGCCACCTATGCCTGCCGCAGCGCGGCCGCCGCAGTCGAATGGCTGGCGCCGGCGCCGCAAGACCTGGAGCCGATCACCTGGGCGGCGGCCCGGCGCGGTGCCGCGCTGACTGCGGGCCAGCACCAGCTGGCCGAAGTGGCGGTGGCGCGCGCCACCGACGACATGGCGGCCTTGTTTGACGAGATCGACGTCCTGCTGACCCCCGCTCTGGCGCGTGCGCTGCCCGGCATCGGCACGCTGCGCGCCGATGTCCATGATCTGGACCAGCACCTGGCGCAGTTCGACCACTACGCGCCGTTTGCGGCGCTGGCCAATGCGTCGGGCTGCCCGGCCATCTCCGTGCCGCATGGGCGCGATGCGCGGGGGCGGCCACTCGCCATACAGATGGTGGCCGCGATCGGGCAGGAGCCCGCGCTGCTGGCACTGGCCCAGCGGCTGGAGACGGCGCACCCCTGGCCCCTGGTGGCAAGCGTATGAGCACCCCTGCCCTGGTGCTGCAAGGCATCACCAAGCGCTTTGGCGACCACCATGCCAACCGCGACATCTCGCTGCAGCTGGGCAGGGGCGAGGTGCTGGGGCTGCTGGGCGAGAACGGCGCCGGCAAGACCACGCTCATCAACATCCTGTTTGGCCACTACGTGGCCGACAGCGGCACGGTGCAGGCCTTCGGACAGGCGCTGCCGCCCGGCTCGCCGCGCGCGGCGATCGCGGCCGGCATTGGCCTGGTGCACCAGCACTTCACGCTGGCGCCCAACCTCACGGTGCTGGACAACGTGATGGCCGGCACCGAATCCCTCTGGCGGCCAGCCACGGCGCGGCGTGCCGCACGCGAGGCGCTGCGCGCGCTGGGCGAGCAGTTTGGCCTCGGCGTGGACCCGGATGCGCGCGTGGCCAGCCTGTCGGTGGGCGAGCGGCAGCGGGTGGAAATCCTGAAGTCGCTCTATCGCAAGGCGCGCGTGCTGGTGCTGGACGAGCCCACCGCGGTGCTGACGCCGCAGGAGTCGCTGACGCTGTTCGACACGCTCAAGCGCATGGCGCGGCACGGGCTGTCGGTGATCCTCATCAGCCACAAGCTCGACGAGGTGCTGCGCGTGGCCGACCGCGTGGCCATCCTGCGCGCTGGCGAGCTGGTGGCCGAGCGCGCCGCCAGCAGCATGGACCGCGCCAGCCTGGCCGAGCTGATGGTGGGCCGCCGCGTGCAGCGCCCCGCGCGCCAGGCGCTGGCCGCGGGTGCGCCGGTTTTCGAGATGACCGACGTGGGCCTGCACGACAAGCGCGGCCAGGCGCTGCTGGAGCAGGCGCGGCTGCTGGTGCCGGCGCGCCAGATCGTGGCCCTGGTGGGCGTGGCCGGTAACGGCCAGCGGGCGGTGATCGACCTGGCCTGCGGCCTGGCCGTGCCGGGCAGCGGCCAGCTTGCGCTGCACGGCCGCGCGGTGCGGCGCGCGCGGGCCAAAGGCCTGCATGCGGCAGGCGTTGCCCGTATCCCGGAAGACCGCCACGAAGAAGGCGTGGTGGGCGAGCTGCGCCTGTGGGAGAACGCCATTCTGGAAGACCTGGACGATCCGCGCTTCGTGCGCTGGGGCTGGCTGCGGCGCCGCGCGGCGCGGCGGCAGACGGCGGCGCTGATACGCGACTACGACATACGCTGTACCGGCCCGGAGCAGCGCACCGGGCTGCTGTCCGGCGGCAACATGCAAAAGCTCATCATCGGCCGCGGCCTGGTGGCCGAGCCTAGCTTCATCGTCGCCTGCCAGCCCACGCGCGGCCTGGACGAAGGCGCCGTGGCCGAGGTGCACGCCCGCCTGCTGGAGGCACGCGGGCGCGGTGCCGGCGTGCTGCTGGTGACCGAAGACCTGGACGAGGCCCTGGGCCTGGCGGATCAGATCGTGGTGATCCAGCGCGGCCGGCTTTCCGCACCGATGGCCGCGCCCTACGACCTGCAACGCATCGGCCTGATGATGCTGGGTGAGTCGAAAGAGCCCCATGCGCATTGAACGTCGCGAGCGCGTGCCAGCCACGCTGTGGCTGGCCGGCGGTGTTGGCGCCTGCCTGCTGCTGCTGGCGCTGGGCTCGCTGCTGATCCACGGCGCCGGCGCGCCGGTCTTGGCCAGTTGGCTGGCGCTGCTGAAGGGCGCATTCGGCTCGCGCCTGGCCATCAGCGAGGTGCTGACGCGCAGCACGCCACTCATCCTGACCGGCCTGGCCTGCGCCGTGGCGTTTCGCGCGCAGCTGTGGAACATCGGCGCCGAAGGCCAGCTGTATGCCGGCGCGCTGACGGTCGCGGCCCTGGGCAGCGGCGCGCTGAGCCTGCCGTCGTGGCTGCTGCTGCCCACGCTGCTGCTGGCCGGGGCCGCAGCCGGCGGCGCCTATCTGCTGGGCCCGGCGTTGCTCAAGCGCTTTCTGAATGTGGACGACGTGGTCACCACGCTGCTGCTGAACTTCGTGATGGCACTGCTGGTGTCGCTGCTGATACAGGGGCCCATGCACGACCCGCTGTCCATGGGCTGGCCGCAGACCGCGCCGCTGGTGGATGACGGCATGCTGCCCCGGCTGATGGCGCAAAGCCGCCTGCACGCGGGCCTGCTGATCGCGCTGGCCTGCGCGCTGCTGGTGGCCCTGGTGGAGGCGCGCTCGTCCTTCGGGCTGCAGCGCCGCGCGGTCGGGCTCAATGCCAAGGCGGCGCGCTTTGCCGGCATATCCACCACGCGCATCGCCATCTGGACTGCGCTGTGGTCGGGCGGCCTGGCCGGGCTGGCCGGCGCGGTCGAGGTCATGGGCCTGCGCGGCTATGTCACCGGCGACCTGTCGCCCGGCTTTGGCTACACCGGCGTCATCATCGCCATGCTGGCGCGCCTGCATCCGGGCGCCGTGCCGCTGGCGGCCTTTGTGGTGGCCGCCGTGTTTGTGGGCGCCGACGCCATGGGCCGCGCCTTCAACGTGCCGAGCTACATCGCCGATGTGATGGTGGCGCTGTCACTGTTCGTCATGCTGGGCACCTCCTTCCTGCTGGGCTACCGGATCAAGAAATGAGCGAGTCCTTGAGCATCCTGCTGACCACCGCCTTGTGGGCCGCTGTGCTGCGCATTGCCACGCCGCTCATCTTTGCCATGCTGGGCGAGCTGATCTGCGAGCGCGCCGGCATCGTCAACCTGGGCATCGAAGGCATCATGACCGTGGGGGCGCTGACGGCCTGGTACTGCGTCTACGCCGGCCATGGCCTGTGGACGGCATGGCTGATTGCCGCGCTGGTGGGGGCCTCGTGCGGCCTGTTCCACGGCGTGTTCTCCATCACCATGGCGCAGTCGCAGCACGTGACCGGCCTGGGCGTGACCTTGCTGGCGACCGGGCTGGCGTCCTTCGTCTACCGCACTGCCGTGCCGAGCAAGGCCACGCCGCCCACCATCACCGCCTTTGCCCCCCTGGACCTTCCGTGGCTGGGCCACCCGCTTCTGGCGGCCACCGCCCCGACCTACCTGGCGCTGGCCCTGGTGGCGCTGGTGGCCTATGTGCTCTGGCACACGCCGCTGGGGCTGGCGATAAGGCTGGTGGGCGAGCACCCGCAGGGCGCACAGGCGCAGGGCATCAACGTGGTCGCCGTGCGCTACGGCTGCCTGGCCGTGGGCAGCGCGCTGATGGCGCTGGGCGGCGCATTCTTGACCACGGCCGCGTTCAACAGCTTCGTCATCAACATGGTGCAGGGGCGCGGCTGGATGGCGCTGGCGCTGGTGGTGTTTGGCGCCTGGCGGCCCGGCCTGGCGCTGCTGGGCGCCCTGCTCTACGCCGGCTTTGACGCCTACCAGTTGCGCCTGCAGACGCTGTTCCCCGGCATCCCCTACCAGATCTTCCTGATGGCGCCCTACTTGCTGGCGATTGCCGCCATGGTGCCCATGGCGCGCAAGGCGATTGGGCCGCAGGCGCTGATGCGGCCGTTCGTGAAAGGCGAGCGCTGAGTAGACGCCGCGCCAGCGATGGACCTGTTCAGCATTGCCCTTGACTACTTCTTGCGAAACGCAACCCATGCCGCCACCACGGTGAAGCTGACCACGATGCCGATCACGATCCAGAAGCCGTGCGGATGTTCTGCCAGCGGGATGCCGCCGACGTTCATGCCGAACAGGCCAGCCAGGATGTTGATCGGTAGCGCCAGCACCGTCACCACGGTCAGCACGAACAGGCTGCGGTTGTTGTCCTCGTTCACGCTGGCGGCGATCTCCTCCTGCAGCAGCTTGATGCGCTCCTGCAGCGCCGACATGTCGCGCAGCACCACCGAGAATTCCTCGCTCGACTCGCGCAGCCCCTGCACGGCCTCTTCGTCCAGCCAGTCGGGCGGGTGCTGCAGCAGGCGGAACAGCGCCGCCGGCTCGGGCGCGAGCAGGCGCTGCAGGCGCACCAGCAGCCGGCGCAGCACGCCCAGCCGGGCGCGCTTGAAGGCCAGGCGGCCGGCGAGCAACTCGTCCTCGACCTCGTCGATGCGCCGGGTGACGCCGCGCACCACGTCCACCAGCACGTCGGCCTGGGCGCGCAGCAGCCGCTCCAGCAGTTCGGCGCTGGACTGCAGCGCTTCGCCGCGCCGGGTGGCCAGGCGCAACTGGTCGACGGCGCGCAGCGGGCGATGGCGCGCGGTCACCACCAGGTGCCGGTCCACGCCGATCCAGAGCGTGGACAGGTCCGAGGGCTCGAAGGAGAAGTCGAAATGCACGTCGTTGACCACCGCCACCAGCGCATCGTCCGCGCGCTCGATGCGGGTGGAGTGCAGGCCGTCGCGCAGGGCTTCGAAGAAGGGCTCGGGCAGGCCCGCGTGGCGCCGCAGCCAGCGCTCGGCGGCGGCATGCGCGAGGTTGAAGTGCAGCCACACGAAGCCGGGCGCCGGGTCGTCGCGCGGGCGGCCGGCCAGCCACTGCGCGGCGGCGGCCGAGTCGATCTCCTGCACCGCGCCGCCGGGCGTGAAGCGGTAGCCGCAGATCAGGCCGGCGCTGTCGGAGCCGTACACCGGCAGGGCGGGATCGAGAAGAGGGGAAGGCGCGGGCATGGCGAAGTCCCGCATGCTGCCGCGGCGGCGTGACAGGGCGGTGACAGCCGAGCGCCACCTGTCACATGGCTGCCACGCACGGCGCGCAATATGGGCGCTTTCCGCGCGTGTGACACTCCATGAACTTCTCCCCCGCCACCGACCTGCATGCCGACGTGCTGCGCCGCTTCGAGGCCGACCTGATGGACGGCTTCGACGAAGAATTGGAACTGGAGATGGACGAGCGCGGCCCTCCTTCCGGCGAGGCCGAGGCATTGGCGCGCCGCAGCTACTTCCGCGAGCTGTTCCGGCTGCAGGGCGAACTGGTCAAGCTGCAGGACTGGGTGCAGCACACCGGGCAGAAGGTGGTGGTGCTGTTCGAGGGCCGCGACGCGGCCGGCAAGGGCGGCGTCATCAAGCGCATCACGCAGCGGCTCAACCCGCGCATCTGCCGCGTGGCGGCGCTGCCCGCGCCCAACGACCGCGAGCGCACGCAGTGGTACTTCCAGCGCTACGTGTCGCACCTGCCGGCCGGCGGCGAGATCGTGCTGTTCGACCGCAGCTGGTACAACCGCGCCGGCGTGGAGCGGGTGATGGGCTTCTGCACCGACGCGGAGTACGAGGAGTTCTTCCGCACCGTGCCCGACTTCGAGCGCATGCTGATGCGCTCGGGCATCGTGCTGCTGAAGTACTGGTTCTCCATCACCGACGAGGAACAGCACCTGCGCTTCCTCGGCCGCATCCACGACCCGCTCAAGCAGTGGAAGCTCAGCCCCATGGACCTGGAGTCGCGCCGGCTGTGGGAGGAGTACACCCGCGCCAAGGAAACCATGCTGGAGCGCACCCACACGCCCGAATCGCCCTGGTGGGTGGTGCAGGCGGTGGACAAGAAGAAGGCGCGGCTCAACTGCATCGCCCACCTGCTGTCGCAACTGCCCTACCAGGAAGTGGAGCGCGCGGCGGTCGAACTGCCGGCGCGGGTGCGGCACGCGGATTACCTGCGCCGGCCGGTGCCGGCGGAGATGTACGTGCCCGAGGTCTATTGAAGGCAGCCCCCAAAATGCTATTAAATTCATAGCACACAACCCAGGCAACACCTGGGCTACAACGCTATTTGGCTCGAATCAAGACTCCCGAACGCTCAATGCTGCGGCAAACGCCGCGTGCGCTCCACCGCAGCCTCCAGCCCCTCCCACGCCGGCTTGCCCGGCGCGAAGCGCGCGCGCATGTAGGCTGACAGCTCGGCGATCTGGCGGTCGTTCAGCGCGTCGCGGAAGGGCGCCATGAAACCGATGCCGGGCGTGGCCGGCTGCTGCACGCCGTCGAGCACGGTGCGCAGCAGGTTGTCGGGGTTGGCGCTGTGCAGCTTGCTGCTGAGCGCCAGCGGCACGTTGGCGCCGAGCAGCTTCGGGCCGTCGCCGTCGTGGTGGCAGGCGGCGCAGGCAGCCTGGAACATGCGCTGGCCGGCGCCGGGCAGCGGTGCGCGCGCGGCGGCATCGGCCACGATCCGCGCGGCCGGCACGCCGGCGGTGGCATTGAAGGACGCGAGGTAGGCCGCCATGGCGCGGATGTCGGCGTCGGGCAATTGCCGCAGCTCGCGCACCACCGGCCCCATCGGGCCGCCGGCCGCGCCGTGCTCGGCGCTGTGGCCGGTGCGCAGGTACTGGTACAGAGCATCGGCGCTCCACGGCACGGGCGCTTGCGACAAGGCGGTGAGCGGCGGCGCCTCCCAGCCATCGACCATGGCCCCGGCCAAATACGCTTTGCCGCTCTTCTCCGCGCCCAGCGCGTTGCGCGGCGTGTGGCAGGCGCCGCAGTGGCCCAGGCCCTGGACCAGGTAGGCGCCGCGGTTCCATTCGGCGGACTGTGCCGGATTGGCGCGGTAGGGCGCAACGTCGTGGAACAGCGCGTTCCAGCCGGCCATGAGCGGGCGCAGGCTGAAGGGGAAGCGCAACTCCTGCTCGGGCGTTGGCGCGCGCACCGCGGGCTGGCTCATCAGGTAGGCATAGAGCGCGGTCAGGTCCTCGTCGCTGGTCTTGGCGAAGGCGGTGTACGGGAAGGCCGGGTACAGGTGGCGGCCGTCGCGCGAGAGGCCTTCGCGCATGGCGCGCTGGAAGGCGCTGAAGGACCAGGTGCCGATGCCGGTCTCCGCATCCGGCGTGAGGTTGGTGGTGTAGAGCGTGCCGAACGGCGTCTGCATGGCGCGGCCCCCGGCGTTGGGCGCGCCGCCGGGCGCGGTATGGCAGACCGCGCAGTCGCCCAGGGCGGCCAATACGCGGCCGCGCTCGATGGTGGCCGGGGTGTAGACCGGCGCGCTGCCGGGCGCAGCGGGCGCGACCGGCGCGATGGCAGGGCGCCAGCCCAGCAGCGCGGCGCCCATGCCGATGACTCCCGCCACCAGCGCACCACCGCGCGTCCATCCACCACGGCGCGGCCAGAGTGCGGTGCGCGGCAGTTCGCCCCTTTCTCCCGTGGGGGAGGGCGGGGATGGGGGCAGCAGCGCCTCTTGCGGGCGCTGCGCGCCCTCACCCCCGCCCTCCGGGAGTGAAGACAGCGCGGCGCGCACCACTTCCGGCGTGAACGGCGGGTTGCGAAAGCGCACGCCGGTCGCGTCGAAGATCGCATTGGCGATGGCGGCGGTGCCGGGCAAGGAGGACGACTCGCCCGCGCCCAGCGGCGCCTCGCCCTGGCGCGGCATGTGCAGGACCTCGATCACCGGTACTTCGCGAAAGCTCAGGATCGGGTAGCTGCCCCATTCGCGCGTGTCGACCGCGCCCGGATGCGGCGCGCCGCGCGGCGCGAAGTCGACCTTCTCCTTCAGCGCGCGGCTGGTGGTCTGCAGCACGTTGCCGTGGATCTGGTGCTCCACGCCCGCGGGGTTGACCATCATGCCGGCGTCGTGGCCGACGACGACGCGGCGCACGTGGACCTCGCCGGTCTTGCGGTTCACGTCCACGTCGGCCACCCAGGCCGCCCAGGCCGCGCCAAAGCCGGGCCATTTGCTGTGGATGTAGCGGGCGTAGGCAAAGCCCTGGCCGCGCAGGAAGTCGCCCTCGGCCGCCTGCTGCTGCGGCTGCGTGTGCGGCCGCCAGCCGGCCTTCCCGGCCGTGGCCTGCACCAGCTCGGCCGCGCGCGGGTCCTGCAGGTGGCGCAGGCGGAACTCGACAGGGTCCACGCCCGCGGCGGTCGCCAGCTCGTCGATGTAGCTCTCGTGCGCGAAGGAGCTGGGCAGGGCCGAGACGCCGCGCAGCCACGAGGCGCGCACGATCGGCGGCATGTCGTTCACCGCCACGCGCAGGTTGTCGTAGGCGTAGGGCGGGCGCGCGGTGCGGTCGCCCATCTCGTAGGCCTGGGCCAGCGGCTCGATGGTGCGGGTCAGCAGCAGCGCCAGCGTGGGCGCGCCGTTGGACGGGTAGCTGCTCTCGAAGTCGTAGGCCGCCACGGTGCCGTCGGCGTTGAGGCCGCCGCGCACCTGCATCAGCTGCGCCGCGCCCTTGGGCTCCCACAGGTGCTCCTGCTCGCGCGTGAGCTGCACCCGCACCGGCGCGCCCACCGCGCGCGAGAGCAGCGCCGCGTCGGCGGCCACGTCGTCGGCGCAGTTGCGGCCGTAGCAGCCGGCGGCCTCCATGCGGACCAGGTCGATGGCTGCTTCGGGCAGGTCCATGAGCCGCGCCAGGTCCAGCCGCAGCACGTGCGGGTTCTGCGTGCCGGCCCAGACGCGCATGCGCTCGCCCTGCCAGTGGGCCACGGCGCAGGAGGGGCCGATGGAGGCATGCAGTTGGTAAGGCCAGACGTAGGTGCGCGGCATGGGCTGCGCGGCGCCGGCCAGCGCGGCATCGACGTTGCCTTCGTCGATCAACTGACGGTGCGTGGCGGGATTGCTGCGCAGCGCGTGTTCCAGGTCCGACAGGTCGGGCATGCCGGGCAAGGGCTTCCAGCGCACCCGCAGTTCCCGCAGCGCCTGCTCGGCATGCTCCTCGCGCTCGGCGACGATGCCGACGAAGTCGCGTATCACCACCACGGCGCGGATGCCGGGAATGTGCGCGATGGAGGAGTCTTCCACCGCCTCCAGCGTGTTGCCGATGAAGTCGCCATGGTCCGCGCCCGCATAGGGCGGCCGCAGCACGCGGCCATGCAGCATGCCGGGCAGGCGCATGTCGTGCACGAAGACCGGTTCGCCGGAGACCTTGGCCGGGATGTCCACGCGCGGCTGGCGCGTGCCCACCAGCCGGTAGTCGGCGGCGCTCTTGACCGGCGTGGCGGGATCCAGATGCAGTTCGACGTGGCGGCCGGCGACGAGCGCGTCATAGGCGATGCGGCGTGCCGGATCGGCCTTCAGGCGCACCCAGCCGTCGCGGGTTTCCAGCGCTTCCAAAGGCACCTGCAGATGCTCGGCCGCGCGCGCGACGAGCCAGCCGCGCGCCTGCGCCGCCGCCAGCCGCAGCGGCTGGGCATGGATCTGGATCGAGGCGCTGGCGATGGTCGCGCCCTGGTTGGGCGCGCGCGCGGTATCGCCCAGCACCATGTGCAGCCGCTCCATCGGCAGGTCCAGCTCATCGGCCGCGATCTGGGCAAGAGCGGTGCGGATGCCGGTGCCCAGGTCCACATGGCCGTTGAGCGCGGTGGCGCTGCCGTCGTCCCAGACCGCGAGCAGGATCTCCACGCCCTCCTCCGGGTTGCCCGCCACCAGCGCCGGCTGGCCCTGGGCCGGCGGCGGCGCGGGCGGAGGATCGCGCACCACCAGCAGCACGCCGGCTGCCGCGTGGAAATCCGCCCGCGTCAGCGGTGCATCGGCGCGGCGGCTCACCGGCCCCCCTCCGCACGTTGTTCGCGCAACAGGACCGCCGCGCGCCGCACCGCGCACACGATCTCCACATGGGTGCCGCAGCGGCACAGGTTGCCCGACAGCTCCGCGCGGATGCGCGCCTCGCTCGGGTCCGGCTCGCGCGCCAGCAGGGCCGCGGCCATCATCACCATGCCGTTGAGGCAGTAGCCGCACTGCGCGGCCTGCGCGTCGACGAAGCCCTGCTGCACCGGGTGCAAGGCATGCGGCGAGCCCAGCCCTTCCAGCGTGGTGATGCTGCGGCCCGCCACCTCTTGCGCGGGAATCACGCAGGCCCGCGCAGCCACCCCGTCCACCAGCACCGTGCAGGCGCCGCACTGCCCCAGGCCGCACCCGTACTTCGGGCCGTTCAGGCCCAGGTCATTGCGCAGCACCTGCAGCAGCGTGGCGCCGGTGCCGCCGAGCACGGTGCAGGAGCAGCGGTTGACGGTGAGGGAAATGCCGGCTGCGTTCACGCCTTCTCGGTCAGGCCGTGACGATGTCCGCCGACTGGATGCGCTTGACGCCCGCGGCCTTCATCTTCTTCCAGGCCGCGGCGAGCGAGCCGTTCAGGTCGATGGCGCGCGTGGCGTCCTCGATCACATAGACGTTGAAGCCGAGCTTGCGCGCGTCGAGCGCGGTCCAGGCGACGCAGAAGTCGGTGGCCAGCCCGGTGAGGTAGACGGTGCGGATGCCGCGCTCCTTCAGGTAGCCCGCCAGGCCGGTGCGCGTCTTGCGGTCGGCCTCCTCGAAGGCCGAGTAGCTGTCCACGTCCTGGTGGAAACCCTTGCGCACGATGAGCTGGGCCGTGGGCAGCTTCAGGTCGCCGCGCAGCGCAGCGTCGTCCGTGCCCTGTACGCAGTGGTCGGGCCACAGCACCTGCTGGCCGTACTTGAGCTTGGTGGTCTCGAAGGGCTTCTTGCCGGGGTAGCTGCTGGCAAAGGAGGCGTGGCCCGCCGTGTGCCAGTCCTGCGTGAGGACGATGTTGGCGAAGGCGGTGGAGAGCTTGTTGATGATGGGCACCACCTCGGCGCCACTCTTCACCGGCAGCGTGCCGCCCTCGACGAAGCAGTTCTGCACGTCGATCACGAGCAGCGCGGCCCGGGCGCTGGGCTTGAGCGGCTTGGCCCGCAAGGGCAGTGCCTGCGCGGCAAGGCCTGCGGCGGCTGCGGACTGGAGAAGGCTTCGGCGCGAAAGCACGGTCATGGCAAGGCTCCTGGGGTTGGGAAATCAAACGCTCAGATAGGCTCTGCGAACCTCTTCATTGGCCGCCAGATCCTCCATCGAGGCCTGGTAGCGGATCTGGCCCTTTTCGAGCACGTAGGCGCGGTCGGACACCAGTTCGGCGAAGTGCATGTTCTGCTCGGACAGCAGGATGCTCACGCCCTGGCTCTTCAGCTCCAGGATCATGTGCGCCATCTGCTCGACGATCACCGGCGCCACGCCTTCGGAGGGCTCGTCCAGCAGCACCAGGTAGGGGTTGCCCATGAGCGTGCGGGCCACGGTGAGCATCTGCTGCTCGCCGCCGCTCATGCGGCCGCCGGGGCGCTCGGGCATTTCCCCCAGGTTGGGGAAGAGCTTGAACAGGCGCGCCGGCGTCCATACGGGCGCGCCGCTGCCGTCGTCCCACCGGCGCGCGGGCTGGCGGCCCACCTCCAGGTTCTCGAGCACCGACAGGTCGGTGAACACGCGCCGGTCTTCCGGAACGAAGCCCAGGCCCAGGCGCGCCGCATGGTGCGGCTCGGTCCGGGAGATGTCCTGCCCTCGGAAGGCAATGCGACCGCGCCGCTTGGCCAGCATGCCCATCAGCGCCTTGAGCGTGGTGGACTTGCCCGCGCCGTTGCGGCCCATCAGCGCCACCACCTCGCCGCGGCGCACCTGCAGGTCCACGTCGTAGAGGATCTGCGCCGCGCCGTACCAGGCGCACAGGGACTTGGCTTGCAGCAGGAGTTCGGAGGTGCTCATGCGCTCACCGCTTTCTCTTTCTTCTCGAAGGTCCTGCCGCTGCCGAAGTACACCTCCTGCACCTTCGGGTGGTCGCGGATCTCCAGCGGCCTGCCCTCGGCGATCAGCCGTCCGCGCGCGAGCACGATCATGCGGTCGGCATAGGCGAACACCACGTCCATGCTGTGCTCGGTGAAGAGCACGGCCATGCCGCGGTCGACCACCAGCTGCTTGGTCAGCGCCATGAGCGAGTTGCGCTCCTGGGGCGCCATGCCGGCAGTGGGCTCGTCCATCAGCAGCAGCTTCGGGCTGTTGGCCATGGCAATCGCCAGCTCCACGCGCTTGACGTCGCCATAGGCGAGCACGCTGCAGGGCCGCTCGGCCTGGGACTTCATGCCGACCTGCTCCAGCAAGGCCAGGGCTTCGCCGCGCTTGTGGTCGGCTGCGCGCCGCCACATCGAGAACAGCCTGCCGTCGTGCGACAGCAGCGCCATCTGCACGTTCTCCACCACCGTGAGCGAGGCAAAGGTCTCGGCGATCTGGAAGGTGCGGCCCACGCCCATGCGCCAGATGGCGCGCGGCTTGCGGTCGATCAGCTCCTGTCCTTCGAGCAGGATGGAGCCGCGGTCGGCCGGCAACTGGCCGTTGACCATGTTGAAGGTGGTGGACTTGCCGGCGCCGTTGGGGCCGATCAGGGCCAGCAGCTCGCCCTTGGCCAGGGTGAAGTCGATGCCGTCGACCGCCTTCACGCCGCCGAAGGACTTGCCCAGCCCGCGGACCTGCAGCAGCTTGCTCATGCCTGCGCCTCCTGGTTGCCGCGCTTGCCGCGCCACCACGCGGAGAACTGCCCGGCCGCGCCGGCAATGCCCTGCGGGAACAGCAGCACCAGCAGCAGGATGATGCCGCCCAGCGTGGCACGCCAGTAATCGGTGTTGCGCGCCACCGTGTCGTGCAGCCAGGTGAAGGTGACGGCCCCCACCACCGGGCCGGCCAGCGTCTGCAGGCCGCCCAGCAGCACCATCACCAGGCCATCGACCGAACGGGTCACCGACAGCGCCTCGGGCGAGATGCTGCCCTTGGAGAACGCGTACAGCGCGCCGGCCAGTCCGGCCACCGTGCCCGCGATGATGAAGGCCACCCACTGCATGCGCTTGACGTCGATGCCGATGGCGTCGGCGCGCAGCGGCGAATCGCGGCCTGCGCGCATCGCGTAGCCGAACGGCGAGAACAGCACCCGGCGCAGCAGCAGGATGCCTGCGCCCACCAGCACCAGCGTGAGCCCGTAGTAGGCATTCTTGTCGGCGAGCCAGGAGGCGGGCCAGACGCCGGTCAGGCCGTTGCTGCCGCCGGTGAAGCCGTCCCACTGGTAGGTGACGGCCCAAGCGATCTGGGCGAAGGCCAGGGTCAGCATGGCCAGGTACACGCCCGACAGCCGCACCGCGAACCAGCCGAACACCAGCGCGCCCAGTGCCGCCACCAGGGGCGCGGCGATCAGAGCCGCCTCCATCGGCAGGCCGGCCGCGCGCACCAGCAGCGCCGCACCATAGGCGCCCAGGCCGAAATAGGCCGCGTGGCCGAAGGAGTGCATGCCCGCCGGGCCCATGATGAAGTGCAGGCTGACCGCGAACAGCGCCGCCACCATCAGGTCGGTCGCCAGCACCATGGTGTAGGGCGAGCCCGCCGCCAGCCAGGGCAGCGCCACCAGCACCGCGGCGAATGCGGCTACGGCCAGCAGGTAGCTGCGACTGGGTGGCCGCAGGGGTTCTTCCTGCAGGCCCAGGTGCCGGCTGGGCGCCTGCGGCCGGCCGAACAGCCCCCACGGACGCCACACCAGCACCACGGCCATCACCAGGAACTCGACCACCAGGGTGAGATTGGAAAACGAGACGCTGAGGCCGAACAGCTCCACCACGCCGAGCCAGATGCAGACCGCCTTGATCTCGGCGATCAGCAGGGCGGCGGCATAGGCGCCGGGGATAGAGCCCATGCCGCCCACCACCACCACCACGAAGGCCGCGCCGATGGTGGTGAGGTCCAGCTCCAGGTTGGCGGGCTCGCGCGGCAGTTGCAGCGCGCCGCCCAGGCCGGCCAGCAGCGCGCCCAGCGCGAACACGGCCGTGAACAGCCAGGCCTGGTTCACGCCCAGGGCGCTGACCATCTCGCGGTCCTGCGTGGCGGCGCGCACCAGCGTGCCCCAGCGCGTGCGCGTCAGCAGCAGCCAGAGCAGGCCCAGCACGATGGGGCCGACGACGATCAGGAACAGGTCATAGGACGGAAACTGCCGCCCCAGGATCTCGATGGAGCCCTTGAGGCCGGGCGCGCGCGGGCCCAGCAGTTCTTCAGGACCCCAGAGCCACAGCACCGCGTCCTTGATGACCAGCACCAGCGCGAACGTGGCCAGCAACTGGAACAGCTCGGGCGCCTTGTAGATGCGGCGCAGCAGGGTCATCTCGATCACCGCGCCCAGCACGCCCACCGCCACCGCCGCCAGCAGCAGCGCCGGCCAGAAGCCCACCGGCCCCATCACGTTGGAGAGCAGGCCCACCAGCGTGTAGGCCACGTAGATGCCCACCATGTAGAACGAGCCGTGGGCGAAGTTGACGATGCGCGTCACCCCGAAGATCAGCGACAGCCCGGCCGCCACCAGAAACAGCGAGGACGCCCCGGCCAAGCCATTGAGCAACTGCACGACAAAACCAGACAAACTCATCAAGAATCCTTTGCTCGCCCCCAGGCTTGCCCACTGCGTGTGGCCGCCCACCCCCTACCGGGGGCAGTACCGGCGGCCCGGCGAAGCCCGCTCCGCGGTACTCCTGGAATGGAGCGCCTCGCAGTAAAAGTGTTGATTCGGTGTCTGCTCAATCAGCAGGGCGCAGTTTTCTCACTTCTTCGTCGGAAGGCTGGAACCTGCCGCCGTCGAGGTAGACGTAGTCCACCATCACGCCCTTGCCGCCCTCGTTGCGGGTCTTGCCGACGTAGGCGCCCATGGTGGACTGGTTGTCCTGCACGCGGTAGGTGATCCTGCCGAAGGGTGTGTCCACCGGCAGGCCCCTGAAGGCCGCCACGAGCTTCTCGGTGTCGGTGCTGCCGGCCTTCGCGATGCCCGCGGCCAGCGATCTGATGGCGCTGTAGCCGACCACCGAGCCCAGGCGCGGATAGTCCTTGAACTTGGCTTCATAGGCGCTCCGGAAGGCCTTGTGCTCGGGCGTCTGCAGGCTGCTCCACGGATAGCCGGTGACGATCCAGCCATTGGGCGACTCGTCCTTCAGCGGGTCGAGGTACTCGGGCTCGCCGGTCAGCACGCTGACCACGGCGCGGTCCTTGAACAGGCCGCGGGTGTTGCCTTCGCGCACGAACTTGGAGAGGTCGGCGGCGAACAGCACGTTGAAGATCGCGTCCGGCTTGGCGTCGGCCAGCGCCTGCACCACGCTGCCGGCATCGACCTTGCCGAGCGGCGGCGCCTGTTCGGCGACGAATTCGACATCGGGCTGCGCCTCCTTCAGCAGCTTCTTGAAGGTGGCGACCGAGGACTGGCCGTACTCGTAATTGGGGTAGACCAGCGCCCAGCGCTTCTTCTTGAGCTTGGCCGCCTCGGGCACCAGCATGGCCACCTGCATGTAGGTGGAGGGGCGCAGGCGGTAGGTGTATTTGTTGCCGTTCTGCCAGACGATCTTGTCGGTCAGCGGCTCGCCTGCCAGGTAGAAGAACTTCTTCTGCTTGGCGAAGTCGGTCAGCGCCAGGCCGGTGTTGGAGAGGAAGGAGCCGGTCAGCACGTCGACCTGCTCGCGCGAGATCAGTTCCTCGGCCATGCGCACCGCGTCGCCGGGATTTGCATTGTCGTCGCGCGTGATCAGCTCGAACTTCTTGCCGTTGACGCCGCCGGCCGCGTTGATCTCCTCCACCGCCAGCTCCATGCCCTTCTTGTAGGGCTCGAGGAATGCAGGCTGCGCCTTGTAGCTGTTGATCTCGCCGATCTTGATCGTGCCCTGCGCCTGCGCGGCGACAGAGAAGGCCATGCCGGCGGCGAGCGCGGCGCCGAGGTGCAACTTCGTCTTCATGGGGAACTCCTTGGGAGTGAGGGGTCGGGAAAGAAAAACAGAGAGAGTGTGCGCGCATCAGCGCAGGCCGTCGGTGCCGTGGATCTCCTGGGCCTGCAGGCCGCCGACGCGCGGCAGCGGCCGGCCGCTGTCGGTCACCACCACGGCCACCACGATCTCGTTGGCGCGCGGCGCATCGGCGACGCGGGCCTCCATGGCGTCGAAGTGGCTGCGCACGAAGGCCGCGTCCTTGTGGCCCAGCGGCACGTCGATGGCCGTGCCCAGGCCGCCACGCTTCTTGCTCGAGGGCACCAGCGCCGCGCCCTTCTCCACCGCCTGGCGCAACGGTGCGCCGAGTTTCGGATGCAGGATGGCCGCGGCATGCTCCAGCTCGCCGGCCTCGCCCACGATGGCAGCCTTGCCGTAGCTCTGCGCCGCGCCGGGCGCGATGCCCAGCGCCTGCACGCACTTCTGCCCCAGCAGGCCGCCGAGTTCCTCGCCGATGGCGATCAGCTCGTCGAGGTTCTCTGCGTAGCGGCCGGCGTAGGGATTGGCGATGACGGCCATGGCCAGCGCACGGCGCGTGGACGGGTGGACGGGCTGCCCCATCTCGATGCGGGTTTCGTCCACCTGGACGACGATCTTGCGGATCTTGGCGCTCATGGTTTTCCTTGTCTCCTTGGGTTCGGGTTAGCGAAGGCCATCCCACTGGGCGATGTTCTCGGCACGCAAACCGCCCACGCGATCGTGCACACGGTAGCCGGTGGTCATGGCGAGGATGAACACGATCTCGTCGGACGCCGGCGCGCCCGGCACGCGCACCTCGATCGCATCGAACTGGCCGCGCACGTAGCTGGCGTTGATGTTGGTCAGCGGCACGTCCAGCGCGGCACCGGGCGGGCCGACCTTCTTGGTGGAGGGCACGATGGACAGCGCATTGCCGGGCTGGCCCTTGCCCGCATGCCCGCCCGTCCAGCCGAGCAGTTCGCGCATCGCATAGCCCCCCGGCACATGCCACAGCGCGCCATGTTCCAGCTCGCCGGCGGCGCCCACGATGGCGCCCTTGCCGTAGGTGGCGATGCGCTCGGCCGGCACCTCCATGGCCGCCAGCAACTGGCGCGCCAAGGCGAGGCCGACCGGATGCAGCGCCTCCATCATGGGCAGGATGTCCTGCACGTAGCGGCCCGCGTACGGGTTGGCCAGCACCGCAGCGATGGCGCCGCGCCGCAGCGGCTCTGCCGGCGGCGGGCCGAACTCGTGGTGGATGTCTTCCACGTGGGTGAAGGTGCGTCGTATCTCGATCATGCGGGGATCCTTCGATTCGTTAAGCAAATACTGAACCAACCTGCCGCGTCGCCCACTGCGGATTCTGCGCGAGCGCCAGTTGCCCCTGGCACACCAGCGCCGCGGCCCAGATGCGGCCTTCTTCCTGCAGGCGGCACGCGACGCGCAGGCCCGCACCGAGGGCATGGCGCACGGCCGCGGGACCCAGCGGCGGCACGTCGACCGTGACCGGCAGCAGGCCCAGGTCGCTGTCGTCCTTCAGTTCCATGGCGGGGCGGCGCCGGATGCGGGCGTCATCCAGGTTCACGGCGTTGGCGATGACGGTGGCGCATGCGTCGGCGTCGGCCGCCGTGGCTGCCAGCACGGTCACGCTGTCGGCAATGCCCAGCGAGAAGCTGCGCCCGCGCCAGCCGCTGGTGGCGATGCCGCGCACCGGCATCGCGGCCTGCACGTCGAAGCGCCCATCGGTGCGCAGGCCGTCACGGACGGCGTCGGCCGGGTCGAAGCGCGCGACGTCGGCATAGAGCCCCACCCGCACCGCGGCGCCCGGTGCCAGGTGCAGCGCGATGTCGCCGCCATTGTTGACCCAGGCGCGCACGATCCCGGGCTGCCGGTAGCAGGCGATGACCTCGTCGGCCACGGCACCCGCCACGGCGGCCATGGGCGTGATGAAGCCCGCGCGGTGCGGCGCGCAGGCCTGCCACATGCGGCGTGCCACGCGGCCGTGCAGGGGGCAGGATTCATTCACGGGCCGGCGCAGCGCCGGCAACTCGGCCACCAGTTCGTCCAGCAGCGGCGTGAAGCGCCGCCATGCGGCCTCGTGCGCCGCGGCCTGGGCAGCGGGCGGCCCTTCGGCGCCGATCACCAGGTCCATCGGGCCATGCTGGAAATGCCAGCGGCCGTCGGCCAGGGATGCGCGGCTCGCAGCCATCGCCCGCGCCTCAGCCGAGCAGGGGCGGCTGGCCGAGCGGCCAGGGGTTGCCGGCGGCGTTGCGTGCCCAGCGCAGCGCGGTCGGCGCGCCGTCGTCATGCCAGGCGCCGCGCCGCAGCACCTCGCCCAGCGGCCGCACGTATTCCATGTGGCCGCCCAGCAGGCGGTAGTCCTGCAGCGCCATGCTGAACTCGATGGGCGCGACGATGGCCGGCGTGGGCACGGTGCCAAAGCTGTCGTCGGGCATGCGCATGACGTCGGCCATCACCGTGATGCCGCCGCCCGGCCAGACGTAGGCCGGCGCGCCGCCGCAGGTGACGTTGACCAACGCCTGCTTGATGGCGCGGGTCAGCCGCACCGGGTTGTCGGTCACGCCCGCGCGCAGGCTGCCGCCGGCGCCGCCCAGGAACAGCACGGTGGACAGCGAGGGCTCGCAGTTCTCGCCGATGCGCTCGACCACGGCGCGCACCGCCGCCGGCATGGCCTGCTCGACGGGCTGCAGCGCCTCGTCCAGCACGTACCAGTTGGCGTGCTCGCCGGTGGTGGAGGTCATGAGCAGGCGCAGGCCGGGCCAGGCCACTTCCGGGTTCCAGCCCTCGATGATGGACAGCGGCTCGGCGATGTCGGTGCCGCCCCAGCCGGTGCCCGGATTGGCGACCTGGAAGTAGCGGCCCGGCGTGGACTTGCGGCCCCGCATCTGGATGCCGGAGCGGCGCATGTCCAGGCAGCGCCCGGCCTGGTGCTCGGTCAGCACGCCGGTGATGTGGTCGTCGACCACCACCACCTCGTCCACGTGGCCGAGCAACTGCTTGGCGAAGATGCCGATGGTGGCCGAGCCGCAGCCCACGCGCATGCGCTGCTCTTCCACGCCGTTGACGATGGGCGCGCGGCCGGCCTGCACCACGACCTGCGAGCCACCGTCGATGCTCAGCTCCACCGCCCGCTTGTTGCCCAGCAGCTGCATCATCTCGGCGGTGACGCGGCCTTCCTTCTTGCTGCCGCCGGTGAGATGGTGCACGCCGCCGAGCGACAGCATCTGCGAGCCGTATTCGGCCGTGGTCACGTGCCCGACCACCTCGCCCTTGCAGCGGATGTTGGCCTGCTCGGGGCCCAGGAAGCGGTCGGTGTCGATCTTCACCTTGAAGCCGCAGTAGCTGAAGATGCCTTCGGTCACGACCGTGACCATGTCCACGCCGCGCGCCTGCGAGGCGACGATGAAGGGCGCGGGCTTGTAGTCCGGGTAGGTGGTGGAGGAGCCGACGCCGGTCACGAACACCTCGTCGGCGCGCAGCAGGTCGCCGCTCCATTCGGCGGGAGCCTCGGCGCGGGTGGCGAAAGGCACCAGCTCCGGCGCGCCGGATTCGAGCGTGCGGCGCAGCAGCACCACGGGGTCGACCCGCACCAGCGCGCCGCCGCGGTTGGCATAGCGGTCGCAGGCGCCGGTGCGGCCCTCGGAGATCTGGCACAGCACCGGGCAGGCGTTGCATTCGACCTTGGCGCCGGCCCCGCGCACGTCGCGCGCCGCGGGCTCGGCCGCGGCCAGCGGCATGTCGATGCCGGGCAGGCCGTCGGTCTTGGTGTGTTCCGTCATGTCGTGGGCTCGTTTTCCGGCGGGCGTGCGGGCTGCGATTGCGGCTTGAATGGCCGTCGCAATGTGTGTAGCATCCACTTAATCAAAATGTTGTGTTTGCTACATTCACGGATCAATGTAGCGCATTCGATTGGGGGCCGCAAGACGTGGTTTTCCGCAGCTTCGCAGGGCGTTGCGGGCGCACCGGGAGGGTTCGCGGGCGCAAAGCATTTACCATCATGGGCCGCCCCCGCGCCCGCGGGCCGGCGGCTCCCACGATGGATACCGGAGACATGCCCCGTACCGGCCGGCGCCGCCGCGGCCGGCCCCGTCCCTCCATCCTCAATCGCAGACTGTCATCACCATGAGTGCTTTCAACGAAGAACGCGTCCTGTCGGTCCACCACTGGACCGACCGCCTGTTCACCTTCACCACCACGCGCGATCCGTCGCTGCGCTTCTCCAACGGCCACTTCACCATGATCGGCCTGCGCGTCAACGACAAGCCGCTGCTGCGCGCCTACAGCATCGCCAGCGCCAACTACGAGGAGCACCTGGAGTTCCTCAGCATCAAGGTGGACAACGGCCCGCTCACCTCGCGGCTGCAGCACATCCAGGTGGGCGACACGGTGATCGTCGGCAAGAAGCCCACCGGCACGCTGCTGATCGACTACACCCTGCCCGGCAAGCGCCTGTACCTGCTGGGCACGGGCACCGGCCTGGCGCCCTTCCTGTCCATCATCCGCGACCCGGAGACGTACGAGAAGTTCGAGAGGGTCATCCTGGTGCACGGCGTGCGCCAGGTGGACGAACTGGCCTACCACGACATGGTGACCAAGCACCTGCCCAACCACGAGTTCCTCGGCGACTTCGTGCGCAGCCAGTTGCTCTACTACCCTACGGTGACGCGCGAGAGCTACCGCAACATGGGCCGCATCACCGAACTGCTGGAAAACGGCAAGCTCGAGGCCGACCTGGGCCAGCCCCGGCTCAACCCCGCCGAGGACCGCATGATGCTGTGCGGCAGCCCGTACATGCTGGCCGACCTCAAGCAGTTGCTGGAGCAGCGCGGCTTCAAGGAAGGCAACACCAGCACGCCCGGCGACTTCGTCATCGAGCGGGCCTTCGCCGAGAAGTGACGCTTGGCGCTCCGGCCGGACTTCTCTCCTGACTCGCTGACGGGACGCCGATGACAGAACGCAAGGCAGCAGCCAAGCGCCCCTCGGCGCGCCGCACCGGCGCGCGGGAGCTGGCGGCGCAGGCCACGCGCGAGAACATCCTGCGCGCGGCCACGAAGGTGTTCGCGCGCTACGGCTACGAGGGCGGCAGCGTGGAGAAGATCTCCAGGGCGGCGAAGTCCTTCGACCGCATGATCTACTACTACTTCGGCAGCAAGGAAGGCCTGTTCATCGAGGTGATAGAGAGCATCTACCGCCGCATGAACGAGGCCGAGGAGGCGCTCGACATCCGGCCCGATGCGCCGGTGGAGGCGCTCAAGGCGGTGGTGCGCTTCGTGAGCCAGTACTACCGCAGGAACCCCGAGTTCGTCACCCTGCTCAACACCGAGAACCTGCACAAGGGCAGGCACATCGCCAAATCGCCGCGCGCGCGCGAGTACTCCTCGCCCGCGGTCTCGGTGATCGCGCAGGTGCTGGCCAGCGGCGCGGCCGCGGGCGTGTTCCGCAGCGACCTGCAGGCGCGCGACCTGTACCTGCTGATCGCCTCGATGGGCTACTTCTACCAGTCCAACCGCTACACGCTCAGCGCCTTCCTGGGCGAGGAACTGGACCGCCCGGAGGCCATTGCCCACTGGGACGCGGTGATGGTCGACGTGGTGCTGCGCACCGTCGCGCCGGCGCGCTGATCCCGATCCCCTCCCCACGATTCCCAAGGAGCCGTTCATGGCAGAAGCCCCCACCACCGCGACCTCGGGCAAGGTCGTCATCCGCAACATCGGCCTGCTGCTGTCGGGCGACATCGACCGGCCCATCCTCGGCGCCGACACTATCGTGGTGAACGATGGCCTGATCGTAGCGGTCGGCAAGGAGAAGGACTGCGACCTGGAAGGCGCGAGGACCGTCATCGACGCGCGCGCAACCTGCGTCGCGCCCGGCCTGATCGACAGCCACGTGCACCCGGTGTTCGGCGACTGGACGCCGCGCCAGGGCCAGATCGGCTGGATCGACTCCACGCTGCACGGCGGCGTGACGACCATGATCTCCGCCGGCGAGGTGCACCTGCCCGGCCGCCCCAAGGACATCGTGGGCCTGAAGGCGCTGGCCATCACCGCGCAGCGCGCGTTCGACAACTTCCGCCCCGGCGGCATGAAGGTGCTGGCCGGCGCGCCGGTGATCGAGAAGGGCATGGTGGAGAGCGACTTCAAGGAACTCGCCGAGGCCGGCGTGGGCCTGCTCGGCGAGGTCGGCCTGGGCTCGGTGAAGGCCGGCTACGAGGCCAGGGAGATGGTGGCCTGGGCGCGCAAGTACGGCATCCAGAGCACCATCCACACGGGCGGCCCGTCGATCCCGGGCTCGGGCCTGATCGACAAGGACGTGGTGCTCGAAGCCGACGCCGACGTCATCGGCCACATCAACGGCGGCCACACCTCGCTGCCCGAGGCGCACGTGTGCGAGCTGTGCGAGAAGAGCACGCGCGCCATCGAAATCGTGCACAACGGCAACGAGCGCGTCGCCATCGCGGCGGCCAAGGCCGCGCTGGAACTGAAGTGCCCGCACCGCGTGATCCTGGGCACCGACGGGCCCGCGGGCTCGGGCGTGCAGCCGCTGGGCATCCTGCGCATGATCGCCATGCTGTCGTCGATCGCGAACATACCGGCCGAGCTGGTGTTCTGCTTTGCCACCGGCAACACCGCGAAGATCCGCAAGCTCAACTGCGGGCTGATCGAAGCCGGCCGCGACGCCGACCTCGTCTTCATGGACCGCGCGCAGCACTCGCCCGCGCCGGGCCTGCTCGAAAGCGTTCGGCTCGGCGACATCCCGGGCGTGGGCATGGTGATGATCGACGGCATCGTGCGCTGCGGCCGCAGCCGCAACACGCCACCGGCTACCGAGATCCCGGTGGTGCTGGGCGCGCACTGAGAATCCGTGCCGGGCCGGGATTGCTATTATTTATATAGCGCACAGCCCAGGTAGTTCCTAGGCTACAGCTGCTTTTTGCCTGGAAATCAGTAGGAACCGGTGGCATAGGTGCCCTGCGGCTGCACGGCCTGGCGGTAGTAGGGGTCGCTCGAATAGGTGCGGCTCTGGCCCAGTCGGAAGCCGCGGCCTTCCAGCGTGATCGGCTCGCCCACCGGCACCGGCTGCGAGCGCTCGAAGGTGCGGCGCGAGCCGTCTTCCATGCGCACGTGGATCAGGTAGGCCGTCTGGGTGTTGGTGCGCTTCTCCACCGTGTTGCCCAGGAAGCCGCCGCCCACGGCACCCAGCACCGTGGCCGCGGCCCGGCCGGAGCCATGGCCGATCTGGTTGCCCAGCACGCCGCCGAGCACACCGCCGGCCACCGCGCCCACGCCGGTGGGCGGCGCGGCCCGCTGCACCGGCTGCACCGATTCCACCCGCCCGCAGATGCCGCAGACCGGGGTGGCCTGCACCGGCTCCGGATAGGCGGCGCCGGCGCTGCCATAGGCGGGCGCCGGTGCCGGCACGGGCCGGGGAGCGGTGACCACCGGCGCCCGGGCCGCGGCGGGAGCCGCAGGGGGAGCCGCAGGCGCAGCGGCGGGCGGGGCGGGCTGATCCCGCGCGATCTCTTCCTTGGCGGCGGACGAGGCCGGCGCCGGCACCTCGGCCGGAGCCAGGGCGGCGACTTGCGTTGCAGGCCCGGCAGGGCGCGTATTCTGGTAGACCAGCGTGCCGCCAAGCGCGAGTACCGCCGCCGCGAGGACGCCGATGGCGATCCAGAGCGGCTTGAGCGGCGAGGCCCCGGCGTCGTGGCCGTGCACGGGGGTGAGGCTGGTGGACGTGCTCATGTTCTCTCCTTCTGTGATGCGCTTCCTTGTGCCGGAAGCCCTGTCAGGAAGCTACACAGTCCACGAGCCCAAGAAGTACCGCTTTTGTAAAGCGCGGTAAGCGGTGCAGCCCCATGTGCGCCGGGCGCTGCGTGGTAGCGCCAAGGCGACGCGGAATGAGTCCCGCGCTGGCGCGCGCCCTGCTTTGGGATGGGATGCAGGGCGCAGACCGCCGCCATGGCGAGGATTTGCAACGCCGCGGACCGCCCACGGCAGGGATGCGCGACACGCGAGGGACTTGTTCAGTGTTGCCCTAATTCACAGATTAGGCGCCAGCAGGCGCTGCAGCGCCGTAGCGTCCACGCCACGGCGCCAAGTGCGGGCGCAACGTGGCCCACTCAGCGCATGAGGAACTTCTCGACGTAGAGCTGCCGGGCGCGGTCCATGTGGTCCAGTGCAAGCTGGTGCAGCCGTGCTCGCTCGCCGGCGTGCAGCGCCGCCACCATGGCCGCGTGTTCGCGGCAGGCCTGCTCCAGCGCCTGGGCATCGGCGATGCCGTAGGCGCGTGCGGGAAAGCTCAGCCAGTCGTGCAGGCGGATCGACTCCGCGATGTAGGGGTTGTCGCTCAAGCCGTAGAACAGGCGATGGAAGGCCATGTTCGTGCGGTGGATCGTGATGAGATCGCCCGTCGCGGCGGCCTCGGCGTGGGCGTGCGCCGCCGCCTCGACGGCGGCCAGGCGCTCGGGCGCCACAGGCAAGGGCATGGCGGCCACCGCCGCGCCATGCAGCACGGTCCGGAAGTGGTAGAGATCGCGCAGGCTCTGCTCATCGAAGCGGCGGATGCGCGCGCCCAGGTGCGGCGGCTTGACCACCACGCCCAGGCGCTGCAGTTCGACCAGCGCCGCACGCACCACGTGGCGCTTCGCGGCGTAGTCCTCCATCAGATGGTCCTCGATGAGGCGGTTGCGCGGCAGGATGCGGCCGCGAATGATGTCGATCTCGATCGCCTCGATCACGGCGGCCACCTGCGCGGGCAGCGTGGCATGGGGGAAGGCGCCTGCGTCCGAGGCGGCCAGCCGGTGGTTGCTCATGGTGCGATGGTAGTCAAGAGACCGCCCGGCGGGCGCGGCGGAGGCCGCCGGCACACGCCTTTATCGATAGTCTTATCGCCAATATTGGCGACAACGCCGTCGTTGTGTTTCATGGGACCGCTACCTAGACTGCCGCTCGACATCAACTCAGCGAACACCATGGCACCGTTGCAAGCCGCCCCTGAACTCATCAGCATCAACCCCGCCAACGGCGCCGAGATCGCACGCGTACCGGTCACCTCGCCGCAGGAACTGGACGCCGCCGTGGACCGCGCCTGGCACGCGTTCCATCATTCGGGCTGGAAGTCACTGCTGCCGCACAAGCGCGCCCTGGTGCTGCAGGCCATCGCCGACGGCCTGCAGGCCGAGAAGGAATCCCTCGCACGCCTGCAGATGCAGGACAACGGCAAGCCGCTGGGCGAATGCCGCGGCATGGTGGAGTCGGCCATCGGCACCTTCCGCTACTACGCCGGCGTCTGCGAGACGCTGGAAACCGACGTCACTCCCGCACGCGGCGACTACGTGTCGTTCACCGTGCTCGAACCCTTCGGCGTGGTGGCCGCGATCACGCCCTGGAACTCGCCGATCATGAACGACGCGACCAAGGTCGCGCCCGCGCTCGCCGCCGGCAACGCGGTGATCCTCAAGCCCTCGGAGGACTCGCCCCTGCTCGGCCCCGAACTCGCGCGCATTGCACGTGCCGCCGGATTGCCCGATGGCCTGCTGCAGGTGGTGCAGGGCCGCGGCGCCGACGTGGGTGCAGCCCTCGTGGCCCACCCGGACGTGCGCATGGTGTCCTTCACGGGCGGCACGGTGTCGGGCCGCGCCATCGCACGCGTCGCGGGCGACCGGCTGATTCCCGCGGCACTGGAGCTTGGCGGCAAATCGCCGCATGTGGTGTTCGCGGACGCCGACCGCGCGCATGCCGTGGCGGCCGTGGTGGCCGGCATCTTCGGCTCGGCCGGGCAGTCGTGCGTGGCCGGCTCGCGGCTGTTCATCGAGCAGGGCGTATACGACGAGGTACTGGCGGAGGTGGTGGCGCGCGCCAAGGGCCTGCGCGTGGCGGCCCCCGATGCCGAGGGCGTGGAGATGGGGCCGCTGGCCTCGTTCCACCACCGCGAGCGCGTGGCCCGCTTCGTCGAGCGCGCGCGCGCCGAGGGTGGCCGCGTGCTGTGCGGCGGCGCGGCACCCGCGGGCGGCGAGTTCGACGACGGTGCGTATTACCTGCCGACGGTGATCGATGGCCTGAAGTACGACGCCAATGCCTGCCAGGAAGAGGCCTTCGGCCCCGTGCTGGTGGCGCTGCCCTTCAAGGACGAGGCCGACCTCGTCGCGCAGGCCAACGGCACGGCCTTCGGCCTGGCCTGCGGCATCTGGACCGAGAGCTTCAAGCGCGCCTGGCGCATCGGCCGCGCGCTGGAGGCCGGCTCGGTCTGGATCAACACCTACAAGCAGTCGGTGACCAGCACGCCCTTCGGAGGCTTCAAGAACAGCGGCATCGGCCGCGAGAAGGGCATCGACGGCCTGAGGCTCTATGCCCAGGTCAAGAGCATCTACTTCGGCCTGCACGAGCAGCCGCTGGCCGTGGCCAAGTAGCCCGCAGCCACCCCGTTTTCTCCTTCTTTTCCCCACGCACCACCATGATGCAATCCTCTCCCGTGGCCATCTACGGCCTCGGCAACATGGGCTACCCGCTCGCCGAGCGCATCGGCCGCCAGTTCGCCACGCAGGTGTTCGACCTCGATGCGGCCCAACTGCAGCGCGCCCAGGCGGCGTTCGGCGCCAGCCCCATCGCAGCGCCCTCGGACCTCGCCGGCACGCAGACCGTGGTGCTGTGCCTGCCCAGCCCCGCCATCTCGCAGGCGGTGCTGCAGCAGATCGCGCCCCACCTGCCGCGCGGCGCCGTGGTGCTGGAGACCAGCACCGTGAATCCCGAGCACATCCATGCCGCGCAGGCGCTGCTCGCACCGTACGGCATCGACCTGGTGGACGCCTCCATCCTGGCCGGCGTGGGCCAGATGGTGGCGGGCGTGGCCTCGCTCGCGCTCGGCGGCGACCTGGCCGCGATCGCGCGCGCGCAGCCGGTGCTCGACGCCATCGCCGCCAAGCAAACCTACTTCGGCGCGCTCGGCGCGGGCGCCGCGGCCAAGGTCATCAACAACGCCGTGGCCCATGCCGTGATGATCGTGGTGGCCGAAGCCGGCGCCATGGCCACAGCCGCCGGCGTGGACTGCCAGAAATTGATCGCCCTGCTGTCGGATGCGCAGATGGGCCTGCACCGTCCGCTGACCTATCGCTACGCAGATCGCATCGTCAACGGCGACTACGCCGGCGGCATGCCGCTGGACGCCGCGCGCAAGGACTCGGTGCTGGCCCTGCAGCTGGCCCAGACGCTGGGGGTGCCGCTGTTCGCGATCCAGGGCTCGCACAGCGTCTACGACATGGCCGCCGCGGCGGGCTATGGCCGCGACGACTACGCAGCCGTGGCCAAGCTCTGGGCCGACTGGGGCCGTCCCACGGTGCCCCCGCAGGCCGGCTGAGCCCCCTCTTTCGACTGACGAATCTTCCAAGGAGACATATGACTTCCACCCCATCCACCCTTTTTTCGGGTACGCGCCGCCGCCTCGCGCTGGCACTGGGCGCGCTGGCGCTCGCCGGGCCAGTGCTGGCCGCCTGGCCCGAGAAGCCCGTCGAGCTCGTAGTCGGGTTCGCCGCCGGCGGCGGCACCGACATCACGGCGCGCACGCTGGCCGTGCACCTGACCAAGCAACTGGGCACCCCGGTGGTGGTGACGAACAAGGTCGGCGCCTCGGGCGAGCTGGGCCTGGCCTACGTGGCCAAGGCCGCGCCCGATGGCTATGTGATCGGCATGACCAACATGCCGGGCCTGGTCACCCTGCCCATCGAGCGCAAGACACAGTTCAAGGGCAACGACTTCGCCTACATCGCCAACCTGGTGCGCGACCCCAGCGCCTTCAGCGTGCTCGGGAACAGCAAGTACAAGACGCTGGCCGACCTGGTCGCCGACGCCAAGGCACACCCCGGAGAACTGAGCTACGGCTCCACGGGCGTGGGCACGGACGACCACCTTGCCATGGTGCTGTTCGAGCGCCTCACCGGCACGCGGCTCAACCACGTGCCCTACAACGGCGCGGGCCCGCTGCGCACCGCCGTGCTCGGCGGCCATGTGGTGATCGGCGGCATGAACCTGGGCGAGGTCATGCCCTTCAAGGAGAAGGTGCGCATCCTGGGGCAGGCCAGTCCGGGGCGTTCGCAGCTGGCACCCGACGTGCCGAGCTTCAACGAGCAGGGCGTGAACCTGGTGTTCAACTCCGAGCGCGGCATCGTCGCGCCGGCGGCGATCCCCGCCGCGGTACAGCGCCGGCTGGCCGATGCCATGCGTACGATCGCTGCCGATCCGGAGTTCCAGAAGCAGATGCAGGCGCAGTTCACCGAGATGGACTACGTCGAAGGCCCCGCCTGGAAGACGCGCCTGGACAAGGCCACGGCCGACTTCAACGCGCTGTGGAAGACCACCCCCTGGTCGGACGCCAAGTAGGACGCCACTCACGGTCTGCAGGCAGACCGTGAGCGGGCGCCGGGACCTCAGCCCAGGTTCGGCGCCAGCAAGCGCTGCAGCTCGGCCTCTGGCAGGCCGCGGCGGCGGGCCGAATCCTCCAGCTGGTCTTCCCCGATCTTGCCCACGTTGAAGTAGGTGCTGTCGGGATGGCTCAGGTAGAAGCCACTGACGCTGGCCGCTGGCGTCATCGCCAGCGACTCGGTCAGGCCCATGCCGATGTCGGAGCAGCCCATCACTTCGAACATGGCCCGCTTCACGCTGTGGTCCGGGCAGGCGGGGTAGCCGGGCGCGGGCCGTATGCCGCGGTACTTCTCCGCGATCATGTCCTCGTTGGACAGCGCCTCGTCCGCGGCGTAACCCCACAGGTCCTTGCGCACGCGCTCGTGCAGGCATTCGGCGAAGGCCTCGGCCAGGCGGTCGGCCAGGGCCTTGAGCATGATGGCGGAGTAGTCGTCCAGGTCGTCATGGAAGTACTTCTCTTTCTTCTCGACGCCGATGCCGGCCGTGACCGCGAACATGCCGACGTAATCCTGGCGCCCGCTGTCCCGGGGCGCGACGAAGTCCGCCAGGCAGCGGCTGGGCCGCATGACGCCGTCCACCGCCTGCTTCTCGGTCTGCTGGCGCAGGCCGTACCAGGTGAGCGCGGGCTGGCTGCGGTCCTCGCCGGTGTAGAGCACGATGTCGTCGTCGCGCTCGGTGTTCGCCGGCCAGAAGCCGAGCACCGCATTGGCCTGCAGCCAGCGGCCTTCGATCAGGCGCTTGAGCATGCGCTGGCCGTCGGCATACACGCGCACCGCTTCGGCGCCGACGATCTCGTCCTTCAGGATGGCCGGAAAAGGGCCGGCCAGGTCCCAGGTCTGGAAGAACGGGCCCCAGTCGATATAGCGGGCGAGTTCGGTCAGGTCGAAGTTCTTGAACAGGCGCCGGCCCAGGAACTTGGGCACCGGCGGCGTGTAGTGCGCCCAGTCGATCGGCGTCTTGTTGGCGCGCGCCTTGGCCAGCGGCCACAGCGGCACCTGCTTCTTGTTGGCGTGCTGGGTGCGCACCTTGTCGTAGTCGGCGTTGAGCTCCTCGATGTACCGGGCCGCCTGGTCCGACAGCAGGCTCTGCGCCACGCTCACGCTGCGCGAGGCGTCGGGCACGTAGACGACTGGGCCCTCGTAGTGCGGCGCGATCTTGACGGCGGTGTGCACGCGGCTGGTGGTGGCGCCGCCGATCAGCAGCGGGATCTTCCTGAGGCGGAAGTGCTCGTCCTTCTGCATCTCGCCGGCCACGTACTGCATCTCTTCGAGGCTGGGCGTGATCAGGCCGCTCAGGCCGACGATGTCGGCGCCCTCGACCTTGGCGCGCGCCAGGATCTCGTGGCACGGAACCATCACGCCCATGTTCACCACTTCGAAGTTGTTGCACTGGAGCACGACGGTGACGATGTTCTTGCCGATGTCGTGCACGTCGCCCTTGACGGTGGCGATGACGATCTTGCCCTTGGTGCTGACGTCGCGGCCGGCGGCCTCGTCCAGGCGCTTTTCTTCCTCGATGTAGGGCAGCAGGTGGGCCACGGCGGACTTCATCACGCGAGCCGACTTGACCACCTGCGGCAGGAACATCTTGCCGGCGCCGAACAGATCGCCGACCACGTTCATGCCGTCCATCAGCGGGCCCTCGATCACGTGCAGCGGCCGCCCGCCCTTGGCGAGGATGGCGCGGTAGGCGGCTTCGGTGTCCTCGACGATGAAGTCGGTGATGCCGTGCACCAGCGCGTGCGTGAGCCGCTGCTCGACCGTCGTGGGGTGCTCCGCCGTGCCGCGCCATTCGAGCTTCCTGCTCTCGTCCTTGGCGCCGCTCCTGGCGGTCTCGGCGATCTCGACCAGGCGCTCGCCCGCATCGGGGCGGCGGTTGAGCACCACATCCTCCACCCGCTCGCGCAGCACCGGCTCCAGGTCGTCGTACACGCCCACCATGCCGGCGTTGACGATGCCCATGTCCATGCCGGCTTGAATGGCGTGGTACAGGAACACGGTGTGGATCGCCTCGCGCACCGGGTCGTTGCCGCGGAACGAGAAGCTCACGTTGGACACGCCGCCCGAGACCTTGGCGCCCGGCAGGTTCTGCTTGATCCAGCGCGTGGCCTCGATGAAGTCGACCGCGTAGTTGTTGTGCTCCTCAATGCCCGTGGCCACGGCGAAGATGTTGGGGTCGAAGATGATGTCCTCGGGCGGGAAGCCGACCTCGTCCACCAGCACGCGGTAGGCGCGCTCGCAGATCTCGATCTTGCGCGCGAAGGTGTCGGCCTGGCCCACCTCGTCGAAGGCCATCACCACCGCCGCGGCGCCGTAGCGGCGCACGAGGCGCGCCTCGTGCTTGAACTTCTCGACGCCCTCCTTCATGGAGATGGAATTGACGATGCCCTTGCCCTGCACGCAGCGCAGGCCGGCCTCGATCACCTCCCACTTGGAGCTGTCCACCATGATCGGCACGCGGGCGATGTCAGGCTCGGAGGCGATCAGGTTCAGGAAGCGCACCATGGCCGCCTTGCTGTCGAGCATGGCCTCGTCCATGTTGATGTCGATCACCTGAGCGCCGTTCTCCACCTGCTGGCGTGCGACGGCCAGCGCCTCCTCGTACTGGCCATTGAGGATCATGCGCGCGAAGGCCTTGGAGCCGGTGACGTTGGTGCGCTCGCCAACGTTGACGAACAGCGTGCCCTCGCCGATCAGGACCGGCTCGAGGCCGGAGAGCTTCATGGGGGGAGGAGAAACGTCGCGAGGAGTGGAGGGCATGGGCTCACCTGGGAACACGGAAGAAACAGGTGAGCGTCGTTGGGGATGCGCGGTCCCAAGCCTGACGGGCACCTTCGACGGCCCGCTGCAACGCTCCTTGGGAAGCCATTCGGATTCTAGCCATTGGGATTCAGCCGCGGCGTCCAGCGCGGGGGGCGGCATGGAGGACGAAACACCCTAGGGTAAACCCTTTTTGCATACGCATGCAAATCAACCAGCATGAATACGTACGCAAGCCCTCCGACCCTGAGCCCTCCGAAAGCCCCATGATCCGACATCTCAAGCGCGGCAAGGATGTGCAAGTCCGTGCCGACGACGACGCCAAGGTCCGTGCCACCGTTGAAGGCATCATCAAAGACATCGAGCCGCGCGGCGATGACGCCGTGCGCGAATACGGCCGCAAGTCCGACAACTGGGACCCGGCCGACTTCCGCCTGGGCCAGGCCGAGCACGGGCCAGCCTCGCCGTCCATCCTGCTGACCGACAGCGAGAAGCTGGCCCGGGACACGATGGCCGAGATCGAGCACCAGCCCAAGACCCGGCCCACGGCCGCCATCGCCGCGCGGAGCCGGGCCGGCTACGGCCAGGTCATCGTCTGCGATACCAGGGAAGAGATGCTGAAGAAGGCCGACGAGATTGCCTCAGAGCATGTACAGGTGGTGACGCGCGACCCGGAATACTTTCTGAACGGCATGACCAACTACGGCGCGCTGTTCCTCGGCCCGCGCACCACCGTGAGCTTCGGCGACAAGGTCATCGGCAGCAACCACACGCTGCCCACCAGCAGGAACGCGCTACACCGTCGGCCTGTGGGTCGGCAAGTTCCTCAAGACCTGCCCCTACCAGAAGGTGCTGACCGACGAAGCCAGCGCCGCCATGGGCGCCTGCTGCTCGCGCCTGTGCCACATGGAGAATTTCGCCGGCCACGGCGAGCAGGCCAGCCTGCGCGTGCGCCGCTGCGGCACGCGGGCCGAGGTGCCGTGGTACCAGCCGGTACCGCTCAAGGCATGAGGCGGTCACGATGAGCACCGCACAGACGTTGCCAAGGGCACCGGGCTTTCGCGTCGACGGCCGCCGCGCCTTGATCACCGGCGGCAGCCGCGGCATCGGCCTGGCGGCCGCCACGGCGCTGGCGCAGGCCGGCGCCCATGTGACGCTGGCCGCGCGCGATGCGGGCGGCCTGGCCGCCGCGGCCGCAATGCTCAAGGAGGCCGGCTGCCCGTGCGAAACGCTGGCGCTGGACGTGAGCGACCGCGCGGCCGTGGCCCGCGAGCTCGCCGCGTGCGCCCCGTTCCAGATCCTCGTCAACAACGCCGGCACCAACCGCCCCAAGCCGCTGGTCGACACGCAGGACGAGGACATCGACACCGTACTCGACCTCAACGTCAAGTCCGCCTTCTATGTCGCGCGCGCCGTGGTGCAGGGCTTGCTGGCGGCCGGCCTGCCCGGCTCCATCATCAACGTCTCCTCGCAGATGGGCCACGTGGGCAGCCCGCGGCGCGCCCTGTACTGCGCCAGCAAGCACGCCATGGAAGGCATGACGAAGGCGCTGGCCTGGGAACTGGGCCGCGCCAACATCCGCGTGAATACGGTGTGCCCGACCTTCATCGAAACAGAGCTCACGCGTGGCATGTTCGAGGACGCGACATTCCGCCAATGGGTTCTCGACAAGATCGCGCTGGGCCGCCTCGGCCAGATCGAGGAGACCATGGGTGCGTTCGTGTTCCTGGCCAGCGATGCGTCCAGCCTCGTCACGGGCAGCGCGCTGATGCTGGACGGCGGCTGGACCGCAGCATGAAGAGCAGCGCCACCGCGCAGGAAGTCGCACGGCTTGCGCAGGTCTCGCAGTCGGCCGTCAGCCGCACCTTCACGCCCGGCGCCAGCGTGTCGGAGCAGACGCGCGCCAAGGTGCTGTCCGCCGCCGCCGCGCTGGGCTACCGGCCCAACGCCATGGCGCGCAGCCTGATCACGCGGCAAAGCCGCATCGTGGCGCTGGTGATGAGCTATCTGGAAAACCAGTTCTACCCACTGGTGATCCAGGACCTATCGCAGAAGCTGCAGAAGCAGGGCTATCACGTGCTGATGTTCATCAGCGACCTGGACGAGGCCGACGAGGTCATGGCCGAGATCCTGCAGTACCAGGTCGACGGGATCGTGCTGGCGTCGACCATGCTGTCACCCAGCCTTGCGAACAGCTGCGCCGCCTCAGGCATACCCATCGTCCAGTTCAACCGCGTGGCCGACACCAGCGCCAAGGCGCGCTACGGCACCAATGCTGTCACCTCGGACAACCGCCGCGGCGGCGCCCTGGTGGCCGAGCTGCTGCTGGCGCGTGGCTTCGAGCGCATCGCCTTCATCGCCGGACTGGAGCGTTCGTCCACCAGCCTGGAGCGCGAGAGCGGCTTCGCCGGCGCACTGGCCAAGGCAGGCACGCAGGTATATCGCCGCGCCGTAGGCCACTACAGCTTCGACGGCGCGAAAGCCGCGACGCGCACGCTGTTCAGCGGCACGGGCGAGCCGCCCGACGCCCTCTTCGTCGCCAATGACCACATGGCCATCGCCGCGATGGACGTGCTGCGCAATGAGCTGCAGCTGCGCGTGCCCGAAGACGTGAGCGTGGTCGGCTTCGACGACGTGCCACAGGCTGCCTGGGGCGCCTACCAGCTCACCACCGTGGTGCAGAGCGTGGAGAGGATGGTGAACGCCACGGTCGAACTGCTGCACGGGCAGATGCTCGGCAATGCGCCGCCGCGCTACGTGGTCGTGCCGTGCGAACTGGTGCTGCGGAAGTCCGTCCGGCCGCCAGCCGATCCTCCGGACACCGCCCGCGCCTGACCTCAGGTTCACCCCCCCTTTTCTAGATACCCAGGAGACATTCCGATGAAGTTCAGCCGCCGCACGCTGTGCGCCGCCACCCTGCTCGCCACCACCGCGCTGATCCCAATGGCCGTATCTGCCCAGGCGACCGACTGGCCCAGCAGGCCGATCCGCTACGTCGTGCCGTTCTCCACCGGCGGCGTGTCCGACGGCGTGGCGCGCCTGATCGCCAAGAATCTGGGCTACGACCCGGTGAAGGACTTCGCGCCCGTAAACCTGGTCGGCATGGTCAGCAACGTGCTGGTGGTGCCCGCGGGCAGCCGCTTCGACTCGGTGCAGCAGATCACCGCCGAACGCAAGGCCAAACCCGACAGCCTGACCTACGGCACTGCCGGCGCGGGCACCTCGCAGCACCTGTCGGGCCAGCTCTACCAGAGCCTAACCGGCACGCAGCTGCGCCAGATCATCTACAAGGGCGGCTCACAGGCCATGGTGGACCTGGTCGGCGGCCAGATCGACATGGTGTTCGAGACCGTGGCCGCCGCCCGCCCGATGATCGACGGCAAGCGCGTGAAGGTACTGGGTGTCACGTCGAAGGCGCGGCTGGCTGATCTGCCCGGCGTGCCTTCGCTGGCCGAAGCCGGTGTCACCGGCTTCGAGATGCAGTCCTGGCAGGGCGTGTTCGCGCCCGCCGGCGCACCGCAGCCTATCGTGGACCGCGTGGCGCGCGAGGTGGCCGCGATCGTCGGCACTCCCGGGGTGCAGGCGCGGCTGCGCACCATGGGCGTGGAGCCCGATGGCCGCGTCGCCGCGCCGTTCGCCGAGTTCCAGCGCGCCGAAGTCGCCAAGTGGGGCAAGGTGATCCGCGAGGCTGGCATCCAGGCCGAGTGACACGCCGACGACACCGCGACTCCGCCCCGACGACCCCCACGTACCATGAACCTCTTTAGAGCGGCTAACAAAAGCCTGTCATCGCCAAGCGCGGGATGCGCGTTGACGGTGCATGGGAAAGAAAAGAAACAAGGAAGTTAGCGCGGTGTTGTACAAAAAGATCAAGCCGTTGCTGCCAGTCGTG